>CALMGA010000505.1 GCA_937863205.1 uncultured Beijerinckiaceae bacterium | reverse complement strand
AGCGGCCGCGGTGCCAGTTGATGTAGCCGGTGATGCGCTTGCCGATGAGGTCGCGGCGGCGCGCGTGGGGGAGCGGTCCGATGTGGGCGTCCGACAGGTGAGCCAGCAGAAACGCCAATCGCGACCCGATCGAAGGGCGCCCGCGCTAGGAGGCGCCGATGAGGATGCCGGTGGCGCGCACGACCGCGCCGCCCAGCACGATCTGGAATATAGCCTTCGGCATCGGCATGTCCATGCAGCGGGCGCGCACCCGGGCGATCCGCCGGAGTTCGCAGAAGACAACCACGCCGGCCGGCGCCGGCGCCGGCCAGAAAGGGGGCGACCAGTTGCCTCGCCACAAGGTCGGGCAGGGATGCCCGAGGCCGCCGACCGCCGTCGGTGCCGCAGATCGCCCCGCGCGCCAGCGGCGAGCCGCGCCCCGACATCAGTCCGTCGTCCGACGAGGCTTCGGCGAAGCCCATCGAGATGCCGGCGCCGAGCGAGGCGGCAAGTCCGACCGCGAAGGTCGGCCAGTCGTTGTGAGTGGCGAAGCCGGCGGCAAACAGCGGCGCCAGCATCGACACCGAGCCGTCCATCAATCCGGTGAGGCCGGGTGGCACGTAGTGCAGGATGAACGGCCGGCGCTCGCTCGCCGCTTCGCCGTCGCGGGCATCGGTGGAATCGGCCGAGGCCGCCTCTCGCGCCGCCACCTCGTGTCCGTGCCGGGGCGGCGCCCGTGCAGGTCCTCGGCGACGGCTTGAGAGACGCAGGCCTCCTCTTCCGCGCGGATCGCCACGGCCGGGATTTCGCGCTCATCGAGGTCGATGAACCGCTTCATGGCATCCGGCTGTTTAGAACAGCTCTAAATAATTGGACATCGCCTCGGAAAGGTACACTCGACGGACCCGGTCAGTGCATTTTCGATCCTTCGCCGACGCGACCGTGACGGCGGAGGTAGTCGATCCGCTCGCGGATCGAGCGATGGCGGTCGGCGGCAAGGCGAACCAGCGCGACCTCGTCGGGCACGACACCGGGGTGGTGCAGCATCACGGCATCCAGGGTCGCCCGGCGAACCTCCGCGGATCTGTCGGCGATTCCGAGCGCGAGCAGATCAGCGACGGTGTCCGGCCGCTCGACCGGCCGCATGGTGAAGGCGGGAACGCTCCGGAACACGCCTGCCGACTTGTCGATCCAGCGCTTCTCGCGACCGGTGCGCCATCGGACCCGACCCTCAATCAGGATGTACAGCGCCTCGCGACGCATGCCCGGCAGGATCGCCGAGCGGGCGAGGTGAAGAAGATGGGCGTCGAGCCGAGGCGTGCGCAGATGCGCGACAAGCTGGCTCGGTCCTTGTCGCTGCCGAGCCAGCAAGGCAGCCAAGTGCGCGACCACGTCCGGACGGGTGAAGGCCTCGATGAGCACCTCGATCAGCGGATCGCGCGCACCCCAGTGGACGAGGCGCGGGGCGAGATCGAGGGCCGCCGCCGCGATCGTCTCCGCCGGGGTGACAGGAAAGACCCGCGCGGCGCAGGCAAAAGCGGCGAAGCGCACGGGGCGTGCCCAGTCGTTGAGGCGTGCGGCGATGGCCGCCACGGCGAAGGCGCTGCGCGCCGGCCCACCGAGCCGGCGGAGCGCCGCTTCGCGGAGGTAGCCGTTGCGATGGAAGATGAGCAGAAACGCCCACCACGGGGCCTCTTCCAGCACGCCGCGATGAACCGGGCCGAGCTTGGCGTATAGCCCCGCCCGCTCGGCGATGGTCCGCTCGGCCCAGGCGATCGCCGAGGCCGGCAGCGCGTCGAGCGCTGCGAACAAAGGCTCGGGGTCCGTCGCGATCATCGCCGGAAGGCTCATCGGAGCGATGGCGGCGAGCGCAGCATCCAGCGCATCGGACAGCATCGCGCCTTATGCGCAGATCCGGCGTCGGGTGAGAATGCGACTTGCGCCCAATGGGTGGAGCGTCGACGCTTCAGCAAGGATATCGTGTCAAACCCCGCGCTATTCGGAGTTCAGGCTCGATGACAAAGCCATCGCCGCAGGCATCCCGAACTGCGAGGCCCGCCAGGGACTGGCTGGTCCGGCAGGGCTCGCGGCTCAACCATGCCCTTTGGATCGGGCGGGCGATGACGCTGGGCGTGCGCGCGGTCGTGCTCGATGCGCGCGGCGTCTTCCTGGTGCGCCACACCTACCTGTCCGGCTGGTATCTGCCCGGCGGCGGCGTCGATCCCGGCGAGAGCGCCGAAGCCGCCGCCGTGCGCGAACTGCGCGAAGAAGGCGGCCTGCTCTGCCGTGGGCGACCGGTGCTGCACGGATTCTACCGCAACGGCCGCCGCGACCACGTCGCCTGCTACGTCGTCCGCCAGTTCGACGTGGTGCAGGAGGGTCCCGACGCGCAGTGGGAGATCGCGGAAACCGGCTTCTTCGCGCCCGACGCCCTGCCCGCCGATGCCACGCCGGCGACGCGGGCGCGCCTGCGGGAGGTGCTGGAGGGCGCTGCCGTCGCCGAGACGTGGTAGCGCCGATCTTTCCGTCCGGATCGGCGGCTCGGTTGTCGCGGGCCGAACGCGATGCTACCCCGCCCCGCGCATGCCGCCGCCCAGCTACGTCCTCCGCCTGCAGACGCCTGACGACCAGCCGGTGGTCGATCGCCTGACGACCCGCGCCTTCGGTCCCGGGCGCTATGCCCGCTCGGCCTACAGGCTGCGCGAGGGCGTGCCGCCGGAAGCCGACCTGTGCTTCGTCGCCTGCGTCGGCACCCTGCTGGTCGGCTCCATCATCATGACGAGGATCCGCTGCGGCGATGCCCCGGCGCTGCTGCTCGGGCCGCTGACGGTGGATCCCGTGTTCCAGAAGGCCGGCATCGGCGAGGCGCTGATCCAGCGCACGCTCGACACGGCGCGCCGAGCCGGCCACGCTCTCGTACTGCTCGTGGGCGATCATTCCTACTACGTCCGCTGCGGCTTCGCGCGGGTGCCCGACGGGCAGATCGTCTTCTGCGGCCCGGTCGACCCCGAGCGGCTGCTGTTCTGCGATCTCGTCGAGGGCGCGCTCGCTGCCGTCGGCGGCGGCATGGTGCGCCGCTCCCTGCCCTGACCGTCAGGGTCGCCCATCGACCATCAGGGCCTGCAGCCCGGCCGCGTCGCGCACCGGCAGCGAGCAGGCGCCGCCGCGACACACGAAGGCCGCGCCTTCCCCGGCGGCGGCGAGTTGCGCCCGCGCCGGATGGTCGGCGGGAAGACCGGCATCGTCGGTCAGTTCGATCACGCTGCGGGTCGTGAACGGCAGGCGCAGCGCCGCCGCGCGCAAGGCCGCACGTCGCGCCCCGGCCACCACGACCGTGGCCCCGCGCTGCGCCAAGTCGAGCGCGTTCATCACCCCGACGTGGCTGACGAAGTTGCCCTGCACCTCGCCGGACAAGGCGGCGAACAGCTTATCGGCGTGCGCCGTCCAGGTCTCGTCGCCGGTCAGCGCCGCGAGACGGAGAAGCGCGTCCAGCGCGACGGAATGCGCGTTGGGAATGGCATCGTCCGCCGTCGGCTTGAGGCGCAGGATCACGTCGCCGCTGTCGTCGGCGGCCATGCACAGCAGGCCGGAGGCGGGATCGCCGTGGCGGGCGAGTAGGGTCGCCAACAGCGCCGCGCCCTCGCCGAGATGGTCGCGCCCGGTGGCGCCGGCTTCGTGCAGGGCCAGGGCGGCGCGCGCCATCGCGGCATAGTCGAGGGCGAAGGCCGGCCGCACAAGCGCCGCGCCGCGCCGGCTGTGGGCGAGGCGCAGCTCGTCGCCGCTTCGCGCGGCCATCGCGTCCATCACGCCTGCGTAGGCGCGGGCGGCGTCGGCGATCCAGTCCGGCCGGTCGAGCAGGGTGCCGGCCCGGACCATAGCGGCGATCGTGAGCCCGTTCCAGTCGGCGAGCACCTTGTCGTCGAGGCCGGGGCGAACCCGTCCGGCGCGGTGGGCGAGCAGTCTCGCGCGCAGCGCCGGCAGCCGCGCCTCCTCGTCGGAGGACAGGGCTGACGAGGCGAGACGGTTCAACACGCTGACCGCGCCGGGGCCGTGCGGATCGTCCCAGTTGCCGCCCGGCGTCACGTCGTAGGCGCGGGCAAACAAGGCGGCATCGGATTCGCCCAGCACCACCGCGACTTCGGCGGCGGTCCAGACGTAGAACTTGCCCTCGACGCCCTCGCTGTCGGCATCGAGGCTGGCGCAGAAGCTGCCGTCGGCCAGCGTCATCTCGCGGCGCAGCCATTCGACGGTTTCTTCGGCCCGCTCGCGATACAGCGGCTCGCCAGTCGCCGCCGCGGCCAGGGCCAGCAGTTCGAGCAGTTGGGCGTTGTCGTAGAGCATCTTCTCGAAGTGCGGCACGAGCCAGCGGTCGTCCACGGAATAGCGGGCGAAGCCGCCGCCGAGATGATCGTAGATGCCGCCCTGGCTCATCCGCTCCAGCGAGCGCAGCACCAGCTCGCGGCAGCGCGACGCGTTGGCTTGATCCGCGGCGCGGTCGGCGGCGCGCCACAGGAACTCCAGGATGGACGGGTTGGGGAACTTCGGCGCCCCCTGCATGCCGCCGTTGACCGCGTCCATGTGGCCGGCGAGGCGGGCGGCGAGCCCGTCCATCTCGACAGCGGTGACGCTGGGCGCCGCCGCGTCTCGCGCGGCCTGCAGGTGGTCGAGCACGATGCGGGTGTTCTGCGCGATCTTGTCGGGCTGGCTGCGATAGGCGTGGGCGACGCTTCGGAGCACGTCGGCGAAAGCCGGCTGGCCGTACCGCGCCGTCTTGGGAAAATAGGTGCCGCCCCAGAACGGCTCGGCCGCCGGGGTCAGGAACATGGTCAGCGGCCAGCCGCCGCGCTCGCCGAAGGCGTGCAGGGCCGACATGTAGATGTGATCGACGTCGGGGCGCTCCTCGCGGTCGACCTTGATGTTCACGTAAAGCTCGTTCATCACGGCGGCCGTGGCCGGGTCCTCGAAGCTTTCGTGGGCCATGACGTGGCACCAGTGGCAGGCGGCATAACCGACCGACAGCAGGATCGGCTTGTCGAGGCGCCTCGCCTCGGCCAAGGCTGCGGGGGTCCATTGTCGCCAATGCACGGGATTGGCGGCGTGCTGCTGCAGGTAGGGGCTGGCGGCGGTGTTCAGCTCGTTGCTCATGTCCATCTAATTCCGCCGCGCGAAGAAAGCTGCGGCTCGTCGGGGGTCGAAGATTGCGGCCGATTGAGCCTGGGGACACCATCTTCGCGCTCGCCACTGGCGCGGGCCGCTCGGCCATCGCGGTCATCCGCGTGTCCGGTCCGCACGCGCCCGACGTCGCCCGCGCGCTCGCCGGCCGGCTGCCCGAGGCGCGGCGGGCAACCCTTGCCCGGCTGCGCGACCCCGCCACCGGCGACACGCTCGACCACGCCCTGGTGATCGCCTTCGCCGCCGGAGCGAGCGAGAGCGGCGAAGCGGGCGTAGAGTTTCATCTGCACGGCGGACCGGCTGTGGTCCGGGCCGTGCTCGCCGCTCTTGCCAGTCAGCCGGGGCTGCGGCCGGCCGAACCCGGCGAGTTCGCCCGCCGCGCCTTCCGCAACGGCCGCCTCGACCTCGCCCAGCTGGAAGGCCTCGCCGACCTGATCGAGGCCGATACCGATTGGCAGCGCAAGCAGGCGCAGCGCCAGCTCGGCGGCGCGATGCGCCAGGCATCGGCGCCCTGGCGGGCGGCGCTGATCGAGGCGGCGGCGCTGGTGGAAACGGCGATCGACTTCGCCGACGACGTCGACCTTGCCGAAATGCTGCCGGCCGGGGTCGGCGCGGCCATCGACCCGGTGCGCGCGGCCCTGCGCCGCGAGCTGGCGGCAGGATCGGCGGCCGAGCGGCTGCGCGAGGGGGTGCAGGTGGTGATCGCCGGGCCGCCCAACACCGGCAAGTCCACGCTGCTCAACGCCTTGGTCCGGCGCGAGGCGGCGATCGTGTCGGCGGTGGCCGGTACCACCCGCGATCCGATCGAGGTTCACCTCGACCTCGGCGGCTGCCCGGTGACGCTGGTCGATACCGCCGGCCTGCGCGACACGTCCGAGCCGGTCGAGCAGATCGGGATCCGCCGCGCCCGCGAACGGGCCGGCGCGGCCGACCTCGTGCTCTGGCTGGAGCAAGGTCCGGGAGAGGGCGAGCCACCGGCCGGCGAAGCGCCGGTCTGGCACCTCGCGGCGAAGTCGGACCTTCCGGGCGTTCGGCAGCTTGCCGACGCCGAGGCGGACGGGGTTTTGGCGATCAGCTCGCTGACCGGGCACAACCTCGACGTCCTGCTGACCCGCCTGACGGCCTTCGCCGGCAACCTTGCCGGCGGCGGCGGTTTGATTGCCCGCGAGCGTCACAGACGCGCCTTCACCTCTGCGCTCGCCGCACTGGACCGGGCAGCGCAGGCGCCCCCGCCCGAACTCCTCGCCGAAGAGCTGCGGGCGGCGCGCAGCGCCCTCGATCGGCTGATCGGCGCCGTCGACGTCGAGGACGTGCTCGGCGACATCTTCTCGCGCTTCTGCATCGGGAAATAAGCCGCGCGGCGCCGAAGCAGCGGAGCCAAGCCGATCTCCGGTCCGATGCGTCAGTCCTTCGATCCCGGCGCGACGAAGGCGGCGACGCCGGAAGCGAGCACCAGCGCGCGCGAGGCGGCGAGCTTGGTGTCGCCGCGACCGAGTTCGTTGAGGAGGACCACCGTGGACACGGCCGCGACCAGGGCGCCGCCGATACGCCGCGTCGCCCGCATCATCATCAGCAGGCCGCCGGTCGTCTCAGCGAGTGCGGCGGCGCGGACCTGCTCCTCGCTCCAGCCCAGATGATGGAACAGGCCGTCATAGCCGCGTCCGACCAGCTTGTCGGCGCCGGCGAACGCGACGGCGGCGCCGGCCACGGGATAAAGGCTTGCCATGGAACACTCCTCGCCTGAAACATCTGCCGAAACACAGTGCGCGGCGGACGGGATCGTTCCCCGAGGTTCCGCCTCCGTTCGCCTGTTTCACGTGAAACACTCGGCCCCGTGTGGTTCCGCAGCGCAGGACATTCGCGTTCGCCGGGTGTAAGCCAAGGTCGGGGTTTCCACGGACGGATGCGGCCAGTCTTGAGCAGCGCGGGCGAGATTTTTGACGTGATCGTGGTCGGCGGTGGCCATGCCGGCTGCGAGGCCGCCGCCGCCGCCGCGCGCATCGGGGCGCGCACGGCCCTCGTCACGCACAAGCGCGGTACCGTGGGGGTGATGTCCTGCAACCCCGCGATCGGCGGCCTCGGCAAGGGCCATCTCGTACGCGAGATCGATGCGCTCGACGGCTTGATGGGCCGCGTCGCCGATGCCGCCGGCATCCAGTTCCGGGTTCTGAACCGATCCAAGGGGGCGGCGGTACGCGGACCGCGCGCCCAGGCCGACCGCCGGCTCTACCGCGAGGCGATGGCGGCGGCCCTGGCCGAGGTTCCCGGCCTCACGCTCTGTGAGGGGGAGGCGGCGGAGCTGGACGTCGTCGATGGCCGGCTCGCCGGCGTCGCTCTCGCCGACGGGCGCCGTCTCGCCTGCGGCGCGGCGGTGCTCACAACCGGCACCTTCCTCAACGGCGTCATCCATCGCGGCGCCGAGCGCTGGGCGGCCGGGCGCGACGGCGACGCGGCCTCGCAGCGCCTGTCCGCCAGCCTCGTTCGCCACGGCTTCGCGCTCGGCCGCTTGAAGACCGGCACGCCGCCGCGCCTCGATGGGCGCACCATCGATTGGGCGAGCCTGGAGCGGCAGGGCGGCGATCCCGAGCCGGAGCCCTTCTCCTTCCTCACCCGCGCGATCCGCAACCCGCAGGTCGACTGCTTCGTCACCGGGACCACCGAGGCCGGGCACCGCCTCATCGCCGACAACCTCGCGCTCTCGGCGGTGTACTCCGGCGCCATCTCCGGTCGTGGTCCGCGATACTGCCCCTCGATCGAGGACAAGGTTTCGCGCTTTGCCGGACGCGCCTCGCACCAGATCTTCCTGGAGCCGGAAGGGCTCGACGATCCCACGATCTACCCCAACGGCATCTCGACCTCGCTGCCGGCCGCCGTGCAGGACCGCTTCCTGCGCACCATCCCCGGCCTCGCCCACGTCACCGTGCTCAAGCCGGGCTACGCCATCGAATACGATTACATCGACCCGCGCGAACTGACGTTCGCGCTGGAAACCAAGCGCGTCGCCGGGCTTTTCCTGGCCGGGCAGATCAACGGCACCACCGGTTACGAGGAAGCGGCCGGCCAGGGCCTTCTCGCCGGCCTCAACGCCGCCCGTCACGCCGCCGGCACCGCACCGGCTGTCTTCGACCGCAGCGAGGCCTACCTCGGCGTGATGGTGGACGACCTCGTCACCCGCGGCGTCAGCGAGCCCTACCGCATGTTCACCTCGCGGGCCGAATACCGGCTGACCCTGCGCGCCGACAACGCCGATGCGCGTCTGACCGGTCGCGGGCTCACCCTCGGCCTCGTCGGCGGCGAACGCGACCGCGCTTATGCCGCCAAGGCGGCGGCCTACGAGGCGGCCCTCGGCGTGCTGCGTCGGGAAATGCTCTCGCCCAACGAGGCCGCCGCTCACGGCCTCGCCGTCAACCGCGACGGGGTGCGCCGCAGCGGCTTCGACCTGCTCGGCTTTCCCGGCGTGACCTTCGATCGGCTGCGCGCGATCTGGCCGGCGCTGGCCGGCGTTTCCGCCACCACCGCCACCCAGCTCGCCATTGATGCGAGCTATGCCGTCTACCTCGACCGGCAGGCGGCCGACATCGCCGCCTTCCGCCGCGACGAAGGCCTCGTCATCCCCGCCGACCTCGACGTCGCCGCGCTGCCCGGCCTGTCCAACGAGATCAAGGCGCGGCTCGCCCTGGTGCGCCCGGCGACGATGGGGCAGGCCGGCCGCATTGAGGGCATGACGCCGAGCGCGCTGACCCTGCTCGCCGCCCATGCCCGCCGCTCGCGGCCGCCGGATCAGGCCAGCGCGTAACGTGTCTCGTTCGCAGCCCGCGTCGCAGCAGATGAGGGATCGCGACGCCGTTCTCGACGGCCTGCCGGAGGCGACGCGTCGCCGCCTCGACCTTTACGCGACCCTGCTCGTGCGCTGGCAGGCGACGATCAACTTGGTTTCGCCGGCAACGCTCCCTGAACTGTGGACGCGCCACATCGGCGATTGCCTGCAGGTCGCGGCGGCGCTGCCGCAAGCCCGGCTCTGGGCCGATCTCGGCTCGGGCGGCGGATTTCCCGGCCTCGTTACCGCCATCGTCCTCGCCGACGAGCCGGGCGCGCGCGTGCACCTCGTGGAGAGCGACAAGCGCAAGGCCGCCTTTCTTCGCGAGGTCGGGCGGGAAACCGGCGCGCCGGTGGTGATCCATGCCGCCCGCATCGAGAGCGTCGTGCCGGCCCTGACCGAGCCCATCGAGGCGGTGAGCGCGCGGGCGCTCGCGCCCTTGCCGCAACTCCTCATGCTGGCGGCGCCCTTGCTCGCCGCCGGCGCCACCGGCGTGTTTCCCCGGGGCGAAACCGTCGAGGCCGAATTGACCGCGTCCGAGGGGGCACGTAGATTCCGCTTCGAATCCGTTCCCAGTCGTACCCGGAGCGGAGCGAGCCTCCTGATCGTCAGGGCCGCCGCGCCCGAAACGGCCGCCTGCCCGGCCGGTGGAGATTGATGCCGTGCCGCTGGCAACTGTTCTGCGGGTCCTTGCCCTCGCCAACCAGAAGGGTGGCGTCGGCAAGACCACGACGGCGATCAACCTCGGCACGGCGCTGGCCGCGATCAACGAGCGCGTGCTGATCGTCGACCTCGATCCGCAGGGCAACGCCTCGACCGGCCTCGGCATCGACCGCCGGCACCGGCAAACCTCGACCTACCACGTGATGGCCGGCGAAGCCTCGCTCGCCGAGGCCGTGCAGGAAACGGCCGTGCCGCGGCTGTCGGTGGCACCCTCCACCATGGACCTGCTGGGCATCGAGCTGGAAATCGCCGGCGAGAAGGACCGCGCCTACAAGCTGCGCAACGCCGTCCTGGACTTCGATGCCGAGCAGGGCCATCGCCGCGCGCCCGGCGCGGAGGGCTACACCTACGTGCTGATCGACTGCCCGCCCTCGCTCAACCTGCTGACGATCAATGCGCTCGCCGCCGCCCACGCCGTTCTCGTGCCGCTGCAGTGCGAGTTCTTCGCCCTCGAAGGCTTGTCGCAGCTGTTGTCCACGGTGGAACAGGTCAAGGGCACGCTGAACCCGAGCCTCGCCATCCACGGGGTGGTGCTGACCATGTTCGATGCCCGCAACAATCTCGCCAACCAGGTCGTGGCCGACGTGCGCGGCTTCCTCGGCGACAAGGTCTACGACACGGTGATCCCGCGCAACGTCCGCATCTCGGAAGCCCCCTCGCACGGCAAGCCTGCGCTTCTCTACGACCTGAAATGCCCGGGCAGCCAAGCCTACCTCAAGCTCGCCTCGGAGGTGATCCGCCGCGAGCAGCATCTTCGTGCCGCTTGACTTCGCGCGCCGCCCCTCGCGCACCCATGGATCGACAGAGATGAAAACCCAACCTCAAGAGGAGACGCGTTCGCGGCTCGGGCGCGGTCTCGCCGCGCTGATCGGCGACAGCGGCGGCGAGGCCGACGCCGTGGTGCGCGTGCGCGGGCAGAAGCGCTTGCCCATCGAGTTCCTGCGCCCGAACCCGCGCAACCCCCGCACCGTGTTCGACGAAGCCGACCTCGCCGAACTCACCGACTCCGTGCGCGAAAAGGGCATCATCCAGCCGATCCTGGTGCGCACCGTGGCCGGGCAGGCCGATGCCTACGAGATCATCGCCGGCGAACGACGCTGGCGGGCGGCGCAACGCGCCGGCCTGCACGACGTGCCGGTCGTGACCGTGGAGGCCGACGACAAGCAGGCGCTGGAAATCGCCATCATCGAGAACGTCCAGCGCACCAACCTCAACGCGCTGGAGGAAGCGGAGGGCTACGAGCGGCTGGGGATCGAATTCGGCTATTCGCAAGGCGACCTCGCCAGGGTGATCGGCAAGAGTCGGCCCCACGTCAACAACACCCTGCGCCTGCTCAAGCTGCCGGAGCGAACCCGTCATCTTCTCTCGTCCGGGCAGATCTCGGCCGGGCACGCGCGGGCCCTGTGCAATGCCGGCGACCCCGACGGACTGGCCGAGCGCATCGTGACCCGCGGCCTGTCCGTTCGCGCCATCGAGGATCTCATCAAGCGCGAGAAGGAGGAGGCCGAGCGGGCCGAGGGCTTTGCCAGGGTGAGCCGCAAGGTGAAGGACGCCGATACGAGAGCGCTGGAACGCCGCCTGACCGACCGCGTCGGCCTCGCGGTTGACATCAACCACAAGGGCGAGGGCGGCGAAGTCCGCCTCAAATACGCCAGCCTCGAACAGCTCGACAAGATCGTGGCCCTGCTCGGCGCCTGACCGGCGAGCCCCAGGTCGTCCGGCCGAGATAGCTGTGCGTTGCCTGCCGCTGTGCAGCCTATGGGCGGCCGTTCCCGTTCGCACGACTTGGCAGATCCCGGACGCTGTTGCAGTCTCCCGTCCGAGGAAACGCTATGGACCAGCATGTATCCCCGAGCGAGGGACCCTTCGCTCTTCTGCGGCCGCACTGGCGGCTGGTGCTCGCCTGCTTCCTCGGCTGGTTCCTCGACGCCTTCGACCAGGTCGCGCTGCTGCTGGTATTGCCGGAGATCGGCAAGCATTTCGACGTGTCGCTGACCGCGATGGGGTTGGTGATCACCGCCCAGAGCCTCGGCCGCATCCTCGGCAACGTCGGCTGGGGCTGGCTCGCCGACCGATACGGCCGCAAGCTCACCTTCATGATCGGCGTGATCTGGTTCGCCGCCTTTTCCGGCATGTCCGGCTTGGCGTGGAGCTATGGCGCCCTGTTCGTCGTCCAGTTCCTCTTCGGCATGGGCTTTGGTGGGGAATGGACGGCGTCGGCCGCGCTGCTGATGGAAACGGTTCCGGTAAAGGCCAGTTCGGTGGCGTCCTCGCTGATGATGGCCGGCTACGAATTCGGCTTCTTCGCCGCCGCCGGCGCGCAGGCGATCCTGCTGCCGGCCTTTGGCTGGCGATCGCTGTTCCTGGTCGGCGTCGTACCGGCCGTGCTGGCGATCTTCATCCGGGTCGGCATCCAGGAGAGCCCGGTGTGGCTGCGCATGCAGCAGGAGCGCGCGAGCGAGGCCGCATCCAGACGGAAGGAGCCGGCGCGCGCCACCGGCGCCTTCCGTCTGGACGCGGCGGCATGGCAGGCCTGCCTGTTCATGGCCGCGCTGCAGTTCCAGACGGCGGCGGTTTACAACTTCTACCCGACGCTGCTGAAGGTCGAACACGGGTTCGCCCCCGACGGCATCTTCGCCGCGGTGGCCGCTTATTCCATCGGTTCGATCGGCGGCAAGCTGCTGTGCGGCTGGGCAACCTCGCGGTTGGGCGAACGGGCGGTGGTCCTGGTCTGCATCGGGATCACGATGGCCGGCATCGTTCCCTTCGCGGGCGCGGGGCATCTCTCCGTGGTGACGCCCACGGCGCTGCTGCTCGGCGCCTCGTCGAGCGGCGTGTTCGCCCTGGTGCCGCATTTCCTGTCGCAGCGCTTCGCCGATGCGGTGCGCTCGTTCGGCATGGGCGTCGCCTATGCCGTCGCCGCGTTCACGCAGGGAATCGCCACCTTCGTCATTCCGGCCACCGGCCGCGATTTCGGGCTGGCCCACGCGATGGAAGCATTCGTCGTGCTGGCCTCGCTCCTGATGGCGGTCGTGATCGCCCGCGAGCCCAAGGATATTCCCGGTCGCGGCAGCACGGCACCGGCCCTGCCCTGAGTTGGCCGGGCGCAGCGCCAAGTGCAGCCTCATCGGCAGGTCGGAGCCTTCTCCCCTGCGCGCCCTGAGCAGGTTTCGCAAAAGTGCCCCGCGGTTTTGCGATCAGAACCTGCTTAGATGGCCGAGGTCCGCACGGCCTGAACGGTGGACAGGCCGGCCCCACCGACCTGGCGGATCCACACCTCCGGCTTGTCGAAGCCGGTCGCGCCGTAGGGGGAGCAGAACGCCACCTCCGCCGCATCGCGGCCGATGCCGATGCGCACCAGCCCGGCCGGGTCCGACATCCGTGTGGCATCGAAGACGTACCAGCCGCCCCCGGCCGGACCGCCGAGATAGGCCTCGAACACGGCGTGGAAGTCCGGTGGGTCGAGCTGCGACGCGTAGGCGCTGACGTAGCGGGCGGGAATGCCCAGGGTGCGGCACAGCGCGATGGCGAGGTGGGAAAAGTCGCGGCACACGCCGGCCCGCTGCGTCACCGTATCGAAGGCGGAGGTGAGGGCGTCGGACACGCCGCCCTCGTAGGACACGTAATCGTGGATCCAGTTGCAGATGCCGTTGACCGTGGCGTAGCCGGGGGCGAGCTGGCCGAAGGTGCTCTGCGCGAAGCGCTCCAGCTTGTCGGACTGGCAGTACCGGCTGGGGAAAAGATGCGTGAACACCGACAGCGGAAGCTTCGCCGGCGCGATCTCGTCGATCGAAGCGAGGTCGGTCAGCTGCGAGGTGAGATCGACGGTGGCCTGATAGCTGACGGTCAGCTTGCCGGCGGGAGCGACGACGCGGAAATAGCGGTTGCCGCTTTCGGGCATGGTCCAGGTGTCGCTCGGCAGCGGCGGATCAAGGGTCAGCACCTCCGTCACCACCTTCTGGCTCTCGAACGTCTGCGCCTCGATGTTGAAAAGAAAAGCCGTTCCGTCCGCGCCGACGTCGTAGCCGAGCCGGCAGCCGAGTTCGAACTGCATCGCATCCCTCCTGAACGAGGCCGGGCACAGCAAGCAACGCGCCACCGCCGTTCGTCGGCGTCGGCCGGCTTTATTCCGCCGGGGCCGGCAGCAGCACGGCCGAGGCGGCCGGCACGCTCAGCGACCAGCGCACGCCGGTCGGGTCAAACGTGGTGGCCGAGCGCCCGCTCATCGACTGGCCGGCGATGCGGTTCATCACGATCTGGCCGAAGCCCCGACGCGTCGGCTCCTTGACCGGCGGACCACCGTCCTCGCGCCACAGCAGGTCGAAGATGCGCGGTTCGTCGGCGCTCACCGTCCAGGTGATCGCCACCGTGCCGGTGTCGTTGGCCAGCGCGCCATACTTGGCGGCGTTGGTTGAGAGTTCGTGGAGGGCGACGCCGATGTTCTGTGCGGCCTCGGGCCGGATCGTCAGGTCCTCGCCCCGAAGCAGGATGCGGGTGCCGAACAGCCCCTCGTAGTGGCTGAGCTGCGAGTTGATGAGGTCGATCAGCGACACGCCCTTGTACTGCACGGACGACAGCAGGTCGTGCGAGCCGGCGAGCCCGGCGAGACGCTCGCTGAAGCGGCGCACGAACTCGTCGGGCGCGATGTCCTTGGTCAGCGATTGGCGCGCCATCGCCTGGATCACGGCGAGCAGGTTCTTCGAGCGGTGGGTCAGCTCGCGCATCAGGAAGCGGACGTGGTCCTCGCGCTGCCGGTGGGCCGACATGTCGCGCACGAACAGCGAAGCGCCCATGATGCGCCCGCTCGGGGCGCGGAGCGGGGCGCTGGTGACCCAAATATCCACGACGCGGCCGTCGCGCCGCTTTTGCCGCGTTTCGAATTCGTGCGCTTCGCCGTCGGCGATCCGGCGCCGGTAGGTTGCACGGTCCTCCTCGGAGGAGTCGGACAACACGGCGACGAGCGGCTGCCCGACGCTTTCCATCGCGGGGATGCCGAACAGCGCCTCCGCCCCGGCGTTCCACGAGGTGATGGCACCGGTCCCGTCGACGCTGATGATGGCATCGGTCGATGAATTCACCACGGCAGCAAGCACGGCGTTGGCATGCTCGGCCGTTTTGCGCTGCGTCACGTCGAAGGACAGCGACAGCATGCGCTCGGGCTCGCCGGCCGCATCGGAGAAGAAGCGCCCGCGCGAGGCGATCCAGCGGACCGAGCCGTTGCGGCGCAGGATGCGGAACTCCCTGTCGAAGCTCCCGGAGGTGCGGCTCTGGGTGGCGAACTCTTCCACGATCGCGGCAAGGTCGTCGGGGTGGATGCGCTCGACGATGTCCTGCGGCGTCAGGCCCTGCCCGCCCGCGCGCGGCGCGAGGTCGAACAGGTCGAGGAAATTGGGGGAGTGAACGAAGCCGTTGGTCGGGATGATCCAGTCCAGGATGGCGAGACCGGCCGATTCCTGAGCGAGCTGCAGCCGATCCTCGCTGTTGCGCAGGTCCACCTCGACCTGCTGCAGCCGCAACAGCGAGCGGACCAGGATGACGAGCTCGTGCGGGTCGACCGGGTCGACGAGAAAGGCATCAACCGCGCTTTCCCCCGAGCCGGGAGGACCTTCGATCGGTTTGGCGGCGATCTGCAGGATGAACGTGTCGCGGCTGTGCAGCTTGACCTGCCGGCACAGTTCGAGCGGATCGAGGTCGCCCGCATCGAGGTCGAGGACCACCAGCGCCGGTCGATGGGCGTCGACGTAGGATAGAACGTCGGCCATCGCGGCGAGTTCGTGCAGCGCATGGTCGTCCCGCCCCAGCCCGGCTTGCGCCAGCAAGGCCATGTTTTTGGCACGTCGATCCTGCGACGCGCCGACCACGAGGATCGTTTTCGCCCTATTCAAGCCGGAAACCCCCCAGGCCTGCCGCTCCAGTCCGCACCAGCCCCCCGGCCGATACGATCCCTTCGCAAGCGGCAAACCTGCCGGCCGCAACTCAATTGAAGGTCGAGGGTCGTGTCAATACTTAGATCGGAGGGTCGGCCGCATTCTCGGACGGCAACCTTAGTCAGTCATCATCAAGGCCCAATAGGTTTTAAACCGCGTCCCCGGCGCATCGGCGGCGGCTATACCCATGCGGCGCATCTTGCCGTCGAGCAGATTGGCGTTGTGACCGGGCGAGCGCTGCCAGCCGGCAAGCGCCGCATCCGCGGAGCCATAGCCGGCCGATACGTTCTCGACCGCGTAGCCCTTGCGGTGGTTTGCCGCGTTGAGGCGACGGTCGAGCGAGCCGGCGATCTCGTGGCTGAGGTGGTTGGATCGCGCCATGGCATTGGCCTGCGACTGGGCCAGCGCCATCAGCGCCGGGTCGAGGGTGACGGCCGACAGGTTGTGCGCTTCACGGTACTGCGACAGGCGCTGGCGGACCTCGTCGGGATCAAGACGCACCACCACGCTTTCACGCACCTCGTTCAGGGCGGGGGACTGCGGCCCTTCCGTGCTGAGGCAGCCGGCCAGCGGCAACGCGAGCGCCGCGGCTGCGAGCGGCAAGCGGAAAAGGGATGGACGAGCCGGCGGCATCAGCCCGTCTTCCGCGCGCGCGGCTCGGCTTCGCCACGCCGCACATCCGCCTTGAGCAGGTCGCCCAGGCGATCGAGGCCGAGGATGTTGACGGCGGTCGGGTCGGGCGGCGGCCCGTCGAAGAAACCGAACTGCCGGAACTGCCGGCAGATGGCGAAGTACAGGTCGCTCTTGACGCGCATCCCCGCCTCGACGTCGGCGATGAAGCAGAACAGGTCGAAGGTCATCGCGCTCGCCGTCAGGTTGATGAAGCGCACCGCCGGTACGGGCAGGGTCAGCACGGCCTCGTTCTCGGCGCAGATGGCGAGCAGCACCTCGCGCACCTTTTCCGGGTCGGCGGTGGCGTGAACGGTCAGTTCGATGGTGATGCGGCCGACGCGATCGGCACGCATCAGGTTCTTGACGACGCCCGACACCAGGTTGGAGTTGGGCACGATCACCGCCGCCCGGTCGAAGGTTTCGATTTCGGTGGAACGCACGTTGATCTTGCGGACGTAGCCCTGGTCCGATCCGACGACCACCCAGTCGCCGACCCTGACCGCCCGCTCCCACAGCAGGATCAGGCCGGATACGAAGTTGTTGACCACCGATTGCAGGCCGAAGCCGATGCCGACCGACAGGGCACCGGCGACGATGGCGAGCTTCTGGAAGTCGAGTCCGAGCATGCCGGCGGAAAGGATGAGGGCGATCAGGAAGCCGACGTAGCCGAGGCTGGTCCGGATCGAATTGCGCAGGCCGGCATCCAGGCGCGTGGTGGGCAGGTAGCGGTCTTCGAGCCAGCCCTGGAAGCTACGGGTGAACCCGAGCACGGCCAGGAAGCTGATGATCGCCTCCGCGATGCCGGCGAGCGAGACCGTGATGTCGCCGATCTTGAAGCCGAAAAAGATCGCCAGCAGGTTGCTCGACCAGTCCGACGACTGCATGCCCCAGGGCGCGGCGACGACCAGCAGGGCGATGCCGAACAGCAGCAGCCGGCCGATGCCCGACAGCACCACCGGCATTTGTTCCAGCGTTTCCCGCCGCAGCCCCACGGTGTAGACGAGGTTGCGCCCGAGCCACGAGGTCGGCTGCAGGCCGTAGGCGCAGGACTCGTCGAGGAGCTGCACCAAGAGGTAGAGCACCGTGCCGACCGCGGCCACCAGGGTCATCTGCTCGACGAGGAAGCTGGCGAAGGCGATGTAGCCGACCGCGACCGCGCCCACGATCACCAGGATCAGCGTCCAGGCGAGCGCCCGGACGAAGCCGTAGATGTCGCGGCGCTGCGTCGGCGAAACGGTCGCCACATCCGGCGGTCCTCCCGCGAGGGCGCGGCTGGCCGGGGCATCGGCATGGGGGTTGTCGGCCTCGGGATTGTCGCCGAGGTCGATCAGGGCGGCGGCAAGACCGGCGGCGATCAGGAGGGCGCCGATGCCGCGCGCGGCGATGGAAAACTCCAGCGAGGCGTAGATGACGTCGTTCAGGGCCTCGATGATCCGGCTCGCGGACACAACCACCGCCACCGCGATGGCGATGCGCACCAGCTTGTCCGCCGTGGTGTCGTCGAGGTTGACGAGGCGCCATTTCGAGCGGCCGGGTGCCAGCAGCCCCCGCGCCAGGCCGGCCGCGAGCGCGACGCGGATGACGCCCATCTGCAGCGCCGAGAACAGCGGCACCAGGCGCGGCTCGGGCGGGCTGGCGAAGGAGAAGACGTAGGCGACGCCGGCGATCACCGCGATCATCGTGCCCGCCACGCTCACGCTCACCCACAGCGCGTCCAGCACCTCCTGCCGGCGGCTGGGATCCTCCACCCTGGCGTCATGGGACCTGACGCGGCGGGCGGCCCAGGTCAGCGGCCAGTACAGGACGATCACGAGGCCGACGATCGCCCAAAAGGCGACGAGCCGGCCGCCGCTGAGGTCGCGGTTGAAATCGTCGAGCCATTGCGTGAAGGCGCTACCGATGTCGGCGAGGTTGCCGGGCGTTTCCCGAACAACCGAGATCCACAGCGGCGGGTCGAGCAGGCTGCGCGAGCGCTGGAACAGCGAATGGGTGAACAGGGAGCGCTGCCGCTTGGCGACGTAGCTGCCGTACTGCTGTGCCTTGAGGGCGAGAACCTTGGCGCGCTTGAACAGGCCATCGTTGTCGGCGAAGGCCTTTTCCAGCGTTTGGCGCTCCTGGGTGATGTCGCCGTTCTCGCCGGTCGCGGGCGTGGGGCCGAGCTGGTCGAGGCGGGCCTTCACCGCGCTGACGCGCGGGGTGAGGCGCTCGACCAGGGACTGGGCCTCCGCGATCAGGGGGGCGACCTCACCGCCGAGCGCGATCAGCTCGGCCTGCGTCGGGCGGTTCGCATCCATCCGCTTCTCGACATCGGCGAGCTTGTCGGACAAGTGCTGCACGGTGGCGCCGAACTGTTCCTGGGTTTGATTGGGCTGCGGCGTTTCAGCCGCGGCAGGCGAACCGGGCGCCCCGAGCGCGAGCAGGATCAGGAAGAAGCTCAGGCGAAGAAGTGAGATCATCGGGCTCGCGCGCTCGCCCCGGCTTCGGGGCCGAACGGTAAAGGAAGCGCAAATTCGGTTTTGTTGCGGCGCCTGCGGACCACCGGCGTGGCGAGCGCGTAGACGCGGAGCCCGTGTTTCGGTTACATCCCGACATCGCAGCCCGGCCGCGCGGCCTCGCGCCGTCACAACCGCCAATCCGTTGTTCTGCCGCGAGATCTCGTTTGGGGAAGCGGCCGATTCCGCGGCATCCCGCGCAGGGCTGGACGGCCGGGCTCGCCCGCCGCCCCGGAGACCGCCGTTGCTCGACTTTTCGCAAATGACCGGCTTCGCGTCCAACACGCTGGACCGCATGTCCAACCAGCGCGAGGACCACGCCTTCATCGCCGGGCTCAGCCAGGCGGCGGCGACCCGCTGCGTCGTTCTTTCCGGCGAGATCCCAGCCTTGAAGCACGACGGCGAGGCCCATGACGCCTTGTTCACCTTCGCGGAAGCCAGGGAGCTGGGCAAGGCGAGCCACACCGTGTTCCTGGGCTGCCACGGCGAGCGCGCCTTGTTCGCCCGCCTGATCGAGGCGGCCTCCCACGACAACGCCCAGGAGCGGGCCGCCCTGTCGTTCATCGACCTGCGCACCATCGCCACGCAGGGGCTGGTGACGCCCGACCTCGTCGGCGCACTGAGCCACGCCAAGAGCCTGCTGTACTGGCACAAGCACAACAGCTTCTGCGCCAACTGCGGCGAGCAGACCCAAGCCTCGGTCGGCGGCTCGCGGCGCGAGTGCGGCAACTGCGGGCGCCACCACTTCCCCCGATTGGAGCCGGTGGTCATCATGCTGGTCACCGATGGCGACCGCTGCCTGCTCGGGCGGCAGGTGCGCTTCCCGCCGGGCATGTATTCCTGCCTCGCCGGCTTCGCCGAGGTCGGCGAAACGCTGGAAGACGCCGTGCGCCGCGAGATCATGGAAGAAGCCGGGATCACGGTCGGCCGGGTCCGCTACCACGCTTCGCAACCCTGGCCGTTTCCGTCCTCGCTGATGATCGGCTGCCTCGCGCAGGCCACCTCGACCGCGGTGGTGCCCGACACGCAGGAGCTGGAGGACGCGCGCTGGTTCAGCCGCGATGAGGCCAGGATGATGCTGGCGCGCAGTCACCCGCAGGGGCTGGTCTGCCCGCCCAAGCTCGCCATCGCCAACCTGCTGATGCGGGCCTGGGCGCTGGACGGGATGAGCGCGGCATGAGCGTGGAAGTCGCGGGACCGGACGGCGCGCTGGTGCTGTTCTCCGGCGGTCAGGACTCGACGACCTGCCTCGCCTGGGCCCTCAGCCGTTTCCGTCGCGTGGAAACGCTCGGCTTCGACTACGGCCAGCGCCACCGCGTCGAACTCGACGGGCGCCCGGCCCTGCGCGCGGCCCTCGACACGCGCTGGCCCGGCCGCCTCGGCCCGGACCACACCATCGACCTGACCGCGCTCGCCGCCGTCGGCGAGACCGCGATGACCAGCGACATCGCCATCGCCGTCTCGGCCAAGGGCCTGCCCAATACCTTCGTGCCCGGGCGCAACCTGCTGTTCCTTACCTTCGCGGCGGCGCTGGCGCATCGGCGCGGCCTGCGCCACCTCGTCGGCGGCATGTGCGAAACCGATTTCTCCGGCTACCCCGACTGCCGAGACGATACGATCAAGGCGATGCAGGTCGCGCTCAACCTCGGCATGGAAGCCCGCTTCGTGGTGGAAACGCCGCTGATGTGGCTCGACAAGGCCGAGACGTGGCGGCTCGCCCAGCGTCTCGGCGGCGGCGAGCTGGTCGCGCTGATCGTGGACGAAACCCACACCTGCTACCTCGGCGAGCGCGGCGCCAAGCATGCGTGGGGCTACGGCTGCGGCGGCTGTCCGGCCTGCGTGCTCAGGGCCGAGGGTTGGAAGCGCTTCGCGACCGGCCCGGCCGCCTTGGCGGCATTGACGCCCCCCGGCGGCGGCGTCATTTAGCAGGAATCAGGCGGCAAGCGGCGAACTGCCAGGGAGTTGGACGGCATGACGAGAGTCGACAAGAACGGTCTCGGGATCGAGCGCGTCCTTCACGATTTCCTCGTCAACGAAGCTTTGCCGGGCTCCGGCGTCGACGACGCCGACTTCTTCAAGGCGCTCGCCGGCCTGGTGGCGGATTTCACCGATCGCAACCGCGCCCTGCTCGATACCCGCGACGCGCTTCAGGTCAAGCTCGACGCCTTTCACCGCGAGCACCGGTCCCGGCCGCTCGACCAGGCCGGCTACCTCGGCTTCCTCCGCGAGATCGGCTATCTCGCGCCCGCGCCGGCGCCGCGCCCCATTGCCACCGCCAACGTCGACGAGGAGATCGCCGACATCGCCGGGCCGCAACTGGTTGTGCCCATCAACAACGCCCGTTACGCCCTCAACGCCGCCAATGCCCGCTGGGGCAGCCTGTATGACGCGCTCTACGGCACCGACGCGATCCGCGAGGACCGCGGCGCCGAGCGTCGGGACAGTTATAACGCCGTGCGCGGCGCCCGCGTGGTCGGCGAAGCCAAGGCGGTGCTCGACGTGGCGGCGCCGCTCGTCAGCGGTTCGCACGCCAGCGCCAACGCCTACAGCATGGAAAACCGCCGCCTCGTGGTTTCGCTGATCGGCGGTGGCCAGACCACCTTGAAGAACCCCGGCCAGTTCGACGGCTACCGCGGCACGCCGAGCGATCCCAGCCTGATCCTTCTCTCCAGCAACGGCCTGCACCTGGAGATCGTGATCGACCGCAAGCATTCGATCGGGCGCACCGACCCGGCCGGCGTCGCCGACGTGGTGGTGGAATCCGCCATTTCCACCATCATGGACATGGAGGACTCGGTCGCCGCCGTGGACGCCGCCGACAAGGTGGTCTGCTACCGCAACTGGCTCGGCCTGATGAAGGGCGTGCTCCGCGAGTCCTTCGAGAAGAACGGCGAGGTCGTTCACCGCGTGATGAACGGCGACCGCACCTACAAGAGCCCGAAGGGCGGCGAGCTGCGCCTGCACGGCCGCGCCCTGATGCTGATCCGCTCCACCGCCCACCACACCTTCACCGATGCCGTGATCGACGGGCAGGGACGCCACATCCCCGAGCACCTGCTCGACGCCCTGGTCTCGGCGACGATCGCCCGCCACGACCTTTACGGCGGCCAGGCCCTGCACAACAGCCGCTCGGGCTCGATCTACATCGTCAAGCCGAAGATGCACGGCCCCGACGAGGTCGTCTTCGCCGACGAGATCTTCGGGCGCATCGAGGAAGCGATCCGGCTGCCCAGATACACGATGAAGATGGGCATCATGGACGAGGAGCGGCGCACGTCGGCCAACCTGATGGCCTGCATCGAGGCGGCGGCGGACCGGGTGTGCTTCATCAACACCGGCTTCCTCGACCGTACCGGCG
>CALMGA010000504.1 GCA_937863205.1 uncultured Beijerinckiaceae bacterium | reverse complement strand
GTGCCGGCCGACCCCGACGCCCTGCCCCCGGTGCTCGACATCGAGTGGAACCCGGATTCGCGCTCCTGCCCCAACAAGGTGGCGCGCGAGCCGGCGCTGGCCGAGATCCGGGTCGTGCTGGCGGCGATGGAGCGGGCCACCGGCGTGCGCCCGATCCTGTATGTGCCCGGCGACATGTTCCGCGACGTGGTGGATGGCGACCTCACCGATTATCCGCTCTGGGTACGCGGCCTCGCCGGCCGGCCCAACGTCGCCTACGGCGCCCGCCGCTGGCTGGTGTGGCAATATGCCGAGCACGGGCGCGTGGCGGGCATCCGCGGCGACGTCGACCTCGATTGCGAGGCGTCCACGTCCTGGGCGGATCGCCCTTTTCCGGCCGGGACGACGTTCTGACGGCGACCGGTCGCGGCTCCGGCCGCCGCATCACCGCTGCCCGGTGCTGGCGTCGGCGAACAGGTCCTTGTACTCGCGCGGCTGCGAGCGCCAGTACTGCTTGGGGGCGCTGACCCGGGCACCCAGCTTCGCGGCGGCGTGCCAGGGCCAGCGCGGGTCGTAGAGCATGGCGCGAGCGAGCGACACAGCATCGGCTTGGCCCTCCGCGAGGATCGCCTCGGCCTGATCGGGCTCGGTGATGAGCCCGACCGCGATCACCGGCACGGTGACCGCCGCCTTGACCGCGCTGGCAAAGGACACCTGATAGCCCGGTCCCGGCTTGATCACCTGCTGCGGCGACACGCCGCCGGTGGAAACGTGGATCGCCGCGCAGCCGCGCCGCTCCAGCTCGCGCGACAGGGCGACCGTGTCGGCGACGTCCCAGCCGCCGGGCACCCAGTCGGTCGCCGACAGCCGCATCCACACCGGCCGCTCGGCGGGGAAGGCCTCGCGCACCGCCTCGAAGATTTCCAGGGGATAGCGCATGCGGTTTTCCAGGCTGCCGCCGTAGCCGTCCTCGCGGCGGTTGGCGAGCGGCGACAGGAACTGGTGCAGGAGGTAGCCGTGGGCGCCGTGCACCTCGATGCCGTCGAGGCCGAGGCGGGCGGCGCGCTTGGCCGCGCGCACGAAGTCGGCGCGGATGCGCGCCATATCGGCGGTGGAAAGCGCCAGAGGCGCATCCTCGCCCGGCGCGTGCGGCAGGGCCGAGGGCGCTTCGGTCTTCCAGCCGTTCGGCGCGCCGGGCGGGATCTGCGCCCCGCCCTCCCAAGGCGGCAGGCTCGACGCCTTGCGCCCGGCATGGCTGAGCTGGATCGCGACCGGCATGGAGGCGTAGCGGCGGATCGCGGCGAGCACGCGGGCCAGCGCCGCCTCGTTGGTGTCGGAATACAGGCCGAGGTCGGCCGGGGTGATGCGCGCTTCCGGCGACACGGCGGTGGCTTCCAGGATCAGCAGGCCGGCCCCCGACAGGGCGAGGGTGCCGAGGTGGATGGCGTGCCAGTCACCGGCGCTGCCGTCGGCCTCGGCCGAATACTGGCACATCGGCGCGATGACGATGCGGTTGGGAAGCTCGATGCCGGCCAACGGCAGGGGCTGGAACAACTGGCTCATGAACACCTCGTTGCGCGCGAGTTCCTTCCGGGACGAGGGCGACCAGGGCCGCTCGCCGCTCGCCTCAGGCGGCCGTGGGGTAATCGACATACCCCTCGGGACCCTGGCTGTACCAGGTCTTCTTGTCGTCCTTGGCCAGGTCGACACCCCTCTTCAAGCGGTGCGGCAGGTCGGGGTTGGCGATGAAGGTGCGGCCGAAAGCGATGGCATCGGCGACGCCGGAGTCGAGCTGCGCCTGGGCGTCGGGGCCGACGTAGTCCGAGTTCAGCACCAGCGGGCCGGCGAACACCTTTCGCATCTGCGGCGCCACGGGCCGGGTCGCCGCCTTGCCGAAGGTGCCGTCGGGGCCGGGCTCGCGCAACTCCAGGAAGGCCAGGCCGAACGGCGACAGGGCCGCGGCCGCGGCGACGAACAGTGCTTGCGGGTCGGAATCGTCGGTGCCCTGGATGGCGCCGTTGGGCGACAGGCGCACGGCCGTGCGATCCGCCCCGACCGTGTCGGCCACCGCGCCGACGACCTCGCGCAGCAGGCGGGTGCGGTTGTCGATCGTGCCGCCGTAGCCATCCTCGCGCTTGTTGGTACCGTCGCGCAGGAATTGGTCGATGAGGTAGCCGTTGGCGGCATGCACCTGGACGCCGTCGAAGCCGGCCGCGAGTGCGTTGCGGGCGGCTGTGCGGTAGTCGTCGAGCAGGGCGGGGATCTCGTCGGCGCGCAGCGGCCGCGCCTGGGCGTAGGGCTTCTTGCCCTCGTAGGTGTGGGCGGCATCGGGCGCCGTGGTGGCGGAAGCCGACACAGGCTGCGCGCCGCCGAGGAAGTCGGGGTGCACGATGCGGCCCATGTGCCAGAGCTGGGCGACGATGCGCCCGCCGGCGCCGTGCACGGCGGCGGTGACGAGGCGCCACGCCGCGACCTGCTCGGCGCTCCACAGGCCCGGCGCATAGGGCCAGCCCAGCCCCTGCCGGCTGATGCCGGTAGCTTCCGAGATGATCAGGCCGGCGCTCGCCCGCTGCGCGTAGTATTCGGCCATCAGCGGCGTCGGCACGTGCTCCCGCGTGCCGCGCCCGCGCGTCAGCGGCGCCATCAGGATGCGGTTGGGCGCCTCGATCGCGCCGAGGCGGATGGGATCGAACAAGGATGCAGCCATGAGAAGCCTCGCTGGAGGGTGCGGCGGCCATGCAGCCGCCGCGATGCTGCGATCCAAATGGGGCGGCCTCTCCTCTCCTGCACCCCGCGAGCCGGGCCCTGATCGCAAGGCAGCCCCCGCGTCGGCGGCCGGGCGGCCGTGGACGGTGGAGGGCGGAGCGATGATGGCCGGCGTGTCCCGATGGAACCGTTGACCGCCGACTGGATGTTCTTCGACGTCCCGAACACCGCTGTGCTGACCACGCGCAGCATCGTTCACCGTCGTGCGGGGATCATGGGTGTTTGGCACGATGCCGACGATGGATGCTGGCAGTTCCACGATGGGTCGCCCGGCCCTCCGAACGAGCGGAAGGCGATGGTGGTGTCGTTGCGCAGCATGGTGCTGCTCGATCCCACGTTGAACGAGCTGGCCGATCTTCCGCTGGGCTGGCGCGCTTGGCGGGATGCGCCGACCGCCCCGTGGCAGCGCGCGCCGAGCCGATAAAGCATCCGACCGAAAAGTGCGCGGCGGTTTTCGGACCACACCCGATGCGGCATCGAGCAGGCTTGGCGCCCGAACCTGTTTCGTTGACAAGGGCTTTCCCGTTCCGGAGCCAGCGTGCCCGAAGGCCATTCCATCCACCGCCAGGCGCGCGACCAGGCGCCGATGCTGCGGCGCAAGCTCGTCAAGGTGTCCTCGCCGCAGGGCCGCTTTTTGGAGGGCGCGGCGCTGCTCGACGGGCGCCGCTGCCTGGCCGTGGAAGCCTGCGGCAAGCACCTGTTCTACCGCTTCAGCGGCGGCGACGCGCTGCACATCCACCTCGGGCTCTACGGCAAGTTCCTGTGCGTGCCCGTTCCGGCCGCCGAACCGCGCGGGTTGGTGCGGGTGCGGCTGGAAAGCCCGACCCACGTCGTCGACTGCAACGGCCCCAACTGCTGCGAAGTGCTGGACGAGGCGGCCGTCGACAGGTTGATCGCGCGCATCGGCCCCGACGTGCTGCGCGGGGACGCCGACCCCGAGCGGGCCTGGGAACGGATCGGCAGGAGCCGAGCCCCGGTGGGGCAGCTCGTGATGGACCAGTCGGTGATGGCCGGCATCGGCAACATCTACCGCACCGAAATCCTGTGGCGCCAGCGCATCCACCCCCTCACCCCTGGCCGCTCGCTGACCCGGGAAGCGTTCGACGCGTTCTGGAGCGACTCGGCCGCGCTGCTGCGGGTCGGCGTGAACGAGCGGGCGATCATCACCGTCGACGGCGTGCTGGAGGGCAAGGTGAAGCGCGGCCCCGGCCGCTACGGCGCCCGCACCAACATCTTCAAGAAGGCGAACTGCCCGCGCTGCGGCGGCCCGATCCGGCAGTTCGCCATCGCCAGCCGCAAGGTGTTCTCGTGCGACGCCTGCCAGGTCGCCGTGGATCCGGTGGCGGTGAAGGGCTCGGCGGCTGCCGTCGAGGCGGAGGCCGACGAGTCCGACGAGTGAGGCCGGCGGCGACGCTCACGCCGGCACCAGCTTGACGCCGACGTCGCGGCCCTTCTGCCACATCACCGTGGCCCAGAAGCGGCCGCGGCTCGCCGTGTCCGTCAGCAGAAAGGTGCGGGGAAGCGGGCGCTGCTTGTCGAGCTGCAGCCGCGCCCCTTCGCGCGAGCGGTCGCGGATGCGGCAGTCCACGACCGGCCGGCCCCGCTCGGCGATCACGCCCTCGTGCAGCCGCGTCGGGATGCGGCGGTCGTTCCGCTGTTCGCCGCCGGACCGGGGGGCGATCTCGACCACGGTGTAGGTGAAATCGCCCTTGTTCCCCTGCCCCGGCGCCACGCGGCGCCCCAGCACCTGCTGGGGGGCGGGCGGCGTCACGTCGCGCATGGGGGAAGCCGCGCGCTGGCCACGGCCTGGGCGAAGCGCCGCGTCGCCGTCGCTTCGTCCGACGGCGTCGAGGCGAACCAGGTCGTCTTGAGGTCGACCAGGTCCTCGTCGCAGCCAAGGTGCAGGGTGAAGAAGGCGGACACGTCCTCGTGCTGGAATTCGAGGTCGAGGCTGATGGAGAGCGGCCTCGTCCAGTCCATCGCGAAATCGGCCATGCAGGCGAACGACAGGGCTCGGTCGGTGAAGAACAGCTCGCTCGACGACTGCACGAGGTCGGCGATCTCCGCCCACCGGCCGCGGCGGATGTAGTTGATCATGTCGCCGGGATCGATCAGGCGCAGCTCGGCCACCGTGCCGGCCAGAGCCTCGGCGAGGATGGCGGCGCGCACGGCAGTTTGACCCAGAACGGCTTCGCGCATGTCAGACTTTCACGGGGGTGCGCGCATCGGGGGTGCGTGCCGCGCGCGCGTTTCGCGCCTGGATGAAGTGGATGAGTTCCGCCACCGCCTTGTAGAACTCGGCGGGAATCAACTGGGAAACGTGCACGTTGTCGTACATCGACCTTGCCAGGGCCTTGTCTTCGAACACCGGCACGTCGTGGCGTTCGGCGATCTCGCGGATCTTGAGGGCGAGCAGGTCCTGCCCCTTGGCCAGCACCACCGGCGCGCCGCCCTCCTCGCGCACGTAGCGCAGCGCGATGGCGTAGTGCGTGGGGTTGGCGATCACCATCGTCGCCTTGGGCACGGCGGCCATCATCCGCCGCCGCGAGCGCTCCAGGGCGAGCGAGCGCCGCTTGGCCTTGACGAAGGGGTCGCCCTCGGCCTGCTTCAGCTCGTCCTTCAGCTCCTGGCGGGTCATCCTGAGCTCGCGGCGCCAGCGCAGCCGCGCCCAAACGAGGTCGCCGGCGGTGAGCAGGGCATAGGCGACGAGCGAACCGGCGAGCAGGCGCGTCACGAGGGCGAGGATGAAGGAGCCGAGCGAGGCCGGATCGACGTAGAGCCTGTCCATCAGCGCCTCGCCCTGCCCGCGCAGGAGAAGCCCCACGAGGCCGGACACGATGGCGAACTTGACGAGGTTCTTGACGAATTCGACCTGGCCGTCGCGTCCGAACAGGCGCTTGAAGCCGGCCGCCGGCGACAGCTTCGAGGCCTTGGGCCGGATGCGCTCGCCAACCAGCCGCGGCAGGCCCTGCGCCAGGCCGGCCACCAGGCCGGCGACCATCAGCAGCAGCAGGATCGGCCACAGGAACGTCGCGCTGGCGCTCCCGGCCAGCCGCAGCACCGCGTTGGCGTCGGCCACCGTGGCGAAGGGATCGCGGGCGGGATTGGCGAACAGCTGCGCCAGCGTGCCGGCAAGAACCCGCGCGCTGCCGGCGAGGGTGAGCGAGCACAGGACAAGGATCGCGCCCATCGAGAGAAACACGGCCGCTTCCCGCGAGAACGGCGTGTTGCCCTCCTCCAAGGCTTCGCGGACCTTCTTCTCCGAGCCTTCCTCGGTCTTGTCCTCGTCGGATCCGTCCGCCATCGGCTAGTCGTCGCCGCGCAGTTCGGCTTCGCCGCGCTCGGCCATGCCGAGCAGCGTGTCGACGATCAGGCGCCGGGCGGCGGCGACCTCGCGCGGCGGCGGCGTGCCGATCCCGGCCAGCTCGTTCTCGACGAGACGGCGGGCGCGCGCGGTCAGCGAGGACAGGATGTTGGCGCGGAACTCTTCCGTTGCGGTCGAAAGGGCCATCACGACGCGGTCGCTGGGCACCTTCTCGAACAGGGCCTGGCGGGTCGCCGCCGGCAGAACGACGAGATCGTCGAAGGAGAACAGCTTGGCCTTGAGCGCTTCGGCGTCTTCCGGCCGGTCGGTTTCCAGCGCCTTCATGATGTCGTCGGCCTGCTCGGGCGCCATCTTGTTGATGATGTCGGCCATCCGCGCGGTGCCGGCGCTGGCGGGCGCGGGCGGGTTGAGGATCAGGTCCTGCTTGAGGCGCACCTCGATGACGCGCAGCGCCGCATCGGCCACGGGACCGAGCACGAGCAGGCGCCGGGTCACGGCGTTGCGCGCGTCGCGCGGCATGAGTTCGAGGATGCTCGCCGCCTTGGCGGTGGCGAGCTTGGAGATCGCCAGGGTCATCACCTGGGGGTGCTGGCGCACGAGGTAGGCGGTGAGGACCTCGTTGGGCAGGGCGGCGATCTTGTCCCAGGTCGAGCTGTTGGAGTTGCCGAGCACGTCCGACATGATGTCGGCGACCTGCTCGGGCGGCAGCACGCCGGCGATCAGGTTCTCGGCCTGATCGGCGGTGCCGCGCAGTTCCAGCGCCTTGGAGAACTCGCCGGCGAACTCCTCCACGAGGTCTTCCAGCAGGTCGAGGGGCACGGAGCCGAGTTCGGCGGCCGAGCGCGTGATGTCCTTGAGTTCGGCCGGCTCGAAGTGCCCGAGCAGCCGGCTGGCGAGCGGCTTGCCCATCACCAGCAGCAGCGCGGCCACCTTTTCCGGCCCGTTCAGCGAGCGGTAGGCCCGCTCGTAGGTCGCGTCCATCGTCATGCGCCGCTCCGGGCATGATCCCGAGAAGTCGCCGGCTTCTTCGAGAAGATCATGCGGTGGAATGAAATTTGAGGCCGTGTTCGGGCTCGATGCGGTTCAACCGACGTCGGGGCTGCCGACGATCTCGATCAGCTTGACCCCGATCCGCGACGGGTCGTCGTCGAGCGCGATCAACTCGCCGCGCGCGATCACGCGGCCGTTCACCACCACGTCGACGGGGTCGGACACGCGATGGTCGAGAGGGACCACCGCGCCGCGCTCCAGCCGCATCAGATCGGCCACCGGCATCGAGGCGGCGCCGAGGAACACGCGCACTTCCACGGGAATGCGCATGATCGAGAGGATGTGGGGCGAGGACGCGCCGGGTGGGGACTGCGTCGCCGAAGCCTGCGTCGCCGAGGTTTGGGCTGCCGATGCTTGTGCCGCCGGTGCCAGTGTCATGAACGGATGCCTGTCTTGACAAGGGGGCGGCTTCGCTGGCGAAGACCGTCCGATGATGCGGGGGGTGTCGCCGGCTCGGCGATGCGGACGCAGAAGCTGTTGCCGTCCAGGCCGAGTTCGCCGTGGTAAAGGATCTGGCCGTCGCACACGAGGGCGGCCCGGCTGCGCGCCATCGGCGCCAGCTCGACGACGTCGCCCGCCTTGAGCTGGGCGATGGCGCCGAGCGGCAGCCTCTGCGCCTGGAGAAAGGCGTCCACCTTCACCGGGGCGCGGCCGAGTTCGCGCTGCAGCAGGGCGCTCCATTCCGGGTCGGGCGCGCGGCGCGCCTCGTCCGGCTCGGCCGCCTCGCCCTGCGGGAAGGCATCGAGGGCGGCCGGCGGCAGAACCAGCACGGCCGTGCCGCGCAGGCCGAAGATGACGAGCGTCACGGTGATCACGCCGACGTGGGGGATGCGCGCCCCGCAAACGTCGTTGGACAGGCCGCTTTCCACGCGCTGCGCCCGGGCCGCGCCGAAGCCGTTGGCCGCCCATTCCTTCTCGATGCCCGAGGCGATCAGCGTGGCGACGAGCTGGGTGTATTGCCCGTCGATCGCCGTGACCGCCCGCGCCACCTCGGGCAGGGCCTCGCTGCCGTTGCCGCCGGTCAGCAGTTCCACCAGCGCGTAGACCAGGATGGGGTCGAGCGTGACCAGCAGGGTGCAGGGCAGGCCGGCGCAGCTGATCGTCGTCGCCACCGCTTCGGGGCGATGCGAGGCCACCACGTCGCGGATCTGCATCGCGGCGATGCCGCTGACGGTGCCCTCGACGACCGTGGTTTCGCCGGCCATGGTCTGCAGGTTCTTGACCACGGCGGCGACGAGCCGCTCGACGCCGCCGCGCAGGCCGGGGGCGCCGGACAGGACACCGTTGGCGCTCTTGTTCTGGGACGCGCGCGGCGCCGAGCCGGCGGCTGTGAAGGGAAACATCTCAGGCCGCCTTCTTCATCGGCTCGGCCTCGCTCTTGCCGCCGCCCATGGTCTCGCTCTCGACGTCGTCGATGGAGGGCCGGTCGTAGGCCGAGATGGTCTTGCGGCCGTGCTCCAATGCGATCAGCGGCATGGCGCCGTTCATGAAGGCGAGCAGCGTTTGCTTGATGATGACGTACAGCCGGCAGCGCTTCTCGCGCGTCACCTTGATCTTGGAGGCGAGCGGGCCGGCGACGCCGTAGGACATGAAGATGCCTGCGAAGGTGCCGACCAGCGCGGCGCCGATCAGCTCGCCCAGGACCTCGGGCGACTGATCGAGCGCGCCCATCGCCTTGATGATGCCGAGCACGGCGGCCACGATGCCCAGCGCCGGCAGGCCGTCCGACACGGCCTGGATCGCCTGGTAGGGCTTGAGCTTGTCGCGCTTGATGGTCTCGATCTCCTCGTCCATCAGAGCCTCGATCTCATGGGTGCGGGCGTTGCCGATCAGGATCAGGCGGACGTAGTCGCAGATGAAGGCGGTCATCTCCTTGTTGGACACGACAAGGGGGAAGCGCTTGAACAGCTCGGACTCCGCGGGATTGTCGATCTGCTCCTCCAGGGCGTTGCGGCCGTTGCCGCGCAGCTCGCGCATCAGCGTGTAAAGGAGGCCGAGCACGTCGAGGTAGTCGCGCTGCTTGGGGCCCTTGCCCTTGATGGCTTCAAGGATCGCCTTGCCCGTATCCTTGATGGTGGCGAGCGGGTTGGCCACGATGAAGGTGCCGAGCGCCGAGCCGCCGATGATGATGAATTCGTAGGGCTGCCAAAGCACGAACATGTGCCCGCCCGCCGCGGTGAAGCCGCCCAGCATGCAGCCCAGCGCGACCACCATCCCGATTGCGAAGCTCAAAGCCGATCCCCTCCGGTTCGATCCCGAGGACACCAGCGCAGACTTGCACCAAACTGGCGGGAACGGCCGGCGCCTTCGAAAAGCGGGAGTTTGGAAGGGCTCGTCCGCCAGCTTCGGGCAAGTCCGAACCGGCAGGCTGCGCCCGCACCCACCGGAGACACGGGCCCGTGCTATCGACCACCGCCGCCTATCTCGCGATCGCCAACAATTCGGCGGCTTACCAGAAGTCGACGGCGGCGCAGCCCCAGGTGCAGAGCGACACGGCCTACTACCTCGCCAACATCGGCAAGGTCACCAGCGTGTCCGACTTCGTCAACAACTACCGACTGTGCTCCTACGCGCTGAAGGCCTACGGCCTGGAGGACGAAACCAACGCCAAGGGCCTGATCACCAAGGTGCTGGAAGGCGGCGTCACCAGCTCGACGGCGCTGGCCAACACCTTGAGCGACCCGCGCTACAAAGCCTTCGCCACCGCCTTCGATTTCGCCGGCAAGGGCGCGGCCGTCACGCAAACGGCGGCGGTGACGACCGGCACCACGGCCAAGTACGTCCAGCAGACCATCGACGACAAGGCCGGCACGCAGAACGCGGGCGTGCAGCTCGCGCTGTACTTCACCCAGCACGCCTCCTCGATCACCAGCCTGTACGGCCTGCTGGCCGACACGGACCTCCTGAAGGTCGTGCAGACGGCATTCAACCTGCCGGCGTCGGCGACCGTCGATCTCGACGCGGAGGAGCGCACCCTTGCCGGCCACGTCAGCCTCGCCGACCTGCAGAACCCGGCCAAGGTGCAGCAGATTGTTGAGCGCTTCACCGCCCTCTACGACGCCACCGGCCAGAACACGAACTCCGACAGCTCCGGCATCGCGCAGATTTTCGCCGGGTCCTCGACCAGCACGGGCTTCAGCAGCGACCTGCTGCTCAGCCTCCAGGGCTTGAAGCTGGGAGGAGGCTGATGCGCGGCAACCTTTACGTCGCCATGTCCGGCCAGGTCGCGCTGGAAAAGCGCCTGGACACGGTGGCCAGCAACATCGCCAACGTCAACACGGCCGGCTACCGCGCGCAGGGCGTGGCCTTTTCCTCCGTCCTGTCCAAGGTGCAGGAACGGCCGGCCGCCTTTGTCACCACCGGCTCGGACTTCATCTCGCGGGCCAAGGGCGCGGCGACGCGCACCGACAATCCGCTCGACATCGCCGTCCAGGGCGAGGGATTCTTCGCCATCCGCACGCCCGGCGGCGTCGCCTACACCCGCGACGGCCGCCTGCAGATGGGCGCCTCGGGCGAGTTGCAGACGGTGAACGGCTATCCCGTGCTCGACGCCGGCCAGGCGACCATCCTGATCGACCCCAACGACGGCTCTCCGGCGATCTCGGCCGACGGCATGATCACCCAGAAGGGCAAGCAGGTCGGCGCCGTCGGCCTGTTCTCCATTCCCGACGACGCCAAGCTCACGCGCTACGACAATTCCGCGGTGGTTCCCGACCAGCCGGCGACCGCCGTGCTCGACTTTTCGCGCAACGGCGTGCTGCAGGGCTTCGCCGAAGGCTCCAACATCAACCCGGTCCTGGAGATCACCCGGATGATCGAGATCCAGCGCGCCTTCGACGGGCTCGCCGGGATCACCCAGGCCAGCGAGACCAGCGCCCAGGACGCCGTCAAGACGCTGGGCGCGACCTCTTGAGCGCCGGGCGCGAGCCCCTGAGCGCCAGCGACCCGCTCGCCCGCCTCGCCGCCGCGACGGCGAGGCTCGCGCAGCCCGGAGAGCTGCTGCGCATCGCCGGCACCGTGGCCGCGGTGACGCCGACAGCCTATCGCGTGCGCGGCCTGTCGGCTTTCGCCCGCCTCGGCGACTGTGTGGCGTTGGGCAACGGCGACGAAACGGTGGCCGGGCGGCGCCACGGCGAGATCGTGCGCATCGACGCCGACGACGTCACCGTCAAGCCCTTCGCCGCCGCGGCCGATGTCGGCCTGGGGTCGAGCGTGGTCAAGCTCGATCCCTTCACGGTGGCGCCGGCCGCCGGCTGGAAGGGTCGCGTGGTCGATGCGCTGTGCCGGCCGGTCGACGGGCTGGGGCCGCTGCCGGCCGGCGGGACGGCCCTGCCCATCCACGCCGACCCGCCGCCGGCGCTGGAGCGCGGGCGGGTGAAGCAGCCGCTGCGCAGCGGCGTGCGCGTCATCGACATCTTCACCCCGCTGTGCCACGGCCAGCGCATCGGCATCTTCGCCGGCTCGGGCGTCGGCAAGTCGACGCTGCTCGGCATGCTGGCCGCTTCCAAGGGCTTCGACACGGTGGTGGTCGCCCTCGTGGGCGAGCGCGGCCGCGAGGTTCGCGAGTTCATGGAAGACGCGCTGGGCGCCAACCGCCCGCTGGCGGTGACGGTGGTGGCGACCGGCGACGAAAGCGCGGCGATGCGCAAGATGGCGCCGCTCACCGCCATGACGATCGCCGAATGGTACCGCGACCGCGGCGAGCGCGTGCTCCTGATGGTGGACTCGGTGACGCGCTACGCCCATGCCGCCCGCGACGTGGCGCTGAGCACCGGCGAGCCGGCGGTGGCGAGGGGCTACGCGCCCAGCGTCTTCACCGAGCTGCCCAGGCTGCTGGAGCGCGCCGGCCCCGGCGCCGAGACGGCCGGCAAGGACGGAAAAACGATGCCGGGCGGATCCATCACCGGCATCTTCGCCGTGCTCGTCGACGGCGACGACCACAACGACCCCGTCGCCGACTGCATCCGGGGCACGCTCGACGGACACATCGTGCTCGACCGCGCCATCGCCGATGCCGCCCGCTACCCCGCCGTCAACGTGCTCGGCTCCATTTCGCGCCTCGCCCACCAGGTTTGGACGCCGGAACAGCGGACCCTCGTCGGCCGCCTGCGCGCCATGGTCGCCCGCTTCGAGGACACCCGCGACCTGCGCCTGATGGGCGGCCTGCAGAGCGGCAGCGATCCCGACCTCGACCAGGCCGTGCTGCTGACGCCTCTCATCTACGAGGCCCTGACGCAAAACCCCAACGGCCCGGCCAGCACCGACGCCTTTCGCGAACTGGCCGAGCACCTGAGCAGGAAACGAGCATGACGGACCGCAAGCTCACCCCTCGCGCCCCGGGCAAGACCGTGCGCCGCGCGGCACTCCTGAGCGGCGACGCGGCGCTGGGCCTTTTCGGCGGCACGCTGGCCGCCGCGTCCGCCACCTTCGGCATCGCCATGACCCTGCACGGCCCGGTGGTCGACCTCGGCAAGAGCGGCAACTTCACCGTCTTCGCCCAGTTCGCGCCGCGCCCCAGGGTCACGGAGGCCAAGGTGCCCGACCCCAACAGCCGGCCGGACGAGTTCGACACCACCGCGACCGCCTCCATCCCCGGACGCCCCCTCGCCGGAGGCGCGGCTTCGGCGGTGCGGCTGCAGTGGGCCGGGGCGGAATCGGCCACCATTTTGGTCAACGGGCGCAGCAGCGTGGTGCGGGTCGGCGACGAGATCCCCGGCGTCGGCAAGGTGCTGGCGATCGAGCCGGGCGAGCGGCCGATGCTGCGCACCTCCGGCGGCGTGATCGGCTTGGCGCAGGGGCTTGGCACAGGTCTTGACGCGGAAACGGTGAAGGCGAAGCCGTGACCGACCCGAGGCGCGCTCAGTCCGGCAGGCCGAACACCATCAGCGCATCCCCCACGGGATAGCCCCAGATCGTGGAGCCTCCGGCCGCCACGGCGACATACTGCCTGCCGTCGAGCGCGTAGGTGATCGGCGGGGCGTTGACCCCGGCGCCGCAGTTGAAGTGCCAAAGCAGCTTGCCGCTCTTGGCCTCGTAGGCGTCGAAGGCGCCGTTGCCCTCGCCGGTGAACACCAGCCCGCCGGCGGTGGCGACCACGCCGCCGATGAGCGGCTGCGGGGTCTTCGCCTGCCACAGGATCCTGCCCTCGTGAGCCAGGTCGAGTGCCGTCAGCGTGCCGAAACGCGGCACGTCGGCCGGCTCGGCGGTGGTGTACTCGACCGGCGCCTCGCCCCCCTTCGCCGGCAGGGTCGCCGTCTTGAAGGTGGTGGGCAGGTGCATGGCGGCGACGTAGGCGATGCCGGCCGCCGCGTCGACCGAGGCCGGCGACCAGGACGCGCCGCCGCCGACGCCGGGCGAGATGATGACGCCGGCCGGCGAGGGTGCGGCGAACAGGTTCTGCTGCGGCACGAAGGGCTCGCCCTTGAAGAGCAGCTTGCCGGTGCGGCGGTCGTTGACGAAATACCAGCCGATCTTGGACGCCTCGCCCACCGCCGGCACCTTCTCGCCGTTGACCTCCACGTCGAACAGGCTGGCCGGGCTCGCCACGTCGTATCCCCACAGGTCGTGCGGCACCTGCTGGAAGCCCCAGCGCAACTTGCCGGTCTTCACATCGACCGCGACGAGCGCCACGGTCCACAGGTTGTCGCCGGGTCGTCCGGTGCCGGTCGCCTGGGGCGAGGGGTTGCCGAGGCCGAAGTACAGCAGGCCGAGATCGGGATCGAGCGCCGGCGTGTTCCACATCGAGCCGCCGCCGTACTTCCAGGCGTCGTGGTCGTGAACGTCCTCGGCCTTCTCCTTGGCGATGTCGCGGGGCAGCGGCACGCCGTAGGCGGTCTTGGTGACGTAGTCGCCCTCCCAGCCCGGCTGCGCCGCGTCGAACTGCCAGACGCGCTTGCCGGTCTGCGCGTCGAACGCGGCAAGGAAGCCGGAGGCGCCGTACTTGCCGGCGATGCCGAACACGGTGCCCAGCGGCGCATCGGGGCGCTCGGCTTCGAGGTGCAGGCCGTAGCCGACGCCAACAACCCCGGCGAACACCTTGCCGTCGTAAACGAGCGGCGCGGAATTGGCGCCGAAGCCGCTCTGCCCCGACGCCTTGCGGGCGTCGCCGCCGCTTGGGCCGCCAAGCCCGGCCAGCACCGCCGCGGTCTCGGCCGCGCCCTCGTCGGCCGTCGCCAGCACCGTGTCCCAGGCCGGCTTGCCCGTCTTGGCGTCGAGGGCGACGAGATGGGCGTCGACGGTGGCGACGTAGACCTTGCCGTAGCCCAGGCCGACGCCGCGGTTGGCCGGGCCGCAGCACAGCTTGGTGCCCTTGGCGATCTTGTGCTCGTAATGCCAGATCCTGGCGCCGGTCCGGGCGTCCAGCGCGGTGACGCCCGACATCGGCTCCCCCAGGTACATCACGCCGTCGGCGACGAGCGGCGTCGCCTGGAACGTCGCCGGCTTGCCGGTCTGGTAGATCCATTTCGGCACCAGCTTGCCGACGTTGCCGGTGTTGATCGCATCGAGTGGCGAGAAGCGCCGGGCATCGTAGGTACGCCCGTTCATCAGCCATTCGTCCGCGCCGGAAGCGAGCAGGCGGCCGGCATCCACCTCCGCGGCCAGCGACACGGAGGCCGGCAGCAGGGCCAGCAGGACTGCGGTGCGGCGGAGCGAGGGTGCCATCGCGGGTCTCGAAGGAAGCGGTGGCGCAAGCCTTAGCCGATCCGCCCGTCCCTTCGCCAGATGCTCCCGATCAGCCGAGTGGCGATCACGCCGACATCGCCTTTGCCAATTCGTCGCGGAAGTCGAAGGCGGCGCGCTCCCATGCGTCGCGGTCCGTGGTGTAGCGGTCGATCACTTCGTGGAAGCGGCGGTGAGCGAGCCCGCAGCAGGTGTCGTGAAGTCCGGCCTGCGAGAAGAAGCGGCCGACCCGACAGTTGTGCCAATCGTGCGCCTTTTGCGTCCATTCGATCCGCATCGGATGCAGCTGCAGCATGCGGCAAGTCTCCATCACGGTGAGGTGGCTGGCATAGGCGCCGAGGAGGGTCGTCGGATTGGTTTGCCGGCGAAACGGCTGCTGGCCGGCGAGCCAGGATGTGGTCCAATGCTCGATCCAGGCTTCGATGGCGGCGGCCGGCATCGGCTTGGCGATGGCGAAGCCTTGGGCGAATTCGATGCCGAGGAGGCTCAATGCCTCCAGGGCGTCGCCCGTTTCCACCCCCTCGACGATCAAACGCCGGCCCAGGCCGCGCGCCAGGTTGGCGAGGGCGAGGATGAACAGGAGGTCGTGGGGCTTGCGGCGCAGGTCGAGGGCGAAGCTGCGGTCGAGCTTGATGATGTCGACGGGGAGCCGCTGCAGGTTGATGAGCGAGGCATAGCCGCTGCCAAGGTCGTCCAGGGCGACGGCTATGCCGAGGGCGCGCAGGCGGGTGAGAACATCGCCCATCCGCCCGTGGTCGTCGACCCGTTCGCCTTCGAGCATTTCCAGGACGATGCGCCCGGGCTCGCCGCCGGCCTTGTCGAGGAGATGCTGGAGGAGGTCGCAGAAGCCGTCGGCGAGCAGCAGCCCGGCCTCGACGTTCACCGATACGTAAGGACCGTTCACCGGGAGGGTGCGGGTCAGGGCGACGGCATGCTCGACCATCCGGCAGAACAGCGACAGGAGTTCGTCCGATTCCAGATGGTGGAGCACCGAATCCGGCGTGATGGCGATGCCCGCGACCTCGAAGCGCGCCAGGGCCTCGAAGCCGACGATCGCCCCTGTCTGCAGGTTGGCGACCGGCTGGAAGACCGGGCAGAAGACCGCCCGACGCGACGCCCTCGCCTCGCCTCGATCGTTCAGCACCGCGGAATGTTCGTTCATTCGACTACCAACCGCAACCGATCGCCGCCACCGGCGCTCAACCTGATAATTGATTTAAGTTAAGATGTTGTCGAGGGCTCTTGAAGGCGCTTTGAATTCAGGGCCTTCGCTTGAGCAACGCGGCGGCGGCCGACGTCGTGCTGTCGGACGAGGATTTCGCTGCCCTCGACCGGGCCGGGCGCCCGGCGGACCGAGACAGGGAGCCGCTGCGATCCTCGACGTGAGGCAATAATGCCCGGATCCGGTGGGAACCACGCGGGATATCGCGACTTCCGCACCGATCCGACGCCGTTCAGGTGTCCTCCCCACCCTATCCGCTTACGGAGATTCCATGCGCGCGCTCTGCTGGCACGGCAAGAACGACATCCGCTGCGACACCGTCCCCGATCCGACCATCGAGGATGCGCGCGACGTCATCGTCAAGGTGACGAGTTGCGCCATCTGCGGCTCCGACCTTCACCTGATGGACGGGCAGATGCCGACCATGGAGTCCGGCGATGTGCTCGGCCACGAGTTCATGGGCGAGGTGGTCGAGGTCGGCAGCCCCAGCCACAAGCTGAAGAAGGGCCAGCGCGTGGTGGTGCCCTTCAACATCAACTGCGGCGAGTGTCGGCAGTGCAAGCTCGGCAACTGGTCGTGCTGCCTCAAGTCCAACCGCAACGGCGCGATGGCGGCCAAGATGTTCGGCTACCCCACCGCCGGCCTGTTCGGCTACTCCCACATCACCGGCGGCTATGCCGGCGGCCAAGCCGAGTACGTCCGCGTGCCGATGGCCGACGTCGCGCCGATGGTGGTTCCCGACGGCATGAGCGATGACCAGATGCTGTTCCTCACCGACATCCTGCCCACCGGCTGGCAGGCGGCCGAGCACGCCGAGATCAAGGGCGGCGACATCGTCGCGATCTGGGGCGCCGGCCCGGTCGGCATCTTCGCGATCCAGGCGGCCAAGATCATGGGCGCCGAGCGCATCATCGCCATCGAAACCGTGCCCGAGCGCATCGCCTTGGCGAAGAAGTCGGGTGCCACCGACGTCATCGACTTCGAGAACGAGGACGTCTACGAGCGCATCCTGGAAATCAGCAAGGGCGCGGGCGCCGACTCCGTGATCGACTGCGTCGGCATGGAAGCCTCGGGCGGCCACGGCATCGCCGGCGTGGTGAGTGCGGTGCAGGCCAAGCTGACCTCCACCGAGCGCCCCTACGTTCTGAGCCAGGCGATCATGGCTGTGCGCCCCTGCGGCATCCTTTCGGTGCCCGGCGTGTACAGCGGCCCGGTGCCGGTCAACATGGGCTCGGTGGTGCAGAAGGGCCTGACGATCAAGAGCGGCCAGACCCACGTCAAGCGCTACCTCGAACCGCTGACGAAGCTGATCGCGGAGGGCAAGATCGACACGACCTCGCTCGTCACCCACCGCAGCCACGACCTCGCCGACGGCCCGGAGCTGTACAAGACGTTCCGCGACAAGAAGGATGGCTGCGTCAAGGTCGTCTTCAACCTGAGCTAAAGCATCGG
>CALMGA010000503.1:11850-13203 GCA_937863205.1 uncultured Beijerinckiaceae bacterium | reverse complement strand
CCTGTTTGCCGAGGTGATCGACAATTCGATGGACGAGGCGGTGGCCGGCCACGCGACCTTCATCGACGTGGCGCTGGACGGCGAGGGTTTCGTCACCGTCACCGACAACGGGCGCGGCATGCCGGTCGAGCCGCACCCCAAGTTCCCGCAGAAGTCCACCGTCGAGATCATCATGACGGTGCTGCACGCCGGCGGCAAGTTCGACTCCGGCGCTTATCAAACGAGCGGAGGCCTGCACGGCGTCGGCGTGTCCGTGGTGAACGCCCTGTCCGAGCGTCTCGACGTGGAGGTGGTGCGCAACCAGACCCTCTACCGGCAGAGCTTCTCGCGGGGCGCCCCGGTGGGCGGGCTCGTCACCGTCGGCAAGGTGCTCAACCGCCGCGGCACCCGCGTCCGTTTCAAGCCCGATCCGCAGATCTTCGGCGCGGAGGCCGCCTTCAAGCCGGCCCGCCTGTTCCGCATGGCGCGGGCCAAGGCTTATCTTTTCGGCGGCGTCGAGATCCGCTGGCACAACGGCGCCCTAAACAACGAGGGCGACACCCCGCGCGAGGCGGTGTTCCATTTCCCCGGCGGCTTGAAGGACTATCTGGCCCAGAACACCGAGGGCAAGGCGCTGGTCAGCGATCAGGTGTTCACCGGCAAGGTGGTGAAGTCCGGCGGCCACGGCTCGCTGGAGTGGGCGGTGGCGTGGCTCGCCGCCGACGACGGCTCCGTTCAATCCTACTGCAACACCATCCCGACCCCTGACGGCGGCACCCACGAGACGGGGCTGCGCGCCGCCCTGCTGCGCGGCCTCAAGGACCACGCCGAGCGCACCGGCCAAGCCAAGCGCGCGGCCGTGCTCACCGCCGACGACGTGATGGTGTCCTGCGCCGCGCTGATCTCCGTGTTCATCCGCGAACCGGAGTTCCAGGGGCAGAACAAGGGGCGGCTGATGACCGCGGAAGCGGCGCGCCTCGTCGAGGGCACGGTGCGCGACGCCCTCGACCACTGGCTCGGCAGCTTCCCCTCGCAGGCGACCCGCCTGCTCGACTGGACGGTGGACCGGGCCGAGGAACGGCTGCGCCGCCGGGCGGAAAAGGATGTCCAGCGCAAGACCGCGACCCGCAAGCTGCGTCTGCCCGGCAAGCTCGCCGACTGCTCGGCCAGCGGCACGCAGGGGTCGGAGCTGTTCATCGTCGAGGGCGACTCGGCCGGCGGCTCGGCCAAGCAGGCCCGCGACCGCGCCACCCAGGCGGTGCTGCCGCTGCGCGGCAAGATCCTCAACGTCGCCAGCGCCACCCGCGACAAGCTCGCCCAGAACCAGCAGCTCGGCGACCTCGTGCAGGCGCTCGGCTGCGGCACCGGCTCGCG
>CALMGA010000503.1:7039-11750 GCA_937863205.1 uncultured Beijerinckiaceae bacterium | reverse complement strand
GGCAAGATCGACATCAGCCGCTTCAAGGGTTTGGGCGAGATGCTGCCGGCGCAGCTCAAGGAAACCACGATGGACCCGCGGCGCCGCAACTTGCTGCGCGTGAGCGTGGTCGCCGAGGAGCGCGCCCGCGCCGCCGACAGCGTCGAGCGCTTGATGGGCAACCGACCGGAAGCCCGCTTCGCCTTCATCCAGGAGCGCGCCGCCTTCGCCGCCGAGCTGGTGGATATCTGAGCGCGGCATTTTGCACGGGCGGCATCAACCCGATGTTTACCCCGTCCTTCCATTCTCCCGATGCGTGTTGCGTCGGTGAGGTTTGACCATGATGTCCAGTTTTGCCCGCTTGCTCCGGGACCGTCGCGGAACCACCTTCGAGGGCATCGCCCTCTCGGTCGCCATCATCGCCGTCGCCTTCGTCGCCTCGGCCGACATGCTCGATTTCATGCTGAAGAAGCACGGCGACGGCGGCGAGCAGACGGCGATGGCGGTGCCGGCGACCACGTCGAGCAACCTCGACGTGTCGCCCACGGGCTCGCTGCCCAGGCTGATCTCGCATTCGGTGCTCGACCCCTGCACCGGCATCGTCAAGTAGGCCCGTCCGGCAGGCAGATCCCGGGAGTGGCGGCGCCCTCGCCGAGCGGGCGCTGCATCAGCACGACGTCGAGCCAGCGGCCGTGCTTCCATCCCAGCGCGGGAAGGCGCCCGACCGGCGCGAAGCCGGCCTTGCTGTGGAGCCGGATCGAGGCCTGGTTGGCGCTGTCGCCGATCACCGCGACCATCTGGCGAAAGCCACGCTCCGCCGCCGCCGCCACCAGCGCGTCGAGCAGCCGCGTGCCGACGCCCCTGCCCCGCGCATCCTCGCGCAGGTAGATCGAATCCTCAAGGGTATGGCGGAAGGCGGCCCGTTCGCGGAAGGCGGAGGCATGGGCGAAGCCGACCACGCCGGCTGGCGCGGCGGCGACGAGATAGGGCAGCCCGGCTGCGGTGATGGCGGCGAAGCGCCGGGCCATCTCGGCCTCGTCGGGCGGCACGGTTTCAAAGGTCGCGGTGCCGGCGACGACCGCCTGGGCGTAGATGGCCGTCACGGCCGCGACGTCGCCGCGCTCGGCCCGGCGGATCATCGCGCGATCAGTAGAAGCCGCCGGGATCGCGTCCGCCCGCCGCATCGGGGAAGAAGCTGCGCGCCGGAGGGGCTCGGTTGGGCTCGCGGCGCGGTTCGTCGACCAGCGGCGCGTCGTTGTCCTCCTGCTGCCGACGTCGCGCCAGCCGCGCGGTTTCCTCGGCCTTGCGCTTCTTCTTCTCGGCCCTGGCGGCCTCCTTGGCGGCAGCGGCCTCCCTGGCTTGTGCATCCGCGTTGGGCGGCGTCGCCGGCGTGGCATCCGCCGTGTCGGCGGGCATCTTCTGCACGTCGGTGCCGCCTTTGCAGTCGGTCAGCCAGACGTCGTAGACCGGGTGCTCGATGCCGTTGAGGCCGGGGCTCGACGCGAACATCCAGCCGGAAAAGATGCGCTTGTACTGCTTCTTGGCGTCGACCTCGTCGACCTCGGCGAAGGTGATGGTCTGCGGCGCTTCGGTCGCGGGGCGGGTGTAGCAGGCCCGCTCGGTGATCTGCAGCGAGCCGAACTGCACCGTCTCGTTGGCTGCGACCTCGAAGGAGATGATGCGGCCGGTGATCTTGTCGAGCCCGGAGAAGACGGCCGTCGGATGGATGATGCGGTCCGCTTGCGCCGGCGACGCGAGGGTTGCGGCGGCAAGCAGCGCAGCCGTCATCCCCAGCATCCGGGTTGCCGAAGCCTTGCTTTGGACGACGAGGGCCTTGCGGTGGAAGAGTGGACTCATCAAGGCATCTCAAGACCGGCGGGCAACGCCCGCGCGAAGGAAACCCGCAGGCACCACACAAGTCCGGCCGCAATGGGGCTGCCGGTTGCCGCCGCCAAGGCCGTCGGCAAATCCGGCTTCACTCCGCCGGCGGCGGGGCGGGCCCCCCGCGGCGGCGGCGCGACGCCACCTTGTCCCAGCGGGTGCCGAACACCGTGTCGCACACCCCCGGGCTGCCGAAACCGTCGGAGAAGCTCACGTTTCCCCTGGCGTGATGCTCGCCATGGGCGTGGCTCGTCACCAGTCCGGCCACAACCGTCACCCAACGCGGCGTGAAGGCGGCGAGGGTCTTCTTGGGCAGCAGGGCGGCGAAGTCGTAGCCGGAATGCTCGTACACGCCGCCGACCGCGCCCAGCCCGGCGATCATCGAATGGAACAGCATGTCCGAGCCGCCGCCACCGATCAGCGCCAGCGGCAGCAGGTAGGGCAGCGCGATCTCCAGGAAGAAGTCGGGCAGGCTCATGTAGCAGGCGCTGATGCCCTTGCTGGCGCCGGTGGAATGGTGGACCGAGTGCCGCAAGACCGGCATCAGGCTCGGTCGATGCAGCAGGTAACGGTGGGTGGCATACTGAACGACGTCGTGGCCGATCCCCATCACGACCAAGCTGGCGACGAAGCGCCAGAGCGGCAGGTGCGCCTGCCCGGTGAAGCACAGGCCGGCGGCCTGCATCGCCACCATGCAGGGCAGCAGCACGAAGACCTGGTTGGCCAGCACCCGCCCCATCAACTGCGAGTAGGACTTGCGATCGATGTCGCGCACCTTGGCGCGGCGCAGGAGGCGATGGCGGTCGCAATATTCGAAACCGTAGCCGACGGCGTGGAACACCACCATCTGCAGCGCCCACACGAAGACCGACAGCGGCAGCCACCAGGGCAGATCGAACGACATCATCTTGGCCTGAACCCTCCGGCGCTTCATCGCCGCCGCCGCGATCTCAAGGTAAGGATTGCAGCGCCCGTGTGGCGGCACCGCGCCCCGCGCCCGGTGAAATAGCAGGTGTGGCGTTGATACCGCGCCGGGAGCCGGCCACAACACACGGATCGTTACGGTTCGTGAAAGCGCGAGATCCCAATGGCCCCGCCCGACATCCGCAAGCAGCTCATCGCGACCGAAACGGCCGGGATGCTGATCGAAGCCAAGGCGATCCTGGTCGCCGACGGGGAGCCGTTCACCTTCACGTCCGGCCTGCGCAGTCCGGTCTACACCGACATGCGCAAGATCATCGCCTTTCCCCGCCTGCGCTCGCGGCTGATCGACTTCGCCGTGGAAACGATCGAGACCGAGATCGGCTATGCCGCGCTCGACGTGATCGCCGGCGGGGAAACGGCCGGCATCCCCTTCGCCGCCTGGATCGCCGGCCGCCTGTCGCTGCCGATGCAGTACGTGCGCAAGACGCCGAAGGGCTTCGGCCGCAACGCCCAGATCGAGGGCATGGTGGTGGCGGGCGCGCGCACCCTGCTGGTCGAGGATCTGGCCACCGACGGCGGCAGCAAGGTGAACTTCATCAATGCGCTGCGCCAAGCCGGGCAGAGCTGCGAGGCGACGTTCGTTTTCTTCTTCTACGACATCTTCCCGCAGGCGCGCGACACCATGGCGGCGCTCGGCGTGTCGCTGCACGCCCTCGTCACTTGGCGCGACATCCTCGCCGTCGCCCGAGCGCGCGGCAGCTTCGACCCGATCGTACTCGACAGGGTGGAAGCTTTTCTCGACGCGCCGCTCGCCTGGTCCGCCGCCCACGGCGGTGTTGCCGAACTGCCACCGAAGATTTGACGCGCCGCCGAGCCGAGGCACGCCAAGCTGTTGACGCAAACGGCAGGCTTACTCCCCGCCGTTCAGCCAAACAAACAGCGCGATGACCTCATCTCCCCCAACAAGGCGCACCGTCGTCATCAAGGCCAACCGGGACACGCTGGTCCTGCTCGCCTGCACCGTGACGGTGACCCTCGCCCTGTCCTACGGCGTGCACCAGCGCGCCGCCTCGCCGCTGCCGCAGCCGGCGCAGCAGGAGTGGGCCGGACGACTGGCCGACGTGCTGCCCGATTTCGCCGTCACGTCCGAGCCGATGACCTCGGACTCTCTGGTCGTGCCCAAGGCCGCGCTGGCCCTGCCGGCGCCACCTGCGGCGCCGCAGCGCGCGGGGATCAAGCCGCAGGCTTGTGACACGCCGCCCTGCCTGGCGAAGGCTGCCGTACCCCTCCCGCCGACGCGTCAGAAGCTCGCGACGGCCGGCGCGGAGATCGTCAAGTCAGGGTCCGAGGCGGGTTCTGCCAGTGGTGCGATACCCAAGCCGGATGCACCCGAGCCGAGCGCGCCCAAGCGCAAAAGCCAATCCTTCGCCCTCGGCGACCTCAACCCGCTGCACCATCTGCCCGACACCGTGCGCCGGCCGTTCAGCTATGCCGGGACCAAGATTACGGGCTGGATCGACCGGCTCTGAACGATGCGACGGGATGACGGGTGACGCGAATCAGGCCGGCCCGTTGCCTCAAGTTTGGGCCTTGCGGTGCGGATGATCCGTTCGCGGTGATCCAGCAAACTCCGGCCTCGCGCCCGATGGTCTCGTACCTGCCGGATCCTGCCCTGATCCGGGCTCACAGGCCTTCGAGGTAGAGCCGGCCGAGCAAAGGTCCGAAGTAGATCGGCAACGTGGCGTTGGTGACGGAGTCGAACAGGTGGTGCAGGTCGCGGCTCAGGTCGGCGACGAGCTTGGTTTCGATGTCGGCGGTGGCGAGCTTGCCGAGGTCGGCAAGGTTGCGGAGCGGCGCCGTCTCGTCGCGCGTCACCACCAAGTCCTGCTTGACCATCAAGTCCTGCTTGATCGCCAAGTCCTGCTTG
>CALMGA010000503.1:0-6939 GCA_937863205.1 uncultured Beijerinckiaceae bacterium | reverse complement strand
CACCACCAAGTCCTGCTTGACCATCAAGTCCTGCTTGATCGCCAAGTCCTGCTTGCGAATCGCGATCGTCATTTCGCCGCCCCACTCACCTTAACCATGCCGAAGCATGCGCGCCCATGGTTAAGATCGGCTTAAGGAACAGTCGTTCTGATGCACTGACGAGGCGATCGGAAGTGGGGCGGAGCGCACGAGACGCGCTCGTGCGATGTTGTTGTCGACCGGCGGCAGGCGGGGCTCAGCCGGCAGCCAAGCCCGGGCTGGTCGGCTCCTCCGCCATGCGCTCGTGGCGCACGCGGCGGGTGCGCAGCGTCACCAGTTCCTCGGCCGTGGTCGGGTGGACGGCGCAGGTGCGATCGAAGTCGGCTTTGGTCGCCCCGGACTTGACGGCGATGCCGAGCAGTTGCGCCATCTCGCCGGCGCCCTCGCCCAGCACGTGGACGCCGAGCACGACGTCGGTGCGCCCGTCGACGAGGATCTTCATCACGACCCGCTCGTCGCGGCCCGACAGGGCGGCGGACATCGGCTTAAACGAAGCGGCGTAGACGTCGACGCAGGTGTACATCTGCCGGGCCTGCGCCTCCGTGAGGCCCACGGTGCCGACCTCGGGCGTGGTGAACACCGCCGTGGCCACCTTGGCGTGATCGGCGACGTTGTCCATGCCGCCGAACACGCTGTCGGCGAAGGCCTGGCCCTCGCGGATCGCGACGGGCGTCAGGGCCATGCGGTCGGTGACGTCGCCGACCGCGTAGATGGAGGGAACGCTGCTGCGCGAATGTTCGTCGACGCACACCTCGCCCTTGCGGCCGAGCTCGACGCCCGCCTCGCTCAGGCCGAGGTCGGCCGTGTTGGGGTGTCGACCGAGGGCGACGAGAACCTGATCGCAGGGCAGAGCGGTGCCGTCTCGCAAGATGACGGCAAGCGCGCCGTCGCGCCGCTCGATGCGCTCCAGCTTGGCATTCATGCGAAAGTCGACGCCGGCCCTGGCGAGGGCCTCGCGAACGCCGTCGCGCATGTCGTCGTCGAAGCCGCGCAGAATATTGTCGCCGCGGTTGACCAGCGTCACGTCGGCGCCGAGCCGGGTGAAGACCGACGAGAACTCCATCCCGATGTAGCCGCTGCCCACAACCACTAGGCGGCGTGGGAAGGCGGGCAGGTCGAAGATGTCGTTGGAGGTGATGGCAAGCTCGTGCCCCGGCAGATCGTCCGGCAGCACGGCCATGCCGCCGGTGGCGACGAGGATAATGCCGGCCGTGACCTGCCGGCCGTCGCTCAAGCGCACCGCATGCGGGTCGACCACCGTGGCGCGGGCGTCGTGGAGGACCACGCCGGCCTTCTTCAGATTGGCGACGTAGATGCCGGACAACCGCGTGATCTCGCGCTCCTTGGCCTCGACAAGGGTTTGCCAATGGAAGGTCGGCGTCTCCGGCACGTTCCAGCCGAAGCCGGCGGCGGCCTCGAAGGCATCGGCGAAGCGGCTGGCGTAGACCATCAGCTTCTTGGGGACGCAGCCCCGGATCACGCAGGCGCCGCCGCAGCGGCATGCACCCCCGATCTGGACGCGGGCGCCGTGCTGGGCGGCGACGCGGGCCGCCCGCGTTCCCCCCGATCCCGCCCCGATGACGAACAGGTCGCAATCATAAGCGCTGTCGGCCTGGAACTCGGCGGCTTGGCTCGTCAAGATCGGTTCATCACAGGTCGTGACCCTTCTTCTTCATTTCCTGGCGCACGCGCTCCATCATGTTGATGGAGATCTTCTGCTGCCACGCCTGCATGCCCGATACCAGCTGGTTGAGAAAAAGAGGCTGCGCCCCGACGTAGCGCTTGCCGGCCTCGCTGTTGAAGAAGAACAGGATGGCGTCGATGTCCTTCTCCGACAGCAGGGTCGCGTAGATGCGCGCCGATTGATCGATCATCTCGTCGGACTGGCGATCGAATTCGGGCTTCAGCTGGTTGAGAACCTGGATCATGTCGTGGACGAGGTCCGGGTGCGCCTGGGTCAGCGTGTTGCCGATCTGGTCCATGAACTCCGGCACGATGATTTGAAACGAGCGGGAAATGCCGGTCGCCAGGATGAGCTGGCGGGCCTTGGTGACATGCCCCTCGGAGGGCGCCGCCGCACCGGGCGCGGCCTGCACCGGACCGATGCCGGCCGCCGGGATGGTTTCCGCCGCCGGCTCGATGTTCATGGGGGTGGCGAGCGAGGCCGCCGGCCGAAGCGTGAAGGCCAGCGTCGCGGCCAGCACGACCGCCGTTGCCGCAGCCGACAGGGCTGCGGATCTCAATGCGGATCTTGCGGCCGATTCTGCGGCCGATTCTGCGGCCGATTCTGCGGCAGTGCCGCGCAGCGCACCGCCGTGGGCGAAACCCGGCCGTTTCACGATGCGACGTTGTCCAAGGCGCTTCTCCAGCCCGTCCCCGTTCCCCGATCCAGGGAGATCACCGAACCCTGGCAATTATCGGACGTCGGGGTGGCCGAGAATTGTTACCGTGCCGTCGGAGGCGGCGGAAACGATGGCCGTGGCCATGTCGAGGAACAGGCCGTGCTCGACCACGCCGGGCACGGCGGCGAGGCGGCCGGCCAGCTCTTCGGGATGAGGAATGCGGCCGAAGCGGCAGTCCAGGATGAGGTGGCCGCCATCGGTCACGAAGGCGTCCTCCCCCGAACGGCGCAGCGACACGTCGCCGGCGCAGCCGCAGGCGGCGGCCTCGCGCGCGACAGCCAGGCGGGTGGCGGCGAGGCCGAAGCGGTTCACCTCCACCGGCAGGGGAAAGCGGCCCAGCATCGCCACGGCCTTGCTCGCGTCGGCGATCACGATCATGCGTCGCGAGGCGGCCGCGGTGATCTTCTCACGTAGAAGCGCGCCGCCGCCGCCCTTGATGAGGCGCAGGGCGGGGTCGTACTCGTCGGCGCCGTCGACCGTCAGGTCGAGTTGCGGCTTCTCGTCGAGGGTGGCGAGGGCGATGCCCAGGCGGCGGGCCTGCTCGGCCGTTCGTTCGGAGGTTGGCACCCCGACGATGCGCAGTCCTTGCGCGACCCGCTCGCCGAGCAGAGCGACGAACACCGCCGCCGTCGAGCCGGTGCCGAGCCCGAGCGTCATGCCGGGGGAAACATAATCCAGCGCGCGAAGCGCCGCCGCGCGCTTGGCCGCGTTCTGCCCGCCGGCACTCGGCGCGGAGTCGACCGGCAAGGGGACGGCTTGTTGCGGCGGCGTGCTCATCTGCGGCAGGTTCCAGGCGCGGGGGTCGGCAGGGTCGCGCGGGCGAACATCCGGCTCGGCCCGCGCCGGGACGCTACTTCGAAGGCGGCGTGCAGACCACCGCTTCGTACAGGACGTAGCAGATCGACATGGTGCCCGTGCGCAGGTCGACGCGCCACACCCCGCCTTCCTGCTGATGACGCGACGACACCAGCGCGTAGTCGCTGGACCCTTGTGGGCCGGCGCCCTGCCCCGGAGGATAACAAAGGGTGACGCCGGGCGTGCCTTCCTTCAGGCCGAACTGGCAGGCCCCGACCTCCCCGGACGCCTTGTCCAGGCGGAAGATGCGGTTGAGGTCGATCTCGGGCGCCGCCAGGAAGTCGTAGTTGTTCGCCGCCCGAACCGGCGCGGAGATGGCGGCGGCAAGCCCGGCAACCAGGGCAAGGCGTGGGATGACGGCCATCGATACCTCGAATCGGCTTTGCTTGTGCGCGAGTGAAGCAGCAAAGCGGCGAGGTGTTGGCAAGCCGCCGGGCGCCCCACCCCCTCTCTCCCCCAGGACCGGGCCGACGGATGCCTCAGGGTGCGGCGAACCTGCCGAGAAAGCGCGCCAAACGGGGCCGGACCGAAAGGCTGGCGTGATAGCCGGCCTCAAGCACAGCCGTCGCACCCGGGAGACCGGCCAGCCGAGCGAGCCAGCGCCAGCCGCGAAGCCTCCGCCAAATCGCGACGAAGCCGGCGGCGCCCGAGACCAGACGTCCGTCGGGAAGGCGGACGTGGAAGCGGGCCCTGGCGGAGCAACGATCGAGGCCGGGACCGACGACGCTCGCATCATCGGCGACGTCAACGAAGGCGAGGTGCTCGGCACCGGGCTGCCGCCGATACATGGCGATCTCGCGACGGCACAGCGGGCAGGACCCGTCGTGGTAGACGGTGAGCTTGGTGGCAGTCTGCGAGGTCATGGCCATCACGGTCTCGAAGCGACGGGGCAGGGTGCCGGTCAACGCCCGAATGCCGAGCCGCGGCATGCGACGAAGGGACATCGGGTCAGACGAGGACCGGGCCTTCTTCGCGTCGCGCCGCAGGCGGCGATCGCGGCCACCGGATCACTGGTGCCCAGGGGCGGAATCGAACCACCGACACTGCGATTTTCAGTCGCATGCTCTACCAACTGAGCTACCTGGGCGCCGGAACCGCAGGGGTCGGCGAGGCGCCCTTATAAGGAGAGGCTGATTCCTTGTCCAGCCGAGGGACCGCTGCCGCTTACGGCGGCACGGTCGCCCGGTATCGCTCCCGCACCGCGTCGATGGGCTCGACGCCGGCGGCTGTCGCCCGTTGCCAGAAGGTCCAGCCGTTGCAGGCCGGCAAGCCCTGCACCAGCGCGCCGATCTTGTGGATCGAGCCCACGATCGCACCCAGCGCGACCGTACCGTCGGCGAGAACGGCGACACGATGGCGCCCGGCGGCATCGCTCAGCACGTCGCCCGGTCGGATCAGGCCCGCTTCGACCACGGCCAGGAACGAGATCCGACGCTCGCTTCGCTTGCTCGGCGTTTCCAGCAGCAGTTCGGCCGGCAAAGGCTCGACCGCATCGATGCGCTCGCGCGCAGCGCGCGCGTAGGTCGCCTCGCGCTCGATGCCCACGAAGCGGCGGCGCAGGCGCTTGGCGACCGCACCTGTGGTGCCGGAGCCGAAAAAAGGATCGAGCACGAGATCGCCCGGCCTGCTCGCGGCGAGAAGGATGCGGGCGATCAGCGCTTCCGGCTTCTGCGTGGGATGGACCTTGCGCCCGTCCGCATCCTTCAAGCGCTCCCCCCCGGTGCAGATCGGGAAAAACCAGTCCGAGCGCATCTGGCTGTCGTCGTTGGCCGCCTTCATGGCCTCGTAGTTGAACGTGTAGGATTTGGCGTCGGACCCGCGCGAAGCCCAGATCAGCGTCTCGTGGGCATTGGTGAAGCGGCGGCCGCGGAAGTTCGGCATCGGGTTGGCCTTGCGCCACACGATGTCGTTGAGGATCCAGAAGCCCTCGTCCTGCAGCGTGGCGCCGACGCGAAAGATGTTGTGGTAGGAGCCGATCACGAACAGCGTCGCGTTCTTTTTCATCACGCGGCGAACCGCGGCGAGCCAGCGCCGGGTGAAGCCGTCGTAGTCGGAAAAGCTCGCGAACTTGTCCCACGCGTCGTCGACCGCGTCGACCACCGACTGATCGGGGCGCGACAGGGTCGCTTCGAGCTGCAGGTTGTAGGGCGGGTCGGCGAAGACGAGATCAAACGTCTCGGCTGGCATGGCGGCAAGCCGCTCGATGCAGTCACCGATGAGGATCTCGTCTTCGACCGGCCTGACAGTGGAAACGGCATGTAAGCGTCGCGCTCTCGAAGTCTCAGTACGCGAAACCTTTATCTGAGACTTCGAGCCGGGAACTCCGGCCGGCGCGATACGCATGAACATACACCGGATACGCAACCAACTGACAAGAATGAAACTGCCCTGCCGAGGTAAAGGGCACGTTAGAGCGGTGAAAGCAGGGCTGTGTTCTTTTCGGACACAGCCGCGGCCTACGAGCCGGGCGGATCATCGTCCGCCAGGAGGATCCGCACCGGGGCGAAGCTTCGGCGATGCAGGGCGCAGGGTCCGTGCGCGGCCAGCGCGGCGAGATGCTCGGGCGTGGGATAGCCGGCGTGGCGGCTGAAGCCGTAGGCCGGGACTAGCGCGCAGGCCCGGCGCATCATCCGGTCGCGCGCGACCTTGGCGACGATCGAGGCGGCCGCCACGCTGGCAGACACGCGATCACCCCCGACGATCGTTTCGCCAGCGCAGGCAAGGCCGGCCGGCAGGTCGTTGCCATCGACGAGAACGTGGACCGGCACCGTGGACAGGGCGGCCACGGCCCGGCGCATCGCGGCATGGGTCGCCCGGCGGATATTCATGCCGTCGATCTCGGCCACCGAGGCGAAAGCGACCGCGATGGCAACCGCCGTCGTCGCGATCTCATCGAAGAGCGCCTCGCGACGAGCGGCGGCGAGGAGCTTCGAGTCGTTCACGCCTTCGGGGACGCGGGCGAGATCGAGGATCACCGCGGCGGCGCAGACCGGCCCGGCCAGCGGGCCCCGCCCAGCCTCGTCCACGCCGGCGACCGGCCAGATCCCGCGACGCGCCAGGGCGCGCTCGCGCTCCAAGTGCGGGCGCGAGGCGCTGCCCTTGCGCGTCGCGCACGGTGCCGGCTTAACCCTCATGGCCGAGCCGGCTTTAAGCGCGTGCTCGACGGTGCTACGGCCTTTTTGGTGTGCAACGACCTGTACCGCCGCCGACGTGATGAGCGAAAACCATGGATGATGAGCGAACGGGCAGCGTGATCCCGCCGCGGGCGGACGAGGCCGGCGGAGCCGTTCCGGCGGTCAGGCCCGAGCCGACTTCGGAAACGCCGGACGAACCGGCGCGGGCGGGCATCTTCACCAATCTCGTCAAGGGAGATGGCGACATCGTCGGCCTGGTCGCCTATTCCATCTACAAGCAGCATAAGCTCGATTGGCTGCGGGCCTTCCAAGCGGCGCAGGGCCGATCGCCGAGCGAGGCGGAACTGGCGTCCTACATCATCGGCGAAGGAACGCCGCGCCGACTGGCGACCTACCGCCACCTCGCCGATGCAACGCTGTCGGGACATGGACCCCACTTCGGACGGGCCTCGCCCCAAGCCCCCGCCCAACCCTCCTTCGCGGAGCCTGGGCGCCCCCGCACCGCCCAG
>CALMGA010000502.1 GCA_937863205.1 uncultured Beijerinckiaceae bacterium | reverse complement strand
TTCGCTCGGGGCGCTGCTGATGCTCGTCGGCTCGTGGCGGCTGATCTATCTCTTCCTGACGCTCACCGGCGCCGTGTCGCTCGCCCTGACCTGGTGGCGCCTCGGCGAGTCCCTGCCGGTGGAACGGCGCATCGCCGCCGCCCCGCGATCCGTCGCGGCGAACTACGCCGCCGTGTTCCTCGACCGCCGCTCGCTGCCCTACGCCGTGATCGCCGTCGCCATGTTCGGCGTGATCTTCGGCTACGTCTCGGGCTCGCCCTACGTGTGATCGGCGCCTTCCACCTGTCGCCGCTCGGGTTCGGCCTGACCTTCATGCTGAACTCGGCCGGCCTGCTCGTCGGCAACCTCGCCAACGCGCGGGCGAACCGCCGCGGCGTGGCGCCCGACCGGCTGCTCGCCCTCGGGCTGGCAACACCAACGCCCTGCAGCTCGCGATCGAGCCCCACGCGCAGATGGCGGGCACGGCGAGCGCCGCGGTGGTGTCGGTGCAGCTGGCATTGGGCGCGGTCGGGGGCTACGCCGTGGCGGCGCTCCACGACGGCCGCACGCCGCTGTCCACCGTGGCGACCATCGCGCTCGCCGGACTGATCGGCCTTGCAGCCTTCCTCCTGCGGACGCGGACGCTTGCTGCGGTGCCGGACCGGCCCGAGGCGCTGGCGGCATGTTTGCCGCAAATCGCCGAAAAACGTGAGCCGCCAAACAAGTTGCCGCCGCGTCGAACCGCGAGTGGCCGACCGCGTTAATACTTATGAACGCGCCAGTCTGGTCGCCGCGGACCGTCGCGGCCACCGGTGGCTCACCGTTCGGCGATCACGCATGGGGCGACAGTCCGATGAGATGGGCCGCGTTGAACACTTTTGGTGCGGCAGCTTGGCTGCTCGGTCTCGCCTACGCCAAGGCACCGCACGCGGGGGCGTTCGGGGTCGTCGATGGCGGCGACCACCAGTTCGCGGTCGCGCTGGCCTGCGTCGCCGTCGGGGCCGCGGTCCTGCTGTGGGCCAACCTGCGCAGCGCCGCCTGAAGGCCGCTCAAGGGGCCCTTTTCGTCCGCGAGGGGCGCGCGACACCGCTGTGCACCTTGGATTGCAGCACGGCTCCGATCTTCGACTTCGGCGCCTTGGCTGCCCTCGTCTCCTTCTCAGCCTTCACCTTCTCCGCTTTGCCGCTCGGCCCGATGCGTCCGGCGGCGAGGTCGAGGAGATGGCGCCGCGCCGCCGCCGCGTCATCGCCGGCCCTGGCGTAGGGACCGTGACCGTCCGCCTTCTTCGCGAGACCGGCCAACTCGGTCGCTTCCCAGCTGTCGAGCACGGCCGACAGCATCTCGCCGCCGCCGGCACGGTGGATGAGGCGCAGCCCGTCGAGCGTCAACGCCTTGTCCTTGAGCTGCTTGACCATCGACTTGCGGGCGAATTCGGCGACGTCGCCGCGCAGCGCGGGAAACGCGTCGGGGTGGTCGGCGAAGGCGCGCAGCACGGCACCGCTGTCGAGACCTGCAGGCATCAGAGCAGTCCTTTGATTTCGCGGGCGAGAGGCATCAACGTTTCGTCGACGATCCGCGCTGTGTACTTGCGCGTGTAGGTGGTCTCGCCAGCCTCCACCAGCGCTCCGGTGAGCCCGGCCGATTGCGGCACGCTCGTCTTCAGGATGCGGTAGGGCGAGCCCGGTCTTTGCGTCGCGGCGACGACCTGCTGACGCATCGAGTGGTGGTGGGTGATCTGCTGCGTCCGCGTCAAGAGGATGTGCGGCGCGCTCTTGGGCTTGCGCGCGCGTCCGGACCTGCTGGCCCAGATGCTGCCGTGGAAAGCGTCGAGCCCGTACACCGACAGGTAGTCGGGGATGGTCGGCACCACCACAAGGTCGGCGAGGCAGATCGCGGCCTCGGTCACCGGGGAGATGCCGGGTGCGCAGTCGAAGAGGATGAAGTCGTAGTCCTTCGCCAGCGGTCGGACCTCCTTGTCGAACAGCAGCCAGATCTTGCCGTCGATCGCGTTCATGCTGAGGTCGCGGTTGGTCAGCTCGTAGAGCAGCTCCCGCTCGACGATGCGAAGCTCGGGGCCGCAGGGAAGCAGTGAAAGGTCGAGCGGGCTTCCGCCGTGGCTCGGCGGGCTGAGCTGGCTGCAGATGCTGTTCCTGATGTCCGTCTTAGTTTGGTGGATGAGCCTCGCTTCCAGAAAGGCTTCGAGCGTCCGCTCGCCGGTGATGAGCTGCCAGAGAAGCGCATCGCCCGCGATGCACACCGAAGCGCTGGCCTGCGGGTCGAGATCGATGACCAGCACCTTGGCAAGGGGGTCGTCGGCCGCCAGCGTCTCGGCGAGGGAAACCACCGTGGTGGTCTTGCCGACGCCGCCTTTCATGTTGGCGACCGCGATGAACTTGCCGCCGCGGCCGCCCGCCTGCGGCGCACCCGCACCGTCCGCAGCTGCGCCGTTCGCGATCCTGGCCAAGCCACCCTCCCCGACGCCCGTGCATCCTGCCGGCAGGCGTGGTTGCATGTCTTGCGCCGCGCAACCTGGACAATCGGCGCCGCCCTTCGATTTCCCGCCGGCGATGCCGAGTTGACACGCCGGCGCCGCCGTTTAAGTCTCCCGCTCAGCAAACGGTCTGCCGCCGCCCGGCGGCAGCTAAGAGGGAATGTGGTGCGGCCGTTCGCGGCCAAGGCCACGGCTGCCCCCGCAACTGTCGGCGGTTGCCGCGCATCCGGATCGTGCCCACG
>CALMGA010000501.1 GCA_937863205.1 uncultured Beijerinckiaceae bacterium | reverse complement strand
TGCGCCGCGAGCGAGCTCTGCCGGGTGCGGAACACGTCGGTGCGCTCGCCGCGGATCACCTGGCGCACCAGCTTGCGGCTGTGGCCGGTGCGCTTCACGATCTGCTTGATCGGTACGCCGTCTCTGGCAAGCGCGGCGATGGCGGCGTTGGTGTCCTCGCGGCGCAGGAAGCCTTCGTACTGCAGCCGCTCGGCAGCGGTGAGCAGCTCCGGGTTGATCACCGTCGCGCCGACGGCGGCGCGGATCGCCCGCATGGACTTGCGAACGGCATCGAGAAACGCCGTGCTGGCGTTTTCCATCAGATGCCATCTGTCAGCGACCTGGGTGGCGCGGGGCAGCGCCTTCGCGACCGCCTCGCCATAGCCGCCGCCGCGATCGCGCGACACGACCTTGATCCCGGGATGGTTGGCCAGCCACGCCTGCACGGTGGCGATCTCGCGATCAGGAAGCAGCGCGACCACCTGTCGCCGCTCGAGGTCGCAGACGATGCTGCCGTAGCGGTGATTGCGCCGAAACGCCCAGTCATCCAGGCCAACCGCGGTCAGCGGCTCCGTGGGGCGTCGCGTCCGGCGGCGCACGACGCGCAGCAGCGTGTCGTTGCTGACCGGCAGCATCAGACGCTTGGCGAAGCTGGCTCCCGGTCGGCCGCCCAAGGCCAGTGCGAGGTGATGAACGATGCCCTCCAGACGTGCCGTCCGCCGTGCCCGCATGGGAAGCACGCCGTCCCCGAAGCGTTCAGCGAAGATGCGCCGGCAACAGCTGGGCTCGTCGCAGCGGAACCGCCGCGTGATGAGGTGGAGGCGAACGCCGCGACCGGCACAGGGCAGGTCCAGGACGTGACGGACGTAGCGGCTGTGCACGCGCTGCGAGGGCAACTGGCAGGCTGGGCAGGGAGCGCTGCACGCCACCGAGGCCGCCGTGACCAGGAGATCATTGCCGGCTTCAGCGGTTTGATCGACACGCAAGCCGCTGGGGATCAGGGAGGAAAACCGCAAGGTCGGACGCATGGTGATGATCCTGCTGACACTTCAGCAGAAATGACCAGCAAACGTCATCGAGAATGCGTCAGACCCAAGATTGCAGGCCGATTGACACATTTCAGAGACTTAACACCGTCGTGAGTGATACACAGCGGTGATATACATGGCCTCTCTGCCCCCTGGCTTGTTCAAGCATCCGCGCACCGGCATGTATTGGATCAAGCGGCGCGTCCCCGCCGACCTCGTCTCGACGCTGGGGCGCAGAACGGTGCAGGAGACGCTCGGCACGAAGGACCTTCGGCAAGCCGAAGGCATGTACCTCGAGCGGATGGGCAAGATCGTCCGCGCTTGGGCCGCGCTCGCGGCGGATCGTAGCCCCATGTCTCGCAGGACCGTGGCGGGGCTCGCGGGTGAGTTCTATCGGTCGGTGCTGTCGAAGCACGAGGCCGATGCCGGCGAGGCGGAGCAGTGGGAGAAGGAATTGGCGCGCCTACAGGAGATGCGGCGCCCCCGAGGACGGCGGCCGAACAATCCCCATGGCTCGCTCCAGCATGAAGTCTACGAGTTTTTGCTCGCGCGCGGTTACGACTACACACATTCCGACATCCGGAGCATAGTCGTCGCGTTCGCCGAGGCTCGCGACATGGCCTATCGGCACTTGGCGCGCATGGCGAAAGGCGACTATTCACCCGACCCCGAGGCGGCTCGTTTCCCGGCCCTGGTCGCGCAGCCGTCCGCGACCGCCATGCCCATCACAGCGAGGCGCAACTCCTTAACGGTGGCCGACCACTGGGACGCCTACGTGGCCGGGACAGGTATCGCGCTCGGGACGCAGAAGCGTTTCCGTCCCATCCTGGTGGCGCTGGGTCGACACCTCGGGACGACGAACCTCGCCGATGCGACCCCCGCTGCCATCGTCGCTTGGACGAAATCGTTGGCGGCCTCGGGACTGTCCGCGAAGACCATCGGCGAGGGCTACCTCGCGGCGACGCGCGCGTTCTTTTCTTGGGCCATGAAGGAGAAGCTCGTCCACGAGAATCCCTGCAAGGGAATCACCGTCAAGGGTCCCAAGCAAGACAAGCTCGAACCGGCCCGCTCGAAGGGCTTTACCCCCGAAGAGGCAACCCTGATCCTCTCGGAGACCCTGCGCGACCCAAATCTACGCGCCCCGGCCAACTGGGTCGCTGCGCGGCGCTGGATTCCGTGGATCTGCGCCTACAACGTCGCCAGGCGGGAAAAGAAGTCATTGGCCGCCGCCGCGTGCCCTGAGGATCGACGACAGCGCCGCCTAACGCGTCCCCGCCGCCCGTCGCCACCGGTGATGACGGGTGCGTCCTGCCACGTGGTCTCGTAGGTCCAGGCCCGGCGGACGCGTCCACTGCCGACGTCCACGTCGGTCAGGGTGCGCGTGAACAAGCTTCCGGCCTTGCCGAACCCGTTGAACCCCTCGATGCGGTCGAACCGCTCGAGAGCGGAGGTATCGACCTTCCCGGGTGTGACGGTCGGCATCGGGGGGACGTGGACGTCCTGAGACGCCGCGCCGGTCGCCATGGCGGCCAGGACGAGCGCGATGCCGATAGTCGCGAAAGCTTCGAGAAGCCGTCCTTACGGTAGTCCGACAGGCATGCCGTCCCCAGCCTTCGAACCCGCGATGTAGCGGCTTGGCTCGCCCATAACTGACCGGTCACTACACGCGCAAGGATAGAACTACGCCGCCCACCGGGGACCTGCCATGGCCATCGGGGCCCGTCGTAGGCGGGTCGCTCAAGACGGCGCGGCGGGTCGCGCCCGGATCGATTGCGATATTGTGTCCAGTCCACGTCCCCTGCCGCCCCGCCTTCGCCACCAGCCGTGCACGACGCCCGCAAGGCGCGCAGCGAGCCTATGCCTCCCGTTTTCGGATGCCTATATTCACGCTTCGTTCGCGGGGTCCTGTCATGAAGAAGGTCACCGACAACCAACTCAACGGCGAACTGGGCGAGACCGTCGTCAAGGGAGCCGTGCTCGGCCTCGGGCACGTGTTCGAGGGCCGGGGCCGGCTCGAGACCGGCATCGACGGCACCATTGAGTTCAGGGATCTGTCTACCGGACGGATGACTGGCAAGATGGTCGCGGTCCAGGGGAAGACGACCGCGACCATCTTGCCAGTCATCCGTCCGGTAGACAGATC
>CALMGA010000500.1 GCA_937863205.1 uncultured Beijerinckiaceae bacterium | reverse complement strand
CCCATGTAGCCGAGCAGGGCGAGCAGGCCGAGCAGCAGCGTGTAGGCCGGCAGCAGTACGGCGTTCTTGCGGATGGTGGTGGCGCTGTTGGAGGCGAAGATGCCGGTCAGCGTGTGCGGGTACATGAAGGCGGCGAGCGCGGAGCCCAGCGCCAGGGTGGCGTAGGGCAGGATCTGCGTCGGCTTCAGCACCAGCCCGGCGGCGACCTTGCCCCCCGAGGCCGCCGCCTTGGCGTCGAGCGCCTCGCCGGCCGCATGGAAGATGGCGCCGTAGCCGCCGAGCTTGGCCGGCACGATGACCACCGCCGCCAGCACGGCGATGTAGATCATGATGTCCTTGACGAAGGCGATCAGCGCCGGCGCCCGCAGCCCCGACGAATAGGTGTAGAGCGCCAAAATCAGGAAGGCGATGACGAGCGGGATCTCGCCGGTGAGGCCCAGCGCCTTGATCACCGCCGCCATGCCGACGAGCTGCAGCGCGATGTAGGGCATGGTGGCGATGACGCCGGTGGCGGCGATTGCCGCCTCCAGTGAGCGCGAACCGTATCGTCCGTAGACCACGTCGCCGGCGGTGACGTAGTTGTTGTCCTTGGCCACCTTCCACAGCAGCGGCATCACCGCGAACACGAAGGGATAGACGATGATGGTGTAGGGCAGGGCGAAGAAGCCGTAGGCCCCCCACGTGTACACCACCGCCGGCACGGCGATCACGGTGTAGGCGGTGTAGAAGTCGCCACCCACCAGGAACCAGGTGATCCAGGTGCCGAACTGCCGGCCTCCCAGGCCCCATTCGTCGATGTGGGCGAGGGTGTCGGGCTTGCGCCAGCGGGCGGCGACGAAACCCATCACGGTGACCACCGCGAAGAAGAAGATGAAGACGCCGAGCGCGATCGGGTCGACCTTATTCGTCATGCGGCAGGCTCCGGTACACCAGCCAGATCAGCAGCGAGGTCAGCGGCACCCAGGCGAGCTGATACCAGTAGAAGAACGGGAAGCCGAACAGCTCGGGTCCCGACATGTTGTAGAACGGCACCCAGAGCAGCCCGACGTAGGGGATGAGGAGGAGAAGCCACAGCGGCGAGTAGTGGTTCGGCGTCATGGCGCCTTGCTAGTGCAGCTCCGCGGAGTCGTCCAGCCGCCCGGCTGCGATTGCCGGGTCGATCGGCTGCGTCGATCGGCGGAGGCGCCCCAGCGTCCGAAATGCCTGGAGGGTGCCGTCGCGGCTCCCGTCCCGCGCTGCGCATCATTCCCCTCGACCGCCTCGACTTGCGTGACCGGGCCAGCCGTGGCCTGTTGGCCGGATGGCGCTCAACTCCCTCTACGGCCAGGGCTTCGCCCGCGTCGCCGCCTGCACGCTCAGCGGTCGCGTCGGCGATCCCGCCGCCAACGCCGCCGCGATCCTGGCCGAGGCCGAAGTCTGCCACGCCGACGGCGCGGCGCTGGCGGTGTTTCCCGAACTCGCCCTGTCGTCCTACGCCATCGACGACCTGCTGATGCAGGATGCGCTGCTCGATGCGGTGGCGGCCGGCGTGGCCAACCTCGTCGCCGCCTCCGCGCGGCTGCGGCCGCTGCTGCTCGTCGGGGCGCCGGTATTCTGGCGGCAGCGGCTCTACAATTGCGCGCTGGCGATCAACAACGGTCGCCTCCTCGGCATCGTGCCGAAGTCCTACCTGCCGAACTACCGCGAATTCTACGAGCGCCGCCATTTCGCCGCCGGTGCCGGCATCAGGGGGCAGGTCGCCAAGATCGGCGAGCTGGAGGCACCCTTCGGCACCGACCTCCTGTTCGAGGCGGCCGATGTGCCGGGTCTCGTCGTGCACGCCGAGATCTGCGAGGACCTATGGGTGCCCGCACCTCCCTCCGCCGCGGCAGCGCTGGCGGGGGCGAGCGTGCTCGCCAACCTTTCGGCCTCCAACATCACCGTCGGCAAGGCCGACACCCGCCACCTGCTGACGCGCTCTCAATCCGCGCGCTGCCTCGCCGCCTACGTCTACGCGGCCGCCGGGATCGGCGAGTCCACCACCGATCTTGCCTGGGACGGGCAGGTGACGGTGGATGAACTCGGCGCCAATCTGATCAGCTCGACGCGTTTCCCGCGCGGCTCCGGCCACGTCACCGCCGACATCGACCTCGACATGATCCGTCAGGAGCGGCTGCGCCAGGGCACCTTCGACGACAATGCCCTCGCCGTTTCGCCGGCGCCCTTCCGCCGCGTGCCCTTCACCGTCGCCCCATCGGCCGGCGACCTCGGCCTGCACCGTGCGGTCGAGCGCTTCCCCTTTGTGCCGGCCGATCCCGCGCGGCTGAGCCAGGACTGCTTCGAGGCCTACTCGATCCAGGTGTCCGGGCTGGAACAGCGCCTGCGCGCGATCGGCGTGAAATGCGTGGTGATCGGCGTCTCCGGCGGGCTCGATTCGACCCACGCGCTGATCGTCACCGCCCGCGCCTTCGACCGCCTCGGCTTGGACCGCGCGGGCATCCTCGCCTACACCCTGCCGGGCTTCGCCACCGGCACCACCTCCAAGGCGGCGGCGCACGCGCTGATGGCGGCGCTGGGCGTCAGCGCCCACGAACTCGACATCCGCCCGGCCGCGCGGCAGATGCTCGCCGACATGGCCCACCCCTTCGCCGGCGGCGAGCCGATCTACGACATCACCTTCGAGAACGTACAGGCCGGCCTGCGCACCGACTACCTCTTTCGCCTCGCCAACCAGCACGCGGCCATCGTGATCGGCACCGGCGACCTCAGCGAACTGGCGCTGGGCTGGTGCACCTACGGCGTCGGCGATCAGATGAGCCATTACAACGTCAACGGCGGCGTGCCGAAGACGCTTGTTCAGCACCTCATCCGCTGGGTCGCCGACACCGACCTCTTCCCGGCGGAGGTGGGCGCGACGCTGCGCACCATCCTCGCCACCGAAATCTCGCCCGAACTGGTGCCCGTCGCCGAGGGCGAGCCGTCGCAGAGCACGGAGGCCAAGATCGGCCCCTACGAGCTGCAGGACTTCAACCTGTACTACACCCTGCGCTACGGCTTCCGCCCGTCCAAGATCGCCTTCCTGGCGTCCCACGCCTGGGGCGACACGGAGCGCGGCGCCTGGCCGCCCGGCTTTCCACCCGAGCGCCGCCGCGCCTACACGCCGGAGGCGATCCACGGCTGGCTGGAGCTGTTCCTGCGCCGCTTCTTCGGCTTCAGCCAGTTCAAGCGTTCGGCGATGCCCAACGGCCCCAAGGTGGCGGCCGGCGGTGCCTTGTCGCCGCGCGGCGATTGGCGGGCGCCGTCGGACGGCAATGCGGCGGCGTGGCTGGCGGAGTTGGGGTTGAGGCGCGAAGGTTGACCGTCGCCGGCCGAACCCGATCGGCTTCATCGCTCGACGCCAGCTCTCGACCCACAACATTCGTTGAAATCAGGGTGCCGCAGCAGCCTGCCTTGATCGAGAACGCATAGACCGCTTCCGGCAAAAGGATCATGCACGGTGGTCGTGATCATCTGCTTCACAGGCGCAAACAGCGGATGACCTGCGTCCTCCCTCAGGCCACCTCCTTCAAGCCACCGCCTGAGCCGCGAGGAGTTCCAGCGCCTTCACCATCGCCGAGTGGTCGAGAGCCGAGTCACCATTGGCTGCGCAGGCGTTGAACAGTTGCTGCGCGGTGGCCGTGTTGGGCAGCGGCACGCCGAGGGTGCGGGCGCCCTCCAGGGCGAGGTTGAGATCCTTCTGGTGCAAGGCGATGCGGAAGCCGGGGGCGAAGCTGCGCGTCACCATGCGCTCGCCGTGCACGTCCAGGATCCGGGACGAGGCGAAGCCGCCCATCAGCGCCTGCCGGACGCGGGCCGGGTCGGCGCCGGCCTTGGCGGCGAAGACCAGCGCCTCGGCCACCGCTTCGATATTGAGGGCGACGATGATCTGGTTGGCGACCTTGGTCGTTTGTCCGTCGCCGTTGCCGCCGACAAGGGTGATGTTTTTCCCCATCAGCTCGAACAGGGGCTTGACCCGTTCAAAGGCATCGTCCGGGCCGCCGACCATGATCGTCAGGCTGCCGGCCTTGGCGCCGACCTCGCCGCCCGACACCGGCGCGTCGAGGTAGGCGCAGCCGCGCTCGTTGATGCGCTTGGCGAAGTCCTTGGTGGCGAGCGGCGAGATCGAACTCATGTCGACGACGACCTTGCCGGCGTCGAGGCCGGCGGCGACGCCGTCGCTTGCGAACAGCACTTCCTCGACTTGCGGCGTGTCCGGCACCATCAGGAAGATCACCTCCGAGCGCTCGGCCACTTCGCGGGGGTTGGCGCAGGCGTGGGCGCCACCGTCGAGCAGGTCCTGCGGCAGCGGTCGACGGCCGCCGCGCAGGCTGAGCGCATGGCCGGCCTTGGCAAGGCGACCGGCCATCGGCGCCCCCATGATGCCGAGGCCGATGAAACCGAGATCGGACATGTGCGGATCCTTGGAGTTGGTGTGAGAAGCTTGCTTCAGGCGGCCCGCGCCTGCGCGAGCCAGCCCAGGCCATCGATGGTGCGACCGGCGGGCACGTATTCGCAGCCGACCCAGCCGCCGTAACCGATCGCGTCGAGATGGCGGAACAGGAAGGGATAGTTGATCTCGCCCGTGCCGGGCTCGTGCCGGCCGGGATTGTCGGCGATCTGGACGTGGGCGATGCGCGGGAGATGGCGCTCCAGGGTGCGCGCGAGGTCTCCCTCCATCACCTGCATGTGGTAAATGTCGTATTGCAGGAAGATGTTGTCCGACCCGATCCGATCGATCAGGACGAGGGCTTGCGCCGTGGTGCTGAGATGGAAGCCCGGTACGTCGCGGGTGTTGACCATCTCCAGCAGCAGGCGAATGCCGCCATTCTTCAGCTCGGCGGCGGCGAAGCTCAGATTTTCCATGAGGGTGTCCTCGACCAGCCGCAAGTCGAGGCCGGCCGGAACCTTGCCGACGAGGCAGTTGACCTGCGAACAACCGAGCGCTCCCGCGGTCTCCAGAGCCTGGCTGACGCCGCGGCGGAACTCCGCCTTGCGATCGGGCAGCACCGCGACGCCGCGTTCGCCGCCGGCGAAGTCGCCGGCGGGCAGGTTCTGCAAGACGAGCTGCAGGCCATGATCATCGAGACGCGCGCGCAGTTCGGCCGCGCCGTGATCGTAGGGGAAGAGGATTTCAACCGCCTCGAAGCCGGCCTGCCGCGCCGCCGCGAAGCGATCGAGGAAGGGCAGCTCGGTGAAGAGCATCGTCAGGTTGGCGTTGAACTTCGGCATGGCGGCGGGTTCCTCTTCGGAGTGGAGCGAGGCGGCTGCGCTTCGCCATTGGCAACAAGCTCGTTCCGAAAGCGGCTGTCGGCTCCGGCGGTAAGGCGATCGGTTCACGGCAGCGTGGAGGACGGCGGCTCGTGACATGCACCCGACCCGTCGGGTTCAGCGCGGGCCGACATTCGCGTGGAAGCGGACGACCACGTCCGTTGCCTCACCGAAGCTCAAGCGGATCCCGCTTGACTGGATCGCAACCTCGCCGAGCGGCTCGACTGTGATTGCATAGCTGTTGTTCGGAAGTAGCGTGGCAAAAACAACACTTGGCGCAGGTCTGCCGGGAACCGAAAGTGCGTGCACAAATTACAACATGTGAGGCGTCCCGGTCCACCTGGATACATTGCGCTCGCTGTTGTCACGTCGCATCCCTCAGCTGCACGCCAACCCGGAGACGTGCGTTCGCATGGGCTTCGATCGGAGAATGAAATGAATGGATTGATCAAGGTTGCCTTATCGGTGGTCGGGTTCGCCGCGATGACCGCCCCGGGCTTGGCGCAGGATGCCGTGAGGCCGGGGACGGGCGGCACGGCCCCCCTTACGCGCGGCACCGGCACGGGTGCCGACAGCGCCATCACCGGCTACAGCGAGAGCGGCCGCGGCGGCACGGGTGGCACAGGCGGCGGCGCGACAACCAACGGAACGGCGGCTGGCGCGGGAACGGCGACCGGAGGTCCCCCGGGCGAATACCCCGACCGGAACTGATCTGCGCCAAGGCTTGCGTGAGGGCATGCGTCATGATCGGCAACGGTTGGAACGTTGCTCCCTTTGATATCGGTCGCGGACGTTCAGACAGGCTGCCGCTTGCCTGAACGTCCCTCCGGAGCTCCAGCGTAAATCAGGAGCAGCGACCACTGAACTTGCCGACCTCATCCGTCAGAACTCGTCGCCTTCGCGCTGCGACGCCAATGTCAGTTGCGATTGCCAACTCGCATGGAACGCTTCGGCGAGAAGGATGAATTCATCGGCACGCGGGCTCGATTTGCGCCAGGCGAGCGCGATTTCACGGCTGGCGTGCTGCCCCTCAACGGGTCTGGCTTGAACCGGCGTTCCCGACAGGATACCGGACATCACGGCCATTTCCGGCAGCAGCGTCAGACCAAGCCGATTCGCCACCATCTGCACCAGCGTGTGCAACGACGTGCCGACATGCGCCATATCGGTGCGCAGCTCCGGCCGGCCACAGGCTTCCAGCGCATGGCCGCGGAGGCAATGTCCATCTTCCAGCACGAGCAGGCGTGTATCGTCGATCGCTTCCGGTAGAACGAAAGGCGCGGCGCCGTCGAACTCCGCAGGATGGAAGGCGAGGTAGAAGGGGTCGCGAAACATCGGCGCCAGGGTGACGTCGCCGCAGGGGTAGGGAAGGGCGAGCAGCAGGCAATCGAGCTGGCCGCGCATCAGCGCTTCGCAGGCCGGCGTCGTCAGGTCTTCCCGCAGATACAGCTTGAGATCGGGGAAGGCGGTGCGCAGTTCCGGCAGCAGCAAGGGCAGCAGGAACGGCGCGATGGTGGGGATGACGCCCAGGCGGACTTCGCCGCTCAGCGGCTTGCCCGAGCCGCTCGCCATGGCGGTCAGCTCGTCGGCCTCGCGCAGCACGATGTAGGCCTTGGCGACGATGCGCTCGCCCAGCGGCGTGAAGCGCAGGACGCGTTGCGTGCGCTCGACCAGCACAGCGCCGAGCAGCCCTTCCAGTTCGCGCAGGCCGGCCGACAGCGTCGATTGCGTCACGCAGACTGCTTCGGCAGCTCGTCCGAAATGGCCGTGCTGGTGCAGCGCGGTGAGGTACTGCAGCTGCTTCAACGTCGGCGGATAGCTCATGGGCGCGGCCTTGGCGCGAGGCCAGCACCGGGCGCGGGGATCCGCATGTCGCCGGTCCCTCCATCGATCCAGCCAGCAGCCTGATGCATGCGCCCGTCCCTCATCGAGGCAACCCGGCCGCCACGCCCGCGCGTGCCGTGTCGGGAAGATTACATCCTACGGTGCGTGACCGTCGCCGCCGGCCTCGTTCGTTCGGGCGAAAGCACCGGACCAGAAAGTATGCGGCGGCTTTTGGGCAGATCCGATGCTCTGGTTTCTCAAAGATCTCTCATTGATCGAGGTGATCGATCAACCCGAACGAAACTCTTCGTTGGTCACGGCGCTCGCGCCGATCTAGGTAGCTGTGGCCAACAAGGCCAGCACGATAAGAACTTTGGAGAGAAACATGAACTGGGTCGCCCCGATCGTCGAAGAGATCTGCGTCGGCATGGAAGTCACGAGCTACGACTCGGCCGACATTTCCGTCGAATTCTGAAGTTTGTTCCGACGTCAGCAGTGATGTCGGATTGAAGCGGCGGCGACCTTCGCGGGCGCCGCCGCTTTTGCGTCGAGAGTGCCGACGTCTGGTCCTTCGATGGCCTCGCGTCGCCGCCTCGCAGACCTCTTCTTCGATGGTGGCTTTTCGCGTTTCCTCAGCGGGCCACGGCGGCGGCAAGCCAATCCAGGTAGGATCGAGCGCCGGCGATGATCGGGGTCATCACGATCTCGGGAACGTCATAGGTGTGTTTCGCCCGGATCGCCGAGACGACGGCGTCGAAGTCGGCCACCGCGATCTTGCAGGCAAGGAGCTGCTCGGCGCTCTCCGCGACCGCGCCCTCCCAGCGGTAGGCGCTGGTGACCGGCATAATCTGCACGCAGGCGGCGAGCCTCGCCTCGACAAGCGCCTTGGCGAGGTCGCGGGCTTCCGAAGCGTCTGCCACCGTTGTGGACACCACCGCGAAGCCGGTCACGGCAGCACCGCGAACACCCGGGCGGGAAACGCGAACCCACTCTTCGGCTTCGGCCAGGCGGCCACGATCACCGCGCCGGTGGCCGGCACGTCGCCGAGGTTGGCAAGCCCGGCGGCCTGCCAGTGTCCCTGACCGAGCACGTAGGCTGCGCCCTCTCGCCCGACGGTCGTTTCCAGGCTTTCGTGGCCGATCGCGGTGACGCCGCGGGCCTCGAACAGCAGCTTGAGCACGGCAAGCGACCAGGCCGGGAAGGGCGAGCGCTCGAAACGGGACGGGCTGGCCCAATCCTTCGACAGATCGGTACGCAGGGCGACGAAGCTGCCGGCCGGCACGCGCCCGTGGGTCCGCTCCCAGGCGGCGAGGTCGTCGGGCGAGAAGGCGTGGGCGGGATCGGCCGCGAGGAACGGCGTGTCGTCGAGGACCACCAGCGGAAGGATCATGTTGCCGGGGTCGATCTCGTCGAGGCTGCGGCCGTCCGGCGCGACGGCGGCCGGCGCCTCGACGTGGGTCCCGTAAGCCCCGGCCATCGCGTAATAGGTCGCGCGGAAGCCATCGTGGGCGATGGTGTAGGCTTCGAGCGTGCGCGGGTCGACGGCCGGAGTGAGGCGAGCCTGCCCGAAACCGGGGGCAACGGGCGTTGTCGCGCTGAAGCTGTGGGTCAGGTCGACCTTCGGCCGGGCATGGAGGGCGGCGAGGGCGTCGGCAAGGCTCGGCGTCGCCGGAACGGTGCTCTGCGGCCGGGCGGGCGAGCACCCCAGGCCGACGCCGAGCAGGCTCGCGGTGAGAAGGCGGCGTGGGCTGAGCGGTTTCACGCCGCTTATCCTAAGCAGGTTCGCGTTGGCAGGCCAACGCTTCACCTGCTCAGTTTTTTTGCCATGCCGCAGGTTTGGATCGCAAAACCGCGGGGCACTTTTGCGAAACCTGCTTAGCCCATCCCAGCGCAAGTGGCAGTGCCCTTTTCGCGGCGATGCTGTAGCCAGGATGAAACGAGGTTACGGCCATGCCGCCCCGCTTGATTGATCCCGTTGCGGCGCCGGTCGACGGCCGCCAGTCCGAAACGGCGCTGTTCATCGCGCGGGGCACCCGCCGCTACCTGCGCGCGCTTGGCTTCGCGACGCTCGCCGAGATGCCGCTGCGCTCCGGGCGGCGGGCGGATCTGGTGGCGCTGGGTGGCGACGGCACCATCCACATCGTGGAGGTCAAATCCTCGGTGGCCGATTTCCGCGCCGACGGCAAATGGCAGGACTACCGCGCCCACTGCGACCGGCTCTACTTCGCGGTGACGGCGCAGATGCCGTTGGCCATCCTGCCGGAGGACGCCGGGCTGATCGTGGCCGACGCCTATGGTGCCGCGCTGTTTCGGCAGGCGCCGGATCACAGGCTGTCGCCGGCGACGCGCCGCATGGTGACGCTGCAGTTCGCCCAGCTCGCCGCCCACCGTCTCCATGCCTTGGGTGATCCCGCCATGAGCAAGCCCTGACGGCGATCAGTCTCGGGGCGCGGCTCGGGATCAGAACGCGTCAACGGTGCTGCGCGCGCGCTCGACGATCTCCTTGAGGATGCGGTTGGCGCCGTCAAGCACGGCGACATTCGCCGTCACGGGTCGATCGACGAGTTCGAAGCCCATGATGATGACCTGCTCGCCTTCGCCGATCAGGTGGGCGGCAGCGCCGTTCATGCAGATCGCCCGCGATCCGCGTGGGCCGGCGATCGTGTAGGTTTCGAGCCGCGCCCCGGAGGTGTTGGAGACCACCAGGACCTTCTCGCCGGGCCACAGGCCGACGGCGTCGAGCAGGTTCTCGTCGATCGTGATCGAGCCGACATAGGCGAGGTTGGCTTCCGTCACCACGCCGTTGTGGAGCTTGGATCGCATGACCCAGCGCATCAGCCGTTCCCCGACGCTCGCCGCCCGGCCCCGGCGGACGCGCCGGCACCTCCGCAGGTACCCGATGGCCGCGCATATACGCACAAGCGCCGGTGCCGGCTAGGGGCGACCAAGCGCAGCCGGCGTGTTTGCCGGGGAGCTGTGCCACGCCGGCATCCGCCGGCGCGGCCAAAGTCGCAGCAAAGAGCGACCGCGGCGCGAACGCTTATTCGATCACCTCGACGACCCGCCGCGTCACGGGATCAACGATCACCGGACGATGGTTGATCACAGCGTAGCGGTAGTCGCGGCGCACGTGGTATTCCTCGGGAACGGCGTAGTAGGCGTAGCTGTCGGGCAATACGGCACCGGCGCGCAGCGGCTCATTATATTCGTAGGAGCGCACGTGCTCGCGTTCGACATAGGTGCGAAAGCGCGGCCGGTCGCTCAAGCCCAGGATGCCGCCCACCGTGCCCGTCGCCGCGCCCACCGCACCTCCGACGATCGCCCCGACCGGCCCGGCTGCGGAGCCGCCCTCGTTCGCGCCGCGCTCGGCCCCGCCGATAAGGCCTTGCGCATGCGACAGAACGGGCGCCGCGAGAAGTGCGGCGATGACCATCGGCGCCAGTTTATATGCCATGTATTTCGTCCTCCGGTGAAGATGTGCCGGCAGAACGGCAGTGTGTCGCACCCGGTTCCGCCTTCCGCGGTCTATGAGACCCCAAGCGGGAAGTGTCGTCACGATGCCGCCGCAATTTTATCGCTGTCGGCGCGCGCGGGTCGCGGCTCCGACTGCCCGCCACCAGGGATATGCTTTCCGCCATGACGATTCGACTGCACAGAAACGATCTCCCCAGCGACTATGCCGCCGGTCCGGCAGTCGCCATCGATACGGAAACGCTCGGCCTTCATCCGGCCCGCGACCGCTTGTGCGTGGTGCAGCTCTCGACCGGGGACGGCACGGCCGATGTGGTGCAGATATCCCGCGGGCAGCGCGAAGCGCCGGTGCTGCAGCGCCTGCTCGTCGACGGCGGCGTGACCAAGCTGTTTCATTATGCCCGCTTCGATGTTGCCGTGCTGTTCAAGGCCTTCGGGGCGATGGCCCAGCCCGTGTATTGCACCAAGATCGCCTCCAAGCTGGCGCGCACCTACACCGACCGCCACGGTCTCAAGGATTTGGCGCGCGAGCTGCTCGGGGTCGACCTGTCCAAGCAACAGCAGTCCTCCGATTGGGGGGCGGACGCCCTGAACGAGGCGCAACTCGCCTATGCCGCCTCCGACGTGCTGCACCTGCATGCCCTGCGCGAGCGCCTCGACGCCATGCTGCGGCGCGAGGGCCGCGACATCTACGCCGAGGCGGCGTTCGCCTTCCTGCCGGTGCGCGCCCGGCTCGACCTCGACGGCTGGGCCGAGACCGACATCTTCGCCCATGCCTGACCCATCCCCATGGTCGTCGCCACCGCCGGGCTCCGCCTTCACTTCGCCGCTGTCGGCGCGCAAACAGGATGGCGTGATGGAGGGGCTGCGGCCCGGCGGCATGGTTGATCTCGCGAGCGGGCAGACGATCGGCGGACCGGATGGGACCGTCGCAGGGTTGGCGCAAGGATCGTCGCAAGGGCGCGCGCGCCTCGATGGCGCGCGCCGGGGAATGGACTACACGCCGCCCGAGCGCAGCGGCGCCTTTCGCGCCGCCGATCGCCACACCGCCCGCGTCAGGCTGGTCAAGCGCCTGATGATCCTGGGCTCGCTTCTCGGCGTGATCGGCATCGCGCTCGCCGCCTTCTGCAACCCGTTCCGCCATCTGCCCAGCGGGGTGAGCCTCGCCGGCGTCGGCATGAGTGGCACCAAGATCACCATGGATCGGCCGAAGATTTCCGGCGTCCAGCAGGGTGGCGGCCCCTACGAGATCAAGGCCCGCGCCGGCCTCCAGGACATCACCACGCCCAGCGTCATGGATCTGCTCGGCGTCGATGCCCGCATCGGCATGGCCGATGCCACCACCACCCACATCACCGCCGACCACGGCCTTTACGACTCCAAAGCCGACATGGTTTCGCTCGACGGCTCGGTGACCATCGCCAACACCAGCGGCTACACCCTCAACCTGCGCAGCGCCACAATGAGCTTCCGGGGCGGCCTGTTCACCTCGCACGAGCGGCTGCGCGTCGACCTCAAGGGCGGCGAGGTGGCGGCCGACGATCTCGCGATCTCCAACAACGGCCACGTCATCGCCTTCCGCGGTCATATCGCCTCGACTTTCGATCCGCCCGACGACCGGGCGGACGTGCCGACGCGGCAGGCCGAGGCCGGTACGCCATGAGGCCGGCCGTCAGCTTGCCGGCGACGGCCGGGCGAGGGTTGCGGGCGCTGGCCGCCACTCTCGCCCTGGCGGCGCTCGCCGGCTTGTCGACCGAGGCCCTGGCGCAGAAACGCGGCGGCGCGGCGGTGCTGCCGGGCGGCAACGCCAAGCAGCCGATCAACATCGAGGCGGTGAAGCTCGATTATTTCGACAAGGAGCAGAAGCTCATCTACACCGGCAGCGTGGTCGCCACCCAGGGCGACGCCAAGCTGAAGGCAAGCGCACTGACCATATTCCTCGCGCCCAAGGGCAGCAAAAGCGCGGCCGGGGACGCGTCCGGCTCGGCCAACAATCAGGTGCAGCGCATGCTGGCCGCGGGGCCCGTCACCCTGCTGCAGCGCGACCAGGTCGGCACAGGCGACAGCGGCGTCTACGACAAGACCGCCAACACGGTGGTGCTCACCGGCAACGTCACGCTGAGCCAGGGCCCCAACGTCACCAAGGGCGACAAGCTTACCTATGATCTGAAGAGCGGGCAGGCGGTCGTCACCGGCCGGGTGAAGAGCATGTTCCAGCCCGAGGATCGCGACACCACCGCCGCGAGCGGGGGAACGAGCGGGGCGGCCGGCGACGAGGAGGGTTCCCCGCGCCACACCGCCCGTAAAGGCACGGGAGCCGCGACGGGATCACGCGGATTGTGACCTCCGCCGCAGATGACCGAACCGACAGGTTCGGTTAATGAATCGGTGGAACGATCGTCGGCCCTGGCCGGCCAAAGCGAAGGGAAGGCCGGCCGGATGAAGGATCGGGCTGGACGCAAAGATCCGAAGGCCGGTCGGCGATGACGCTGATGCCGAACATCGCCATGCCACGTCTGCGCGACTGGCTTCCGGGCCGCCGCAATCTGGTGCGCGGCTTGGCGATCTCCGGCACGGCGACGGCGACGAGCCTCGTGCGGGTCGGCGAGGCCCAGGCCGGCGAGCCCAAGCTGGGTGCACCGGAGCCGGGTGAGAGCTTCAGCGTCGCGCCCGCCGCAGGCGACGGCATCCTGGCGATCCAGCACATCCGCAAGGCCTACAAGGCCCGCCGCGTCGTCGAGGATGTCAGCATGATCGTGCGGCGCGGCGAAGCGGTCGGCCTGCTCGGTCCAAACGGCGCTGGCAAGACCACCACCTTCTACATGATCACCGGACTGGTGCGCCCTGACGCCGGGCGCATCGCGCTCGACGGCAACGACGTCACCAGCCTGCCGATGTATCGCCGGGCGCGGCTGGGCATCGGCTACCTGCCGCAGGAAGCTTCGATCTTCCGCGGCCTGAGTGTCGAGGACAACATCCGCGCCGTGCTGGAAATGTCCGAGCGCGACAAGAAAAAACGCGAGCGCGAGCTGGACGGGCTGCTCGACGAGTTCGACCTCACCCGCCTCCGCAAGTCGCCTTCCGTGGCGCTGTCGGGCGGCGAGCGGCGGCGCTGCGAGATCGCCCGCGCGCTGGCCAACAAACCGAGCTTCATGCTTCTCGACGAGCCGTTCGCCGGCATCGACCCGATCGCCGTCGGCGACATCCGTGTTCTGGTGCAGCATCTGAAGCGGCGCGGCATCGGGGTGCTGATCACCGATCACAACGTGCGGGAAACGCTGGGGCTGATCGATCGCGCGTACATCATCCATTCCGGCACGGTGCTGACCTCGGGCGCGCCGGCCGAGATCGTCGAGAACCCCGACGTGCGCCGGCACTATCTCGGCGAGGATTTCCGACTGTAGACCGCCGGACCGGGTATCAGGTTCGAGCCGATGTCCCAGCTCGTTCCATCCGGTTCCTGCCCCCGCAGCCGCCATGCGCTGTCCCGTCCGCTCCCGACGCTCGGACGCGCCAGCTTGCCGGCGCGAATCTGCGCCCGGTTCGAAATGCAAACCAAGTCGGGATCATTTCAGCGTCGAAACGCGCCGAATGCCCCCGCCGCGCCAAGACATGCGGGGTGAGCTCTGTTAGAGAAGCAAGAAGCGGGCCCGGAGTGCGTGTCCGCTTGGTATGCTTGCTGATGTGGCTTGGCAAATGGCGCTGACAACGAAGCTGACATTGCGGCAGGGACAGTCCCTGGTGATGACGCCGCAGCTTTTGCAGGCGATCAAGCTTCTGCAGTTTTCGAATCTCGAACTCGCCTCCTTCGTTCAAGACGAGCTGGAGCGCAATCCGCTCCTGGAGCGAGCCGAGGACGGGCGTTCCGATGACCACATCGAGGCGCCCGCGAGCGATCGGACGGATGCCGGCTTGGCCGGCGATCATCTCAGCGACCATGGCGGCGAAACGCACGGCATCGATGCGGCAGGGGACGGCTTCGGCGAGGTCGATCCGGCCTTCGCCGGCGAGCCGAGTGAAGGGCGCATCGAGGGCGACTGGAGTTCGGACAGCTTCGCCACCGATCGCACGACGCTTGAAGCGGGCCTTGGCACCGAACTCAGCAACGCCTTCGACGATGACCGCGTCCGAGCGTCGTCCGAGATGGGCGAGGCCGGCGAGACCGGCCTATCGGCCGCCGCCTGGTCCGGCTCGTCGGGGAACGGTGTCGACGGTGAAGCCTCCAACCTCGAATCTTACCTCGCCGCCAAGCCGTCGCTGAAGGACCACCTGCTGGCGCAGCTGCCGCTGGCGCTGCCCGATCCCGCCGACCGCATCATCGGCCATGCCCTGATCGATGCCATCGACGAGACCGGCTACATCGCCGACTCGATGGAGGACATCGCCGGCCGCCTGGGCACGCCGCTGCGGCGCGTGGAAGCGGTGCTGGCCACCGTGCAGACCCTCGATCCGTCGGGCGTCGGCGCGCGCAGCCTCGCCGAGTGCCTGGCGATCCAGCTCCGCGACCTCGACCGGCTCGACCCGGCGATGCGCACCCTGATCGGGCATCTCGACCTCGTCGCGCGGCGCGACATCATTGCGCTGCGCCGCCTGTGCGGCGTCGACGACGAAGACGTTCACGAGATGATCGCGGAAATCAAGCGACTCGACCCCAAGCCGGGACGCGCCTTCGGCTCCAACCCGATCCAGCCGGTGGTGCCCGACGTGATCGTGCGGGCGGCGCCCGACGGATCCTGGATCGTCGAACTGAACACGGACGTGTTGCCGCGCCTGCTCGTCAATCAGACCTATGCCGCCAAGATTTCGCGCAACAAGGGCAGCGAAGCCGACCGATCCTTCATGTCGGGTTGCTTGCAGACCGCGAACTGGCTGACCAAGAGCCTGGAGCAACGCGCCCGCACCATCCTCAAGGTGGCCAGCGAGATCGTGCGCCAGCAGGACGCCTTCTTCATCAACGGGGTCGAGCACCTGCGCCCGCTCAACCTCAAGGCGATCGCGGAAGCGACGGGCATGCACGAATCGACCGTGTCGCGGGTGACGTCCAACAAGTATCTCTCGAGTCCGCGCGGCTTGTTCGAGCTGAAGTACTTCTTCACCGCCTCGATCGCCTCGAAGACCGGCAGCGAGTCGCATTCCGCCGAGTCCGTGCGCTTCCGCATCCGTCAAATGATCGAGCGCGAGCCGGCCGGCGAGATCCTGTCCGACGATGCCATCGTGGAAAAGCTGAAGTCGGCCAACATCGACATCGCCCGGCGCACCGTCGCCAAATACCGGGAAAGCATGCGCATCCCATCATCGGTGGAGCGCCGTCGGCTTAAGGCGATGCATTGAAGCATCGGACCGGAAGTACGCAGCCGCTTGCAAACCGATCCGATGCAATACGACATGTCCCAGACCCAGGGCGGATCGATGAGACCCATTCCGGGTGACGGGATCGGTGTGAGTTGATTCGGTGTCTCCGGCTGGCTCGGCTGGAGCGGTACGGTGACGCTTGCGTCACCCGGACGGGTCTTACGGTGGCGGAGCTGGGGTCGAGAGCGCGGCGAAGCCGGGATGCGAACCAGCTGCGTCGCTGCTTGGCGATCGCCCTTGTTCTGCCGCCCTCATTCAGCAAGGGCGAAACCGCGTGGAGGCGGCGCAGAGTGCCGGCAAGCAGCGCCAAACGCTGCGGGATTGGGTGCATCGATCCAACGCGCACGGCGTGGGCGCACCACGTGGCGGGTCTCCTCGACCCGGCGCCTGCGACCCGCCCTTGAGCAATCCGAGCAGTTTAGCCCGTCTTCTTCACCGGCATGGGCTAGGCGCGGTGGCGAGCGTGGCTGAAAGCATCGAAGCAGTGTAGGATTCGGGTGCTGACATCAACCCCGGTCCACCTCACGCCCTGCCACGCCCGCCATGGTCCCGGATACGATCC
>CALMGA010000499.1 GCA_937863205.1 uncultured Beijerinckiaceae bacterium | reverse complement strand
GGTCGAGTACTGGGGCGTCAAGTCGCTCGCCTATCGCATCAAGAAGAACCGCAAGGCGCACTTCTCCCTTCTCAACATCGATGCACCGGCGGCAGCCATCGCCGAGATGGAGCGCCAACTCGGCCTCAACGAGGATGTGTTGCGCTTCATCACCATTCGCGTCGAAGCGCACGAGGATGGTCCCTCCGCCATGATGCGCAAGCGCGAGGACGACGACCGCGGCGATCGTCGCGGTCCGCGCGGCGACCGTCCGCCCCGCCGCCCACGCGAAGATGTGCAGCCTGAAGAGGGAGCGAACTGATGGCTCCCGCCGCCGGCGCCCGTCGCCCGTTCTTTCGCCGCCGCAAAACCTGCCCGTTTTCCGGCCCCAACGCGCCCAAGATCGACTACAAGGACACGCGACTTCTTTCGCGCTACATTTCCGAGCGCGGCAAGATCGTGCCTTCGCGCATCACCGCCGTATCCTCCAAGAAGCAGCGCGAGCTTGCCCAGGCGATCAAGCGCGCCCGCTTCCTCGGCCTGCTGCCCTACGTCATCCGCTAGCGGGCTCGATCCAGCTCGGCGGAGTCGCACGATTTTGACCATCAACCGTCGCGCATCCCGTGCGGCGGATGCATCCAAGCTGGGACCTGCCTCGAGGGGTCCCTAACCGCTCCGCTCCCGGAGCGGGACAGCGAAAGCCCCATGCGCTCCTCCTTCTCGCGCCTTCCAGCCTTGCGCATCAGCGCGACAGGCCTCGTGGCCGCCGCCGGCGGCGGATTGGCCGGGTCGTTGCTGTCGATGCTGGCGCCGTCGCATCCGCCGCTGACGCTGGCGATGGGCGTGCTCGCGCCGCTGCCCCTGATGATCGCCTCGCTGGGGTTTGGACCTCTCGCCGGCGCACTGGCGCTGGTCGTCGGTTCGGCCTTCGTGGCGCTGTTCGACCTCCAACTCGGCCATCTCGTCTTCAACGGGTTGCGCGCCCCCAGCAGCGCCGGCTTCAATGCCGGCGTTTTCCTGCTGGTGCTCGGCCTGCCGGCGTGCCTGCTCGGAGTCGCAGCCCGCCGCAGGCCGGTGGCCGTGACAACGCCGCAGGCCCGGCCGGAAGAGCGCCTGCTCGGGCGGGTCGCGGTCATGGCCGTTCTGTTCGCCTCTCTGTCGGTGTCGGCCGTTCTCGCCGTAGCGGTCGCCGCCAGCGGCGGCCTGGAGCCGTTCAACGCGCACCTGACCGCCACCTTGACGGAGGCTTGGCAAATGGTCGCGCAGCAGCGGGCTTTGCCCAAGGGGGTTGATGCCGGGCAGATCGCCAGGGAGGTGACGATCCTGATGCCGCCACTGACGAGCGCGGCGGCGGTGTTCTTCTATCTCGGCAGCTTGTGGCTGGCCGGACGCATCGCCCAGGTGTCGGACCTGCTCGGCACCTCCTGGCCCGACATCCCCAAGCACATGCGCCTGCCCCGCTTCGCCGCGCTGCTGCTCGCCGTTTCGCTTCCGTTCAGTTTCATCGGCGGCTTCGTCGGCCTCTTCAGCCGGATCATCAGCGCGGCCCTGATGGCAGCGCTGGCCATCCAGGGGCTCGCCGTTGCGCACGCCCTCACCCGGAACAGGGGCTCGCGGGTGCCGCTGCTGGTCATTGTCTATCTCACCATCGCCGCTTTGATGCCTTGGCCCCTGCTGCTGTGGGGTGTGCTTGGGCTCCTCGATGCGGCTTTCTCCTTCCGCGACCGGCAAAGGCCAGCGGCGGTGCGCAAGCTGTAACTCTTGATAAGGACACAGAACCATGCAGGTCATTCTGCTCGAACGCGTCGCCAAGCTCGGCCAGATGGGTGAAACCGTCCGGGTTCGCGATGGATATGCCCGCAACTTCCTTCTGCCCGGCGGCAAGGCGCTGCGAGCGACCGAGACCAACAAGAAGCGCTTCGAAGGACAAAAGGCGCAACTCGAAGCCCGCAATCTCGAAGCCAAGGGCGAGGCCGAGCGCGTCGGCGAGAAGCTCGACGGTCAAAGCTTCGTGGTTCTCCGGCAGGCCGGCGAGACCGGATACCTGTACGGCTCCGTGTCGACCCGCGACATCGCCGAGGCGCTCACCGCGGGAGGCTTCAGCACCACCCGCAACCAAGTCAACCTGACCACCCCGATCAAGACGCTCGGCGTGCATCCGCTCGTCATCCAGCTTCACCCCGAAGTCGAGGTGAAGGTGAAGGTCAACGTCGCCCGTTCCGCCGAGGAAGCGGAGCGTCAGGCGCGCGGTGAGGACGTCAACGTGATCGAACGCGACACCATCGACGATCTCGGCCTCGAAGTCGGCGCCGCCCTCGCCGACGAGGGCGATCGATAGCTCAGGCGACCTCGTCCGCGACCCGGCCGGCCTTGACGTCGCGGCTGATGCGGCGGCTGAGCAGGCCGAGCAGCGCCGCTTCTTCCGGCTTGAGCTGATCGGCGTCCTCGCACAACTCCGCCTCGACCTCATGCTTGATGTCTTCAAGCAGCGTGCCGTCGAGGTAGGAGGTGATCACCTGCGGGTGCACGTAGCATTTCCGGCAGATGGTGACCGTGTTGCCGAGCCGCCTGGCCACTGATTCGATCGCCGCCTTGATGTTCTTCTTCGCCAGGGCGGCGCTGTCGACCTTCTCGAATTCGCCCAACGCCATCGCGGCGAGCACGGTGCCGGCCCAGGTGCGGAAGTCCTTGGCGGTGATGTCGGCGCCCCCCGACGCGTCGCGCAGGTAGTCGTTGACGTCGGCAGAGTCGACCGGGTGCCGGTCCCCGTCCTCGTCGAGGTATTGGAACAGGTGCTGGCCCGGCAGGTCCTGGATCGAGCGCACCACCTTGGCCACGCGGCGATCCGCCATGTCGAGCTTCCACATCTTGCCGCTCTTGCCCTTGAAGTCGAATCGCAGGTGCGAGCCGGCGACGTCGACGTGGCGATTGCGCAGCGTTGTCAGGCCGAAGCTCTTGTTGTCGCGAACGTAGTCCTCGTTGCCGACCCGGATCAGCGTTTTTTCAAGCAGCGATACCACCGTCGCCAGCACCTTGGCGCGGCCGAAGCCGGGCTTGCTCATGTCGGCGGCGACGCGCTTGCGGATGGTCGGCAGCAGGCGGCCGAATTCCGCCATGTGCGCGTATTTCGCCTCGTCGCGCGCTTGCGTCCATTTGGGATGATAGCGGTACTGCTTGCGCCCCTTGTCGTCCCGCCCGGTCGCCTGGATGTGACCATTCGCCTTCGGGCAGATCCAGACGTCGCTGTAGGCCGGCGGTATGCCGATCTTCTCGATGCGCTCGCGCTCCCCGCGATCGCGGATGGCGGCGCCTTCGGGGTCGAGGAAGCGCCATCCCTTGCCGCTCCTTCGGCGGGTGATGCCGGGATCCTCGTCGCTGACGTAGACGAGGCCGACCGCTTCGGCCACCTCGCGACCCTCTTCGCCGCGCGCTTCGCCTGATTCGGCGTCGGTCGCGATGGCTGGCGCCGGGGCGGGGACGTCCAAGGCGGTCTCGATGGCCTGCGGGGTCTTGCCGCGCGGAGTGACGTCGCGGACGCGTGCGGTGCTGGGCATAGGCGCAGAAGTGCGGCGCTCGCCGAGCGGTTCCAGGACTGGGCGTCGCATGGTTTACGGTCGAGAAGCGACCGGAGTGGTGCGGACGACGGCCTTTTTGAGCCTCGCTGGCTTCCGCTGACCGTCGCGCAAAGGTTACCCGCCGTTTGCGCATGGCTCGTGGGCGCGCCGTGCCGGCAGGGCCGGGCGATGTCGTTGCGGGTTCGAATGTCGAGCCCAGGTTTTCCGAGGGGACGCGAGCACCGCGGGGAGTAGATCCGATGACCGATCTGTTTGGCGAGCCTGCCGCCAAGTACGGCTACGCCCGCGCACAGGAGCTTCGTTTTCTCGCCGGGCGCGCCGGCGCGCAGACCCTCGGCGACCAAGGACCTATCCCAGACGTGCAGCAACGGCCGCCGATGGGCCGGCCCATCACCGCCACGGCTTTGGGGGTTGGGCCGTCGCCGGCCGCTGATCGATCGGCGCGGGATGACCGGCGGAGGCCGGTTTCGACGCTGCGCAGGTCGATTCAAATGCCGGCGAGAGCGATCCCCGGCAGTCTCGCCCTTCCCCGTTGCCTCCATCGCACCTATCTCCGTTCGACCTTTGGCCGGAGCTGCCGGCGTGTATCTTCTCTGGATCCGATCCTTCCACGGTGCCTTGGCACCGCAACTCGCTTTCGATGACGAGAACGGTCGTCCTTACGTCGATGGCGGCATTCGCCGATGCGTCGCCTGCTGGACACCGCTGTCCCCGCAGGAGGCCTCACTTCCCCTCGACGAGGTTGCCAGACGCCACCCTCCGCGGATGGGCCGCATGCTGTCGAAGGCGTCCTGAGGGCCGCCGCGCGGTGCCTTTGCCGGGCAGGGCGCTTCGTGCTACATTCTGCAGGAGGCGTCCGACGCCCCTTCCACACTCATTTGGCTGTCAACGACTTGGCTGTTCCGGCATGACCCTGATGGATCACCCGGGCGGGCGTGTGTCGCCGCTCGTCCGGCATTCCGGGCAGGAGGCGGCCTATCGCGTCGCTCCTCACAACATCGAGGCGGAGCAGGCGCTGCTCGGCGCCATCCTCATCAACAACGATGCCTTCGACCGGGTGTCGGACTTCCTGCGCCCCGAGCACTTCTCCGAAGAGTTGCACAAGCGCACCTATGACGTCGCCTCGCAGCTCATCCGCGCGGGCAAGGTCGCGACCCCGATCACGCTCAAGACCTTCCTGGGCGAGGCCGACATCGGCGGCATGACCATTCCGCAATACCTCGCCCGGCTCGCCGCCGAAGCCACCGCCATCATCAACGCCGAGGACTACGGGCGCACCATCTACGACCTTGCCGTGCGCCGCGACCTCATCCTGATCGGCGAGGACATCGTCAACGGTGCCTATGACGCGCCGGTCGACGTGTCCCCGCGCGAACAGATCGAGGACGCCGAGCGCAAGCTGTATTCGATTGCCGAGTCCGGCCGATACGACGGCGGCTTCCAGCGTTTCTCCGACGCGCTGACCGCCGCGGTGGACATGGCCGCCAAGGCTTTCGAGCGCGACGGCGGTCTTTCCGGCATTTCCACGGGGATGAGCGATCTCGACCGGATGATGGGCGGCCTGCAGTCGTCCGACCTCGTGATCGTGGCCGGGCGCCCCGGCATGGGCAAGACGGCGCTGGCCACCAACATCGCGTTCAATATCGCCAAGGCCTACCAGTTCCGGCAGAAGCCCGACGGCAGCCACGAAACGGTGAACGGAGGCATTGTCGGCTTCTTCTCGCTCGAAATGTCGTCGGAGCAACTCGCCACCCGCATCATCGCCGAGCAGGCACAGGTCGCGTCCTACAAGATCCGCCGCGGCGACATCACCGAGCAGGATTTCCACCGCGTCGCCGAGGCGGCCCGCGAAATGCAGCAGCTCCCCTTCTACATCGACCACACCGGCGGCATCTCCATCGCCCAGCTCACCGCCCGTGCCCGCCGCCTCAAGCGCCAGCGCGGCCTCGACATGCTGGTGGTGGACTACCTGCAGCTGCTGTCCGGCTCCAAGTCGCGGGAAGGCAACCGCGTGCAGGAGCTGACCGAGATCACCACCGGGCTGAAGGCGCTGGCCAAGGAGCTGGCCGTGCCGGTGGTGGCGTTGTCACAGCTGTCGCGCCAGGTCGAGTCGCGCGACGACAAGCGCCCGCAGCTCTCGGATCTGCGCGAATCCGGTTCCATCGAGCAGGACGCCGACGTGGTGATTTTTGTCTACCGCGAGGAATACTACCTCAAGAACAAGCAGCCTCGCGAAGGGTCGGAAGAGTTCCTGACTTGGCAGTCCGACATGGAGCGTTGCCACGGGCGCGCCGAAGTGATCATCGGCAAGCAGCGCCACGGTCCGACCGGCACGGTGGAACTGGCCTTCGAGGGCGAGTTCACCCGCTTTTCGAACCTCGCCCGCGAGGATCACCTGCCGGTCGCGCACTGACCGAGGCGATGGCCGATCGCCCCGATTTGGCCGAGCGGCTGTCGGGTGGTCTGCTCGTCGGCGACGCCGGCAGCTTCGGCATTGACTTCCTATTCAGCGCCAAGCCGACGCGGGCGGGGTGATGATGGTACGACGGATCGGCATGTAAGCCACAATCCCCCGCTTTCTCCGGGACACCGCCTGGCCGCCAACGTGTTTCGCGCTAGGGTTCGACGCCACCACGCGCGAAGGAACCGCCCGTTGACACCAGCCCAGACCATTCGCGCCGCGGCGTCGGGATGAAGCCGGCGCTGGTGCAGGCGACCGAGCCGCCCGCGCCGGCCGGCTCCATCCTGAGCGTCGACCTTGACGCGCTCGCCGACAATTGGCATCTGCTCGCCGCAATGGCGGGGTCGGCCGAGTGCGCGGCCGTGGTCAAGGCCGATGCCTATGGGCTCGGCCTCGCGCCGGTGGCCGGACAGCTCCGCTCGCTGGGCTGCCGCACCTTTTTCGTCGCCCACCTCTCGGAAGGCCTTGAACTCCGCTCGCTGCTGCCCGACGCGACGATCTACGTTCTTAACGGGCTTTTGCCCGGGGCAGTGCCGTTGTGCGTCAAGGCGCGGCTGCGCCCGGTGCTGGGCTCGCTGCCGGAGATCGAGGAGTGGGGTGAGGTGGGCGGGCGCGCCCCCTGCGCCCTGCAACTCGACAGCGGCATGACCCGGCTCGGGCTTCCCGCTTCGCTTCAACCCGCCGCCGCCCGCCTTTCCGGACGGCTCGAGCTGGCGCTGGTGCTCAGCCATCTCGTCTGGTCGGGAGCGGCCACGCACCGTCCGGCGATGGCGCGGCAGGTCGAGCTGTTCGCTTCCGCCCGCCGGCACTGGCCGGGCGTACCGGGCTCGCTGGCCAATTCGTCGGGCGTGTTCTTCGGCGAGGCGGCGCACCATGACCTCGTGCGGCCGGGCTATGCCCTTTACGGTGGCAATCCGACGCCTGACGACCGCAACCCCATGCGCACGGTCGTCACCTTCGAGGCCCAGGTGATCCAGGTGGAGGAGGTGCCGGCCGGCACAGCCGTCGGCTACGACGCCCGCTGGATCGCCCCGTCGCCGCGTCGCCTGGCCACAGTCAGCGCGGGGTATGCCGACGGCGTGCCCTGCGCCGCGCTCGGCACCAACGCGGACGCGCGCGGCATGGCCGGCATCGGCGGCGTGCGCTGTCCCTTCGTCGGGCGGATCTCCATGGATCTCGTAGTGATCGACGTTACCGAGGCGCCGCCGCTGCGGCGCGGCGACAGCGTCGAGCTGATCGGCGCCACGATCCCCATCGACGAGGCGGCGCGCCGGGCCGGCACCATCGGCTACGAGATCCTGACGCGGCTCGGCACGCGAAGCGCCCGACGCTTTTCGGGCGGGCGCGCGGCCCTGCCTCTGCACAGAGTGCTCTGAGGCACCTGAGACTGCGCCGCCTCACCTGACCATTTCGCCGGACCACCGCGCGGCGACATCACGGTCCGGCGGCACGCTTCGCGATGCTTCGTCGCGGCACACCCGTGCGAAGATCGCGCAGCTGTCGGCTCGGCGGCGTCCGGCTTGTCTCGATACGGCACGGGGAAACGCCGCCGCGTTCCCGTCGCGCCTCAAGAAACTTGCGTCGATCAATCGGTCGCGTGCACGGCCATGCCGGCGACGATCTTCTCCAGCATGGTCACGAAGCGCGCCTTGGAGGCACCTACGAGACGGTCGAGCTCGTCCTCGTGCTCGGTGGCGCGGGCGTGCAGCTTCGCCAGCGTGCGCTCGCCCTTCCTGGTCAGGGCGAGGGTGACGCTGCGACGGTCGTGAGGCGATGGCTTGCGGCTGATGAAGCCGTTCTGCTGCAGGTCCTTGATGAGCGGGCTCACGGTCGACTTGTCGCGCGCGATCGCCCGGCCGAGCGCGCTCTGCGAGATGCCGGGGTTGAGCTGGATGATGGCCAGCGCGGGAAAGCGGCCGGGCTTCACCAGATCCTTCTCGCGATGGCGCGAGAACACGCGATAGGAGGCATCCTGCGCCAGCCGCAGGTGGAAACTGACGAAATCATGGAGGTAGCCGAGGTTGATCTCGCTGCCATCGACCGGCGGCAAGGGTGCGGTGCGGCGCGGCTTGTCGGGCGTCTCGCCGCGCGGCTTCGCCGCTGGCACGCTGCGCGGCTTCGCCGATGTTTCGACGAGCGGCTTGGCCGAAGCTCCCGTCCGCGGTTTCGTTGATGCTCCGGGGGCCGGTTTGACCGGTGCTTCGCTGGCAGGCTTGGCGGATGGTTTGATGAGCGGCTTGGCTGATGCTCCCCTGCGCGGCTTCGCCGGTGCTTCGACGACCGACTTGGCCGATGCCTCGGCGACCGGCTCGGCCGGTGCTTCGCTGGGTGATGTCGCGGATGCTGCCTTGCGCGGCTTGATCCGCCCTTTGCTGCTCGGCTTGGCCGACGCCTCGATGGGCGTTTCGACCGACACCTCGCCCGACGCTTCGTCCGACGTCTTGGCCGGTTCCTCGGACTGTGTCTTGGCCCCGGACTGTGTCTTGGCCCCGGACTGTGTCTTGGCCCCGGTTTGCATCTTGGCCGCTGCTTCGCTGCGCGGCTCGGCCGGCGACTTTTTGCGCGGTTTGGCTGATGCCTCGCTGCTCGGTTTGGCCGGCGTCTCGACGAGCGTCTTGGTCGGATCTCCGCCTTGCGTCTTGGCCGCTGCCGTTCTCCGCGCCCTGGCTGGCGTCTTAGCTGGTACCCGAGCGGGCGCGGTTTCCTCGCCGCGCACCGGCTCCTCCTGGCGGGATCCCTTTTGCAGTCGCGCGTCCTTTGCCATCAATCGTCCCTTTCCCATCCAAACGGCTGCCAGCCCCGATCAAACGCCGTGCCAGCCCGCGTCCTGGCGCTTGACGCGGGTTCGATGGCCGGCAAGGTTGCCGGCAGAACAGGAGCCTTGCAGGTATTCGCGTTTGCTGCCAAACATTTAGGCCGGCCGTACGTCGATGGCAAGCGAGCCGGGTTGAGTTCCCGCGGCCGATCGGGGACAAGATGGGTGCCATTGTGACCCGCGCTTGCCCTCCGGCGCCGGCTTGCCGACCTTGTTCCCGTTTCTTGAGGACCGTTTGTTGTTCCCCCATCATCGCGGCACCGCCCCCTCGACCGCGCGCGTTCTCTCCGCGAGCCTGGTAGGGACGACCGTGGAGTTCTACGACTTCTACGTCTACGCGACGGCCGCCTCGCTGGTTTTCGGACCGCTGTTCTTTCCCCGATCGTCGGCGTCCGCACAGCTCCTCGCCTCCTACGGCAGCTTCGCCCTCGCCTTCGTCGCGCGCCCGCTCGGGGCGGCCGTGTTCGGCCATTTCGGCGATCGAATCGGCCGCAAGTCCACGCTCGTCGCCTCGCTGCTGCTGATGGGCGCCTCGACGACGGCGATCGGCTGTCTGCCGACCTATCGCTCGCTCGACTGGTTGGCGCCGCTGCTGCTGTGTTTGATGCGCTTTGGCCAGGGCTTCGGCCTGGGCGGCGAATGGGGCGGGGCGGCGCTGCTGGCGGTGGAGAACGCGCCGCCGGGTTGGCGCGCCCGCTTCGGCATGGTGCCGCAACTTGGAGCCCCGCTCGGCTTTCTCCTGGCCAACGGCCTGTTCCTGATCCTGGGTGCGGCGCTGACGGCCGAACAGTTCGCCGGCTGGGGCTGGCGGCTGCCCTTCATCGCCAGCGTGTTTCTCGTCGGCGTCGGTCTTTGGGTACGCCTCGAACTGACGGAAACGCCGGCCTTCGCCGCCGTCCTCGCCAAGGCACCTCCGGCGGCGGTGCCGATCGCCGATGCCCTGCGCGACCACGCCCGCGAGATCGTGACCGGCACCTTCGCCGTGGTCGCCTGCTTCGCCCTGTATTACATCGCCACCGCCTTCGCGCTCGGTTATGGCGTCGCCACGTTGCACTACGGGCGCGGCACCTTCCTCGGCGTGCTGCTCGTCGCCATCGTGTTCTTTGCCGGCGGCATCCTCGCGGCGGGGGTCTGGGCCGATCGCACCTCGCCGCGTCGCGTGCTGATCGCCGGCTGCCTCGCCACGGTGGTGGTCGCGGCCCTGCTGGCGCCGATGCTGGGCAGCGGATCGCTCGCCACCATCGCCTGCTTCCTGTGTTTGGCCCTGTTCACCATGGGCTTCGTCTACGGTCCGCTCGGCGCCTGGCTGCCCGATCTGTTTCCGGCGCGCGTGCGCTACACCGGCGCCTCGCTCGCCTTCAACGTCGGCGGCATCCTGGGGGGCGGGGTGACGCCGCTCCTGGCGCAGGCGTTGGCCGATCGCGGCGGCCTCGGTCTCGTCGGCCTCTACCTCGGCGTCGCGGCGAGCCTCAGCCTGGTCGCGCTGGTGCTGTCGCCATCTCTTTCGCCGGAAGCCGGCGTCCAATCGGCGGCGCGTTCCTGATTCCGCTCGGCGCCCCGACCGCCGCAGCCCCGACATGTACTGAAGTCCGATGTTCCCGACGATATTTTCGCATGCACGCGGGCACTTGCCGGCTTATAGATGCGGGAGGGATCGGCCGCCGGGCAGCGCATCGCGCGTGCAGGTGTTGCACGCTCGCACCCGGGACAACGAGCCCGAACACAGGAGGAACCACCCATGAATAAGCCGGAATTTCTCGGACAAACGCACAAAGCCCCCTTCCAGGCCCGCTACGGCAACTACATCGGCGGCAAGTTCGTCGAGCCGGCGTCAGGCCGCTATTTCGAGAACACCTCGCCGATCACCGGGCAGGTGGTGTGCGAATGCGCCCGCTCCGAGGCCGCCGACGTCGAGCGCGCGCTCGACGCCGCCCATGCCGCGCAGGACGCCTGGGGCCAGACCTCGGCCGCCCCTCGCGCCGGCCTGCGCAAGCAGATGGCCGACCGCATCGAGGCCAACCGCGACATGGTCGCGCTCGCCGAAACCTGGGACAATGGCAAGCCGATCCGCGAAACGATGGCTGCCGATATTCCCCTCGCCATCGATCACCTCCGCTATTTCGCCGGCTGCATCCGCGCGCAGGAAGGCGGCATCTCCGAGATCGACCACGACACGATCGCCTACCACTTCCACGAGCCGCTCGGCGTCGTCGGCCAGATCATTCCCTGGAACTTCCCCATCCTGATGGCGATCTGGAAGGTCGCGCCTGCGCTTGCCGCCGGCAACTGCATCGTCCTGAAGCCGGCCGAGCAGACGCCGGCCTCGATCATGGTGGTGATGGAGCTCGTCGGCGACCTGCTGCCGCCGGGCGTGCTCAACGTCGTCAACGGCTTCGGCCTGGAGTGCGGCAAACCGCTGGCGTCCTCCAATCGCATCGCCAAGATCGCCTTCACCGGCGAAACGACCACCGGCCGCCTGATCATGCAGTACGCCTCGCAGAACCTCATTCCGGTGACGCTGGAGCTCGGCGGCAAGAGCCCCAACATCTTCTTCAAGGACATCGCCGACGAGGACGACGACTTCTTCGACAAGGCGCTCGAAGGGTTCACCATGTTTGCCCTCAACCAGGGCGAAGTTTGCACCTGCCCGAGCCGGGCGCTGGTGCACGAGTCCATCTACGACCGCTTCATGGAACGGGCGATCAAGCGGGTCGAGGCGATCACGCAAGGCTCGCCGCTCGATCCCGCGACCATGATCGGCGCCCAGGCCTCCTCCGAGCAGTTGGAGAAGATCCTGTCCTACATCGACATCGGCAAGCAGGAAGGCGCCAAGGTGCTGACCGGCGGCGAGCGCAACATGAAGGACGGCGACCTCGCCGGCGGCTTCTATGTCAAGCCCACCGTGTTCCAGGGCAACAACAAGATGCGCATCTTCCAGGAGGAGATCTTCGGGCCGGTGCTGTCGGTGACGACCTTCAAGGATGACGCCGACGCGCTTTCGATCGCCAACGACACGCTCTACGGCCTGGGCGCCGGCGTGTGGACCCGCAACGGCAATCGCGCCTACCGCTTCGGACGGGCGATCCAGGCCGGCCGCGTATGGACGAACTGCTACCATGCCTATCCCGCCCACGCGGCCTTTGGCGGATACAAGCAGTCTGGCGTCGGGCGCGAGAACCACAAGATGATGCTCGATCACTACCAGCAGACCAAGAACATGCTGGTGAGCTACAGCCCCAAGAAGCTCGGCTTCTTCTGATCGGCACGTCATCTCTGAAGCACCGGACCGAACTAAGCAGCGGCTTTCGGATCGGATCCGGTGCTGAACAACAAGTCTGAGCATCGAACCGGATCCCGTATTCCGGTCCGATGCTCACACCAAGCACCGGCGCCCTCATGGCGCCGGTCGCACGTGACTCGGTTGCAGAAATCCCTCAACAAGCCTGCGAGGCAAGGCATGGAGACGCAAGAGGTCGTCCGCGTGAAGGCCACGCCGGCCGCGCTGGCCCTGATAAGAACGCTGCAGGATGAGTACGGCGAGATCCTGTTCCACCAGTCCGGCGGATGCTGCGACGGCTCGGCCCCGATGTGCTATCCCACGAGCGACTACATCGTCGGCGACCGCGACGTGCGCCTCGGCCCGATCGGCGGCGCCGAAGTCTACATCAACCGCGACCAGTACGAATACTGGAAGCACACCCAACTCATCATCGACGTCGTCCCCGGGCGAGGCGGCATGTTCTCGCTCGACAACGGCCGCAACCAACGATTCCTCACCCGCGGGCGGGTATTCACCGACGAGGAGGTGGCTGCGCTGGCGCCAGTTTGATCGAGCATGCGAGGCGCAGCGTTTGTCGCTTCGTTTCCAGTCGGCATGCAAGTCGCGACATGAAAAGTCACGACATGCAAGCAATAGCCCCTTCGCGTGCGTTTCTACCGCCGCACGCCCTTATCGTATGCACAAGTGGAGAACATCGTACGAGATGTGGTGAAGGGGATTGACCGGTCTGCGCCGATGTCCGGCGGAGCTGTATCCACCGGGTGCGTTTCGCAACGCTTCCAAGCCGCATTCGAAGCAAGCCGCATTCGAAGATGGGGCATCGCAGCGCCGGGTGTGCGGCTATTCTCGGAGGAAGCTGATGCGGTACAGCAACCCAAAGCATCGAGCCGGATGCGACCCAGAGCCCGGTGGTCCAGAGCTCGAGACCACTGACTGAATAATGCTTGGCGGCTGACGCCGGGCGGCGTCATCCTGCACTCAGTGTCCGGCGTTATGCCGGAGCACCATGGTCAAGACTCCCCTACGCTCACTCTTCCCCGCAGGCATGGCAATCGATGCGATACCGCTGGCGCAAGTGCGGTTTCCCCGATCAAGCGTATCGCATCGAATGTCGAAGTCGATATGACGCCCTGCTCAGTAGCAGGCGCCCCAATGAAGGAAAGCGCCGCTGTACTTGTTGTAGCAATAGGTCCGTCCAGGCGTTCTGTAAACAATCCGATTGCAGCTTCCCCAGTGAAGGAAAGCACCGGTATACCGATTGAAGCAGTACACACGAGCTTTCTCGATCAGGGGATCGGGCCGCGAAGCATCTCTGGGGCTGTAGTTGCCAATGACGCCGGCGACAGCGTCACCCTGCGGCAGCGCTCCAAGCATCAAAAAACCGGCAGACAAAGCTAAAGCGATAGTTCTCATAGGCTTTCACCACGATGAGGGATGGCTCGTTGGAGACGCTTACCCCGACAGAATAACGACGACCGAGGGATTGATGCCGGAAGCTGCGCTGTCTCCTTCTACAACATCAGATCGGCGTAGGAGCGCAAAAATTCGGCGAAATTTGCGTTGCGGCACACACTTTTAGTCTTAATCCCAAAGTATAGTATCTGCGAGACGAGGTGTCGCCAGATCCCGGTTCCTGAAGCAAGAGCGCTGGGCCGACCAACCCATGCCGATGACTGGTGCGCGAGGCGTAGGCACACCGTCGCCTCTTCCCGACCTGCCGGGCGACACTGATGCTCGAATGTGCCCTGCGGATGCCGACGCTCGACGTCGTTCGAACGCCTCGCCGTCGCCAAGCGGGCCGCGGCATGAGCGTCGAGCCATTCCCATCTCGTCGCCGTCAACCGCGATCGCCGGCGGCCAGCATCGATGCCGAGCAGGCGCTGCTCGCCGAGCCTTCGCGCATTCAGCCGCGCAAGTGCGCCAGCGCATCTTCACGACGATGGCGCAGGTGCTGCAGGAGGGTCGTCCGATCAACATGCCCGGCCCCTCGCTTTCCCCGTCGATCCCGAGATCAAGCCGGACGTGCGGACGCGACGATCCCTCGCCTTGCTCACGGCAAGCAGCATAGCGAACGTGCTGGCACCTGAACACGCCCGGATCATCCGCGATATGGCCATTCGCCGTTCCCCTTCGGTCGACCTGCCGCCGGACACGATTGTTGCCGACAGTCTCGATGGCTTGCGCGCCGCGTCGGAGGCGATGCCGCGCAAGCGCACCCGCTTCGCACTCGGCGAGGGCGCCGCCGACCTCAGCGAGCGCGTCGAAGTGACGCGCGGTGTCGAGGTCTCGGCAACGGCGTAGATGACCGGCTTCGCCGACCTCGACGGCGTGCTCGTCGGCTTCCTTCTCGGCACCCTCGTCGTGGTCGGCGGTCGACCGGGGTTGGGCAAAACGGTCCTGACGACCAGCGCGGCCGAGAAGGTCACGGCAGAACGCCGGGGTCGGCGTGGTCGAGTTCAGCGTGGAAATCCCGCCGACGAACTGCTCGCCAAGCATCCGCGCTCGCCCGATCTATGGATATTCCTGAGCGGCGGCTTGGACGACGACGAAATCGAGTGCCTCGTCGTCGCGCAGCGTGCCCTCGATTTCCCGTCGATGATCGCCAAGTAACCCGCCACGCGTCACGAGCGCGGAGATTGTCCGGGCGCATCCAGGTCGAGAAGCGCGCAATGGCAGCGCGCGGCGTGAAGCTCAGCTTGGAACTCGTCGATCATCCCGATAAGGTCACCGCCATCGATCTCTACGCCGCTGGCGGGTCGGGTGCCCACGGCGCTCATCTCGGTCACGCCGGTATCTACAACCACTACGACCTGAGGCAGCAGGCGTCGCTGCTTCGTGATGGCGGAACACTACCGCGGTTCCGGTGGTGTTTAGATAAGGCCATGCACCTTCGGCGGCGGACATGGCGGCAAGGACGCCTCGCACTACCACGCCGTTTGGACGTCGGACGGTCGCTGTCCCGGCAAAGACCGTAATCCGCCGCACAGGCCATCGGCCGTCGCGGCCAAGCCATCGCCGCCCGCCGCTTGCCTCGACGCCGACGCGGCGATCCTCCGATCGGGCGCCATGTGGCACGGCATCCCCCGCACTGCAGACCATACCCACAGCTTGTCGGGGAAGGCGACAGCAGGGCCATTCACCATGACGGCGCCATCGATAACAGTCAGCGCACGAACCGCGTCGGCGACAGCCACCTTTACAGCCACGCGACGGACGGAAAGAGCACTGCGGATCATCTTCAACGCCGCGGCATCACCGATCATTAATCTTGGCCTGCTGCGCTGCCTGTTTGGACGCAAGCGGGCGACGGGGATGTTGGTGGTGGAGACGGTTGGCCGGACACGGCGGGAGCACCTGGTTTGCAGCTCCGACGTTTGAGGATCGGAGCTGCTTTCTCCTCGAAGCGCGGTAGGTTCCACCATGGTCGCCGTGCGTGTCTCCAGCCAGCGAGTCCTGCTTCGGCGACCCGCCGCCGATATCCAGTCCACCGTGCCGCGCGCGGTGCCTGTGAGATTGCGGATCTCGGCGAAATAGCTGCCCCAGCCCTCGACCCAGGGCAGGCCGGTGAACCGGCGCGTTGCTTTGCACGCTGGTGCCTACAGCATCAGTCTCGTGCAGGGTAGACGAGCCTCAGACTCGTGCGTCGATTTGAATTACGGCAATCAAAATGCTGTTCTCAGGTCAACGATGGGTGCCACGGCTAATCCTTCAACTGACGGAGCACCAAACGTCCGATCTCAGGTGAGTTGAACGGCGCCGTGGACGGTCGGCAAGGGCGCAGGGCCGTCCGACAGGTCCTCAGCGTGAGCTGGTCAGGGAAGGATCTTCATCGCTGCAGGGGGAATGTCATCCCCTGCCGTCTTGACGCCCAGCCGCATCGCACCGCACCTGTGCGGCCATGAAACAGGCCTCCCTCGACTTCCTCCGCCGGCTCGCCGACGCGCCCTCACCGTCCGGCTACGAGCAGCCGGCGGCGCGCATCTATCGCGCCTACGTCGAGCCTTTCGCCGATGCCGTCAGCACCGATGTCCACGGCAACGTCACCGCCGTGCTCAACCCCTCCGCCCCGCTGCGCATCATGCTCGCCGGTCACATGGACGAGCTCGGCTTCATCATCCACCATATCGACGATCAGGGTCAGCTGCACTTCCGCACCATTGGCGGCCATGACAGCGCCGTCGCGATCGGACAGCGCGTATGGATCTACGGCAAGCAGCGCCTCGGCGGCGTCATCGGCCGCACCGCCATCCATCTCCAGGACGAGGCGGAGCGCAAGAAGAAGCCCGAGATCAAGGACATGTGGATCGACGTCGGAGCCAGCTCCCGGACCGAGGTGGCCGCCGTCGTCAGCCTCGGTGATGTCGCCACCTATCAGTGCGAGTTTCAGGCGCTGATGGGCGACCGCGCCACCGCGCGCGGCTTCGACAACAAGATGGGCACCTTCATCGTCGCCGAGACCCTTCGCCTGCTCAAGGCGGAGGGGGGCCTCGCCCCGGATGTCGGCGTCTACTCGGTCGCGACCGTCCAGGAGGAGATCGGGCTTCGCGGCGCCAAGACCGCGAGCTACGCCATCGGGGCGCAGACGGGGCTGGCCGTCGACGTCAGTCATGCCACCGATTACCCCGGCGTCAGCAAGACCTTGCACGGGCAGCTCGAAATCGGGAAGGGCCCGAGCGTGTCGCGCGGCCCCAACATCAACCCCGTCACCTTCGACCTCATCACTGCCGCCGCACGCGAGGCGGATATTCCCATCCAGGTCAGCGTCAGCGCCGGCGGGACCGGCACGGACGCCAATGCCATGCAGCTCAACCAGGCCGGCATGGCGACGGGGCTGCTCGGCGTGCCGCTGCGCTACATGCATACGCCCGTCGAGGTGCTCAGCCTGACCGACGTCGCCGACTGCGCGCGGCTGATGGCCGGCTACTGCCGGCAAGTGAAGGCCGACACGGACTTCACGCCGCGCTGAGCCGATCAAGATCGCAGACGCGAGGCCCGTGATGAAGACGCTTCTGATCGCCGGCGCAACCGGGCTCATTGGACGGCTCGTCGTGGAGCAGGCGCTCGCCGACGAACGGGTCGGCCGGGTGGTCGCGCTGACCCGCCGCCTCATCGCCCCGCACCCCAAGCTGGAAAGCGTGGTGCTCGATTTTTCCGCCCTGCCCGACGCCGCTCCCTGGTGGGCGGTCGACGGCGTCGTCAGCGCGCTCGGCACCACCCGCGCCAGGACCGCCTCGCCTTCCGCCTACCGGGTGATCGACCACGACTATCCGCTCGCCATTGCCCGCCGCGCGCTTGCCCATGGCGCGACCCGCTTCGCGCTGGTTTCCTCACTCGGCGCCGACCCGCGCTCGCCCTTCGCCTACACGCGCCTGAAGGGCGAGCTGGAGGCCGGGCTGCGGACGCTCGGTTTCCCGTCCCTGACGATCGTCCGCCCGAGCGTGCTCGACGGGCGTCGCGAGCAGGGGCGCCGCGACGCGCCCCCGGCGGCGCGCGTAAAGAGGGCCCGGGCGCCTGTACATCCGCGCCCGCTGCGCCCCCGCCCCCCCGGGGCGGGCGCCGCTGCCCTGCTGGAGGCGGCCGTCGCAGGCCCTCCGGGGGTGCGCGTCAAGCACAACGAGGACCTGAGGGAGCGGGGCGGCTCGCCGTGATGGCCGCATCGGGTGCGGCACACCAGCGCCTGCCTGGATATCGCCCGAGCCTGCGCCACTTCAGGCCCGCCGGCGAGACGATGCGGCCCGCATCGGATCGAGGGTAAGGAGAACCTTGGTGTCAGACAGCCTCTACGTGATGCAGGACCCCCGCAAGCAGTACATGGGTCCGCCCTCCGACAGCGAGGTGCAGTCTGCACCCGGCACCCAGCAGGCGATGAGCGAGAAGCCCGACTGCGGCGAGACATCCTACAAGGGCGCCGGCCGCCTCGCCGGTCGCAAGGCCCTGCTGACCGGGGCCGACTCCGGCATCGGGCGCGCCGCCGCGATCGCCTTCGCCCGCGAGGGCGCCGATCTCGCGATCAACTATCTGCCGGCCGAGGAGGCAGACGCGCAGGACGTGCTGCAGCTCGTCCGCGAGGCGGGGCGCAGGGCCGTGCTGCTGCCGGGCGACATCTCGGACGAGGCGTTCTGCCGGAAGCTGGTGGCGGACGCAGTCGAGCAGCTTGGCTCGCTCGACATCCTGGTCAACAACGCCGGCAAGATGGGCAAGACCGGCGGCCTGCTCGACACCACCAGCGAGCGCTTCGACGCGCTGATGAAGACGAACATCTACTCGTTCTTCTGGATCACCAAGGCGGCGGTGCCGCACATGAAGCCGGGCGCGTCGATCATCAACACCACCAGCGTGCAAGGTTACAGCCCGGCCCCGATGATCTTCGACTACGCCATTACCAAGGCCGCGATCGCGAACTTCACCAAGGGGCTGAGCCAGCCCTTGATGGAGGAGCACGGCATCCGCATCAACGCCGTGGCGCCGGGCCCGATCTGGACGCCGTTGCAGGAGGCCGACGGCGACAAGAAGAAGCTGGAGTCGCTCGGCGGCGGGACGCCGTTCAAGCGCCCCGGCCAGCCCGTCGAGCTGGCGCCGGTCTACGTGCTGCTCGCCTCGCAGGAGGCGAGCTACATCACCGGCGAGATCTACGGCGTGACGGGCGGCATGACGAGCATCGGGTAAATCTCGCCCGGCGACGGAGGCCCCGCCAGGCTCACGCCGGTGATGAAGCCGGCACTTGAACGGCGCGCCGGCGCGCTGACATGCACGCGCAAGCGTGATCCTTCTAACGGTAGCGGGCCTGATGCGCGTTCTCATCTGCGGCGGCGGCATCGTGGGTGCCGCTGTCGCCTATTTCCTCGCCCGCCGCGGCGTCGCCTCAATCGTGGTCGAGCGCAGCGGCCTCGCCTGCGCCGCCTCGGGCAAGGGCGGCGGCTTTCTCGCCGCCGGCTGGTGCGACGGCACACCGGTCGGACCACTCGCCCGGCGCTCCTTCGCCCTGCATGCGCGACTCGCCGCCGAACTGGACGGCGACTGGGGCTACCGCCGCCTCGACACCTACGGCGGCACGCTCGGCACCGGCCGGCGGCCCCGGCCCAACGGCGCCGGGCCGCGCTGGCTGTCCGACGCGGTCGCGGGCAACGGGCCGCTCGGCGCGCCGGCGGCCCCGGCGCAGGTTGCTGCCGGCCGGCTCGCGGCGGCGGGGCTGCGGGCGGCGGAGGCCGC
>CALMGA010000498.1 GCA_937863205.1 uncultured Beijerinckiaceae bacterium | reverse complement strand
ACTGCGACGTGATGATCAACATCGGCGCGCGCTTCGACGACCGCATCACCGGGCGCCTCGATGCCTTCTCGCCGGGGTCGCGCAAGATCCACGTCGATATCGATCCGACCTCCATCAACAAGACGGTGCGCGTCGACGTGCCGGTGATCGGCGACTGCGCCCGCGTGCTGCGGGCGATGATCAAGATCTGGAAGGAGCGCGACCTCAAGGCGGATGCGGGTGCGCTGGCGCAGTGGTGGCGCGCCATCGAGGCGTGGCGCGGGCGAAAGTCGCTGTCGTTCCGCAATTCAACGACGACAATCAAGCCGCAGCACGCCGTGCGCCGCCTCCTGGCCCTGACCAAGCATCGCGAAACCTACATCACCACCGAGGTCGGGCAGCACCAGATGTGGGCGGCGCAGCATTACGATTTCGAGGAGCCGAACCGCTGGATGACGTCCGGAGGCCTGGGAACGATGGGCTACGGACTGCCGGCCGCCATCGGTGTGCAGATGGCGCATCCGCAGGCCCTCGTCGTCGACGTCGCCGGCGAGGGCTCGATCCTGATGAACATGCAGGAAATGTCGACGGCGGCGCATTATCGGCTGCCGGTCAAGATCTTCATCCTCAACAACGAATACCTCGGGATGGTGCGCCAGTGGCAGGAGCTGCTGCACGAGAAGCGCTATTCCGAATCCTATTCGCACTCCCTACCCGATTTCGTGAAGCTCGCCGACGCCTACGGCGCCCACGGCCTTCGGGTTTCCGACCCGGCCGACCTCGATGCGGCGATCACCGAGATGATCGAAACGCCCAAGGCGGTGATCCTCGACTGCCTCGTCGACAAGCTGGAGAACTGCTTCCCGATGATCCCGTCGGGCAAGGCGCACAACGAGATGATCCTGCCCGACGACGCCGACGTCGAACTGGAAGCGATGATCGACGCCAAGGGAAAGGAACTGGTCTAAGCAGGTTTCGCAAAAGTGCCCCGCGGTTTTGCGATCAAAGCCTGCGGCTTGTCAGAAAGCGAAGCGGGTGAAGCGTTGGCCTGCCGACGCGAACCTGCTGAGCCGTGCCGGACTCGCCGCACCATCGCGATCGACACGCGGGAAAGCGGAGCCCGTCGCCTGAGCGCAAGATGCCGCCGGCGATGGATGCGATGAGAAGGAAGCCGACACCGTGAACGCCCTGCCACCGCTTTCTCCCTACACCGCGCCGCCGACGGCCAAGCCGGTGTCGAGCCACACCCTTTCCGTGCTCGTCGACGACGAGCCCGGCGTGCTCGCCCGCGTGGTCGGCATGTTCTCCGGGCGCGGATACAACATCGCCAGCCTGACGGTGGCCGAAGTGGCCCACGCCGACCACCTCAGCCGCATCACCATCGTCACGGCCGGCACGCCGGCCGAGATCGAGCAGGTGACGCTGCAGCTCGACCGTCTGGTGCCGGTGCACTCCGTCACCGACCTGACCCTGCGCGGCGAGAGCGTGGAGCGCGAACTGGCGATGATCAAGGTTGCCGGCCGGGGCGAGGACAGGCAGGAAGCGCTGCGCCTCGCCGAGGCGTTCCGCGCCCGCGTGGTGGATGCCTCCACTGCCAGCTTCGTGTTCGAACTGACCGGGGCGGCGAGCAAGATCGACCATTTCGTCGATCTGATGCGCCCGATCGGGCTGGTGGAGGTGTCGCGCACCGGCGTCGCCGCGATCATTCGCGGGCCGGAGAAGACGCCATAGGTTTCGAGCCTCGGCGGACGCCATGGATCTCCACCTCGCTGGCAAACGCGCCCTCGTCACGGGCGGCTCCAAAGGGATCGGGTTGGCCACCGCCCTGATCCTGGCCGAGGAGAGCTGCGACCTCGTTCTGGTCGCCCGCGATACCGGCGACCTCGCGCGAGCGGCTGCCCGCATCGGCGATCGCGTCGCCGTGGCGACGATCGCCGCCGACCTGTCGCGCGGCGAAGACGTCGCCCGCGTCGCCGCCGCCATCGACACGCTCGACATCCTCGTCAACAACGCCGGCGCGATCCCGCCGGGCGACCTCCTGACGCTGGACGAGGCACGGTGGCGCGAGGCCTGGGACCTCAAGGTCTTCGGCTATATCGCGCTCACCCGCGCCCTCTACCCCGTCCTGAAGGCGCGCCGCGGCGTCGTGGTCAACGTGATCGGCGCGGCCGGCGAGCGCTTCGATCCCAACTACATCGCCGGCAGCACCGGCAACGCCGCCCTGATGGCGTTCACCCGCGCGCTGGGCACGACGGCGCCGCGCGACGGCATGCGGGTCGTCGGCATCAACCCCGGCCCGGTCGCGACCGACCGCATCGCGATGCTGCTGAGGGCACGGGCGCAACGCGAGACCGGCGATCCCGAGCGCTGGCGCGAGGCCTTCGCCGGCATGGCGTTCGGCCGCCCGGCCGAGCCGGCCGAGATCGCGAACGCGGTGGCCTTCCTGGCGTCGCCGCGATCCTCCTACACGTCGGGCACGATCCTGACGATCGACGATCCGGCGAAGCTGCCGCTGTGACCTGCCCGGCTCGCTTGAAGCGCTTGGCCTCGCTGCTCGTCGCGATCGACGATCCCGCCGGGTCAGAAGCCGTAAGCGAACTGCAACTCCACCTGATGGCGCTGGAAGCCGTTCACATCCAGGCTCCTTGCGCCGGCGTCCGGAACCTGGATGGCCCAGGCGACCTTCACGTTGAAATTGGAGGCGAAGCCGTAGAAAAGGCTCGGCCCCAGGAACAGGGCATGCTCGGACACGCCGCCCTGGACGAGGTTCTCGTGCCGGATCTCCGCTCCCAGGAACGCCTTCGCGGACACGGCGTAGGTCGCGGCCGCGATGAAGGACACGTCGTTGATCTGCGGCCCGAAGAACGCGGGCTGCAGCGTCGGCGCGTAGATGACGTTGACCCCGACGAACAGCTTCTGGTTGAGAAAACCCTTGTCGAACAGCAGCGACACGGGAAGCGTGTAGCTGGTGAAGCGTTCACCGGAGATCGGATCGAACTGGCGGAACGACGGATTGAACGAGACGCTCAAGCCGTAGGGGTTGGTTCGGTTGTCAACGATGTTGTATCGCGCTTCGCCGATGAGGCCGCTGAACGTGATGGCGTGACGATTGTCCAGGCCCGGGACGTCCTGGATCGCGTAGGCGTCGGTCAGCGTACCGATCGAAAGCCGCAGGCGGTCAGTGACGGAGTAGCGAAGCGACGTCTCGGTATCGACCTGATTGTAGCTGCCGACCTTGCCGAAGCTGCCGATCGTGATGTTCTCGATCTCACGCTCGCCTTTTTCACCGATGCTTGAGCCTTCCGAAAAGCCGAAGATGTGCTCGGTGTCGACCTCCTCCTTGCCGTCCTTCTCCTTGCCCTCCTTGTCGCTCTTCTCCTCCGCCAGGGCCGTCCCGAGTTGAACGGCGTGGATCAAAAATGCCATGAAGAACGCCGAGCGCAGCCTTCGTGCGTGCCGGTGGCGCATCTTCGACCTTCGACCTCCGTGGCACGGCTCCGCTGCGACAGAAGCATGCCGAAACGAGGCCGATCAAGCCGAACGAGCCTGTTTCTTCATCGCAGGGCGCCAAGCGCGGCGCAGGCTGGCAGTGGGGCCACACGACCTCGCGGGCGCGGGCACAGGAGATCGGTCGGCCGTACCGCCGCGCTCACCCGAGTCGCGCCTCGCCTCCGATGCGCCGCCGCGACGCGAACCAGCGGCTTTGACGCAGCGCCTTCGCCCCCCTAGAACGCCGCCATGTTGGCTTGATCAGGGAAAGATGCCTCAATGCGCGTGTACTACGACCGGGACGCCGACCTCAATCTCATCAAGGGCAGGCGGGTCTGCGTGGTCGGCTACGGCAGCCAGGGTCACGCGCACCTCCTCAACATGCGCGACAGCGGCGTCACCGAGATCGCCGTGGCGCTGCGGCCCGGCTCCTCGTCCGCCGGCAAGGCCGAGGCCGAGAACATCAAGGTGATGGGCGTCGCCGAAGCGGCCAAGTGGGCCGACCTCGTGATGATGCTCACCCCCGACGAGTTGCAGGGCGACATCTATACGGCGGAGCTCGCCGCCAACATGAAGCAAGGCACGGCCCTGGCCTTCGCCCACGGCCTCAACATCCATTTCAACCTGATCGAGCCGCGGCCCGACCTCGACGTCATCATGATCGCCCCCAAGGGTCCCGGCCACACCGTACGCTCGGAATACAAGCGCGGCGGCGGCGTGCCCTGCCTCGTCGCCATCGCCCGCGACGCGTCGGGCAACGCCCACGACCTCGCGCTCTCCTACGCCTCGGCGATCGGCGGCGGGCGCGCCGGCATCATCGAGACGACCTTCAGGGAAGAATGCGAGACCGACCTTTTCGGCGAGCAGGCGGTCCTGTGCGGCGGGCTGGTGGAGATGATCCGCGCCGGCTTCGAAACGCTCGTGGAAGCCGGTTACGCGCCGGAGATGGCCTATTTCGAATGCCTGCACGAGGTGAAGCTGATCGTGGACCTGATTTACGAGGGCGGCATCGCCAACATGAACTATTCCATCTCCAACACCGCCGAATACGGCGAGTACGTCACGGGCCCGCGCATCATCACGCCCGAAACGAAGGCGGAGATGAAGCGGGTGCTCGCCGATATTCAATCGGGCAAGTTCACCCGCGACTGGATGCTAGAGAACAAGGTCAACCAGACCTCGTTCAAGGCGACACGGGCAAAAGCGGCGTCCCACCAGATCGAGCAGGTCGGCGCCACGCTGCGCGCGATGATGCCCTGGATCGGCGCCAACAAGCTGGTCGACAAGGCTAAGAACTGACCCTGCGACGGCGGTCGGATCACGCGGTCGTTTCCATCGACCGCGCCGCCGTGCGCACCAACGGCGAGCGCCCCACTGACTTGGTCACGGCGCCGCACACCCTCTGACCGCACCCTCTCGTCGGCTAAGAGGTGAACAGCCGTAGCAGCCGGTCCGCCGCCCGACGGATCAGCTCTGGCGGCCGTGCTTGGCTTGAACAGCCTTGGGTGCTGCCGGGGCAGCGGTCGACTTGGCCTTGCTGCCAGCCAGCGTCCGGCGGGCGCTCGGCTTGGCGGCCTTGGCAACGGCTGCCTTCGAGGGTGCCTTGATGAAGCGCGAGGCGACATCGTCCTGTGCCAGCAGTTCCAGCACGTCGCGCGAGGCTGGCGTATCCCGCCCCATGGCGTTCTGCTTCAACGTCTTAAGCTGATCGGGGCTCATCTGATTGAGCATGTCGAGGGTGATCGGCTTGGGCATGGGTCCTCTGGGTTCGGGGCACGATGGCCGATGTGAGAAGGCCGGACGAAACAGGACGGCGTAGGCGAGTCGGCGCGATGTCCAGAGACGGAACCACGTCGCCGAAGCGGATGGACAGGAAAAGCTATGCTGCCGCGGACTACGGCTTGAGTCGGACTCGTGGACACCGGCGCCAGTTCAACGGCGAACGTTACATTACTTTGAGATAAATCGTCGCGTTTCGGTGGATTTCAACCCTGCACTTTCAAGGGAGAGCGGATTAAACTGTCCGCCGCCTCGGAAAACTTCGCCGCGAGAGTTCGGCGACATGGGTTCCATGACTCACTCCGTCGGCGGATCGGTGCGCCCTGAACGTGCCCGTGCGAGCGAACCTTGGCTTCGATGCGTTCGATCCGGCACGACGCGGGCCTCGCCCTCAGCGCCGTCCGCAAAGCGTCAGCGCTTCGGTGACGTCGCGGCCGTCGGTGAGGCGAAGGCCGCGCCGTGCCAGGTCGGCGAGCATCGTGCGCGAGGGGAATTGGCCATAGGGCAGCAAGGGCGCGGTCTTCCCGGCCGGCACCGAGCCGGTTCGGGCGATCGTATCGAGCAGATCCTCGACGAGCAAACGTCCGGCCTCGTGCAGGCGCACCGAGGCTCCGGTCGCGGTGGTCCCGGGCGGCAGATCGAGGGCGCTTTGCACCAGGATCGCGCCGGCATCGATCCGCGACACGGTGCGGTGCACGGTAACGCCGAAGGCCGGAACGGCCTCGGCGAGGGCATGGATCGTGGGCACCGGGCCGCGATGGCGCGGCAGCAGACCGGGGTGGACGTTGACGGCGGCGAGCCGCGCCAGGGCGATGGTCTCGTCCGAAAGGATCTGGTCGAAGTGAAAGGTCAAGATCAGGTCCGGCGCGGCGCGGCGCAGTGCCTCGTGAACGCCTGACCCGTTGACGTCCTCGATGTCGATCGTCGGCACGCCCAGGCGGGCGCACAGGGTGCGCAGCGGGGTGGCCGCCGAACTGGCGCCGGCCCGGCCGATCGCCTGGAACAACGGCGCCATCGGACGCAGCAGGTCGGGCAGTCCGAAGTTGACGGCGAGATAGGGCAGGAAGCGCGGACCGGAGCGCGCGAGGTGGCGGCGGACCTGGCCCATCGTCCCGCCGGTCGCCGGCCGCATCGGGTCGGACAGGCCGACAAGGACGATCTCGCCGGCGTGGTCGCCGACGAAGCGGCGAATGGTCCGTGCATTGGGCAAGGCTTCCAGGACGAACAGGGCGATCCTTGGACGCGTCATGGGAACGGCATAGGCCGGATGGCCGGTGGCGTCAAAGGCGCGCCAGCGAAGGCTCCTGCTACGACCCCGCGCATGACGAGACTGCATGCCGCAATGGTGCTCCCTTATGCGCCGCCTTGCCGCGCGTGCCCCGCTGATGCGCGGCAGGGGGGACATCGTGGCCGTGCATCGGCCTGCGTTGCCGCGTCAGTCGAACTGCTTCAGCTCGGCCGCCGCCTCGACGGCCGGACGGTCGAGGTTGAAGCCGCCGACGAAGCGCCCGCGTTTGTCCATGAGGTAGGTCATCGCCGTGTGGTCCATCGAATAGGTGCCGTCCTTGTCCGGCACGGCCTTGGCAAAGACCTTGTACTCGGACTCGACGCGGCGGACCTGCTCGGGCGTGCCGGTCAGGGCGGTGATGCGCGGATCGAAGCTTTCGAGATACTCCTTGAGGACGGGAACGGTGTCGCGCTCGGGATCGACGGTGATGAACAGGGCGCGCGGTTGGCTGTCCGAGGTACCGGGACCCAGTGCCTTGAGCACGCTGGAAATGTCGGCCAGGGTCGTCGGGCACACGTCGGGGCAGTGCGTGTAGCCGAAAAAGACCAGCGTGGGATGACCGGTGAGCGCCGCCTGCGTCACCGTCGCCCCGTCCTGCGAAACGAGGGTGAAGGGTCCGCCGACGCTTGAGGTGCCTTGTCCGGCTTTGGGCAGCACCAGCGCCGCCGCGGCTAGGCCGAGCGCGACGAAGCCGGCGGCCACGCCGGCGAGGGGGAGAAGGCGGGAGCGAGGGGCAAGGGCCATCGCCGCGATGTAGCGATTGCCGGCGGCGGCGTCGAGGGACCGCCGCCGCCGCGCGCGTCAGACGTGCTCGCGCAACAGCTTCTCGGTGCGCGCATCCTCGATCTTGTTGTGGAACAGGCTGAACTCATGCGCGTCGCGCAGCGATTTCGACAGGCAGAAGCAGGCCTGCACGAGCAGCAGCGCCGCCATGGCGAAGAAGCCGCGCATCCACCAGTTCTCGCCGATCATGACGATGCCAAGCGTCATCATCGCCACGGCCACGCCAAAGGCGAGATAGCAGAACATGATCCAGCTCTGGCTGGGTCGAACGGTGGAGGTCATCGGTCGGCTCCTTCGATCGGGGTTGGCTGGACGGGGGCGGCTGCCGTGAGGCGCGGGCCAGACGACGCGGGATGGGTGAGTTGCGCGCGCAGGCGTGCGAGAACGTCGGCGCCGCGCGGGCGCGGAGACGCCCCGAAGCCGGCGTCGGCCATTTCGTCGGCGAGCCGCGCGCCCTCCGAAGCGGCGTCCTCGGCCAGCATCGCTTCGCCATCCTGGTGCAGGGAGAGATCGGCAAGCGCCGCCTCGGCCGCATCGAGATGGGTTCCTTGCGACGAGTGGCTGTCGCGCGCCTCGTGCAGGGCGGCGCGCAACGCCGCGTGGCGGGTACCACGCTTCAGGTCGGCGAGGCGGCGATGATCTTCGGCGGTGGCGCGGCGAAGGCGGGCGATTTCCGCCTCCCCGGCGGCGATGGCCCGGTCCGCGTCGGCGACCTCGGCCTGCAGAACCGCGATGACCTCCGAGGCCTGCACCGCCAAGCGTTCGGCCAAGCGTTCGGCCAAGCGCTCGGCGGCCGGTTCGTCGGGCTCGCTGCGCAAAGCGATCAGCGCCCGCGCTTCGAGGTCGGCGATGCGTTCGCTCAAGGCGAGGCGTCGCTCCGCGTCCCGCCGGGCGAGCGCGATGGCGGCGGCGAGCGAGCGGCGGAGACGCAGATGCGCCGCCATCGCCTGACGGATCCGCCAATCGAGAGTGGCGGCCGGCAGGAATGCGCTGGGCCGTGTCGGGAACAGGTTGAACAATGAATTCACGAGCACCTCCTGAACAACGTTCATAAGCGACGATATCGCAGCTTTGAACGCAGTTCAAGACATCAGCGAGCGATCCCGGGGTTGTTCACAGGCTGGTTTGGGGCGCGTCGGACGAGCGCGCCCTTCCCGCTCGCGCCGCCGCCGCCTATATCGGACCGTCGCGGGATCCGGCCCGCGCCGAAGCTGCGGGGAGATGCACATGTCGGAGACGGCGATCGAGCGGAAGGTGCCGGGCGAGGCCTCCACCAAGATCCCGGTGACGGTGCTCACCGGCTATCTCGGCGCCGGCAAGACGACGCTGCTCAACCGCATCCTCAGCGAGCCGCACGGCCAGCGCTACGCCGTCATCGTCAACGAGTTCGGGGCAATCGGCATCGACAACGAGCTCGTCATCGACGCCGACGAGGAAGTCTTCGAGATGAACAACGGCTGCATCTGCTGCACCGTGCGCGGCGACCTCATCCGCATCATCGAGGGATTGATGAAGCGGCGCGGCAAGTTCGACGCGATCATCGTGGAAACCACCGGACTCGCCGACCCCGCGCCGGTGGCGCAGACCTTCTTCGTGGACGAGGACGTCTCGACCAAGTCGCGCCTCGACGCGGTGGTCACGGTGGCGGATGCCAAGTGGCTCGCCGCCCGGCTGAAGGACGCGCCCGAAGCCAAGAGCCAGATCGCCTTCGCCGACGTGATCGTGCTCAACAAGTCCGATCTCGTCACCGCCGCGGAACTCGACGAGGTGGAGGCGCGTATCCGCGCCATCAATCCTTATGCCACCCTGCACAGGACGCAGCACTGCAAGGTGCCGCTGGACGCCGTGCTCGGCCGCAACGCCTTCGACCTCGACCGCATCCTGCAGATCGAGCCGGCCTTCCTCGAAACCGAGGATCATGACCACTCCGCGCATGACCACTCCGCGCATGACCACTCCGCGCATGACCACTCCGCGCATGGACATGACGCGCATGGGCACCACGGGCACGAACATCACGAGGCGCACGGGCACGGCGGCGCCAAGCACTACCACGACGAGGAGATGCACTCGCTGTCCCTGACCATCGACGGCGACGTCGATCCCGAGAAGTTCCTGCCTTGGGTGCAGGACTATACGCAGCGCGAAGGCGCCTCGATCCTGCGTTCGAAGGGCATCCTCGCCTTCAAGGACGAGCCGCGCCGCTTCGTCTACCAGGGCGTCCACATGATGCTCGACGGCGACCTGCAGCGGGAATGGAAGCCTGGCGAAACGCGGGTGAGCCGCATCGTGTTCATCGGCCGCCACCTGAAGGAGGACGAGATCCGCAAGGGCTTTCTCGCCTGCGCCGCGGCCTGAGCGGAACCATGGTCCAAGACGGGACGGCTCATGACCGGGCGTCGCTGACCCAGCACGTCACCGCCTATCGAACGGGCGAAGCCGTGCAGGCGGCGGGCTTCCTCGGCACGGAGCCGCTCCTTGCCCGCGACAACGGCGAGATCGACCTCGGGGGGCCGGCGTCCATGCGCACGGTCGCCGCTCATCCCGATGGGTCGATCCTTTGCAGTCGCGCGGGGGGATCGCGGTTCTTCACCGGCGGCGACGACGGTCGCGTGGTCGCTACCTCGGCCGATGGCGCGACGCAGACCCTCCACGATGCCAAGGGCAAGTGGATCGACGCCCTCGCCGCCAAGCCCGACGGCACGCTTGCCTTCGCCGTCGGCAAGACGGTCACCGCCCGCAGCGCGAAAGGTGAGCTGAGGAGCACAACGGTGGCCAGCACAGCCCGCGGCCTCGCCTTCGCACCGAAGGGCTACCGCCTCGCCATCGCGCACTACAACGGCGCCAGCCTGTGGTTTCCCAACGCGGAAGCGCCGCCCGACCCCTACGAATGGAAGGGCTCGCACATTTCCGTGACCTTTTCGCCCGACGGCCGCTTCCTGGTCACGGCGATGCAGGAAAGCGCCCTGCACGGCTGGCGCCTCGTCGACCGGGCCAACATGCGCATGAGCGGCTATCCCTCGAAGGTGCGCTCGCTCGCCTGGTCGGCCGATGGCGAGTGGCTGGCGACGTCGGGGGCGGACAGCTGCGTGATCTGGCCCTTCCGCGACAAGGACGGGCCGATGAAGAAGCCGCCGCTGGAATGCGCGGTGCGCAAGGCCAAGGTGTCGAGCGTCGCCTTTCACCCGAAGTCGCCGCTGCTCGCGGTCGGCTACGAGGACGGTTGGGTGCTGCTGTGCCGCCCGGCCGACCAAGCCGAGCTGCTTGTTCGCCGCCCCGATGTCGAGCGCGGTGCGATCACGGCGCTGGCCTGGGATGCCAAGGGCGACCGGCTGCTGTTCGGCACCGCCGGCGGCGAGGCCGGGCTGCTGGTGCTGCCGCCGGCCTGAGGTCGCCGGCTACGCGAGGCAGTCGGATGGGTCCACCGGGCAGGCGTCCGCAAGTGTGCTCAGTCGGTGCGTCAAGGCGGCAGACATCGCTCGCGATGATGCTGTAGCTTGCGGCTCCTCGCGACTGGAACCGTCCGATGATCCTGCGTCGACTCGCCCTTTTCGTTGGCCTGCTCTGCGCCCTCCTGGCCACGCAGGTGCCGGAGTTCGCCGAGCAGTATCGCCAGCGCCTGGGCGGCGCCATCGACGAACTGGCCAGGGTGATCGCCCGCTTCGACAGCGACAGCGCGCAGCAGGGCCTGACCGAAGCCGGCGGCATCGACCGTCTGAAGGCCAATAAGGACCCCTTCGTGCAGCAGCGCGGCCTTGCCATCGCCGACGACCGGCAGCGCCTGCAGAGCCTGCGCGAGGCGCAGGCGCAGTTCCGCAGCGAGGGCCCGG
>CALMGA010000497.1:6321-6671 GCA_937863205.1 uncultured Beijerinckiaceae bacterium | reverse complement strand
ACCTCGATCGCTCCAAGCGTATTCTGGCGAAGGCACCGGTTGGCGACACGTTCACCGACACGGGCTACCCGAGCACTTCGATCTCGGAGAAGGTGGCGCGCGACTTCGCGACGCTGAAGGACGGCGCCGGCACGTTGTCGTCGAGCAGCCCCGCGAAACACGGCTACGTTCTCAGCATCAACGTCGACAAGGGCGCAAACGCCATGCCCTTGGGACGCTACCACACAGCATTTCCCGATTTGCACGAGGTGTTGCTGCCGCGATCCTCCGCCTTCAAGGTGCTGCGGGTCGCCCACGACACGAAGACGATCTACGTTCAGCACATCGGTGTCTCGGTCTCCAAGCTTCTG
>CALMGA010000497.1:2439-6311 GCA_937863205.1 uncultured Beijerinckiaceae bacterium | reverse complement strand
AGGGCTTCGCCACCGACGCGAGCCTGATCAAGGCCGACGCGACCGATGACGACGAACCGTCGATGGATGATGTCGCGGACCGCTTCGTCACCGCCCTGGACGACGACGTCGAGTGGACTGCCGCGCCGGATGGCGACACGACGGCCGAGGACTACGCCGACTACACACCATCGCAGCCGATCGGTAAGGCGTTCGACCCGAGCGAGGCGCGCGCCGGTGACGGCGAGTGGACCTCTGGCGGTGGTGAAAGTTCATCGTCCGACCTCGACGCGGTCAAGTCGATCGCCAAGAGCGTGGCGATCGGCGCCGCCCTGACGGGCGCGGCAACCCTGATAGCGCTCGCCGCGCCGGAACTGTTCGCGCTCGCTGGCGGCGCAGCGGCGGGCGAGGCTGCGGCGGCCGCAGGGGCCAGTGCCGCGGAAGCTGTCGCCGCCGCGACAATAGAAGGCCGATTGGCTGTCGTCACCAAAAACGTCAAGCAGGTCGCGCAGACCCAATTCTTCAATGCCGGCCTGAAAACAGTTAAACTCGCTTTACAGCACCTCGGCGTCGACACGAAGGCGATCGAGGATCGGATCAAGCCGCTGCAGGACGCCTACAATGCGGTGACGAAGGCGGCAGGTGGCATGGCGACGCCCGACCTCATTGGGCTCCTGACGGACGGCGCCAACGACTTCCGCGACGCGCTGCTGCATCACCTCGCGCACTACAAGGGCAAGCCGGTCTACGATGCCGTCGTCGCCGGGATCGACGAGGCGCGCGACGTCTACCTCCGCGACGTCGTCAATACGATGGGCAAGGTCGCCAAGCGCCGTCTCGGGGCCGAATGGAGGCGGCCCGACGCCATCCCTTTTGACCGGCCCGCGACGCGCAAGGCGGAAGCGTCGATCGCCGGGCGCATGACGGCCGCGCTGACCGCGCTCGGCGCCGGCGTTTCGAGGCAGATGCGCGGGGTGGAGAAGGTCGCGAAGGCCGCGCCTGACGAGCCCGAGAACCCCGACGACGTCGAGGACCGCGCTCGCCAGCGCGCCAACGAGATCGTCGCCGAGTTCGACCTCGGCGCGCTCTACGCCGAAGCCGAACCGGTCGGTGCCGACTTGGAGGACGTCGTCACGGATGCGGTCGAGCGCGCCGTCGCTCAGCTCGGGCCGGACGATCGCGCCGGCCTCGTCAACCAGGTCAACGAGCGCGCCGTCGCCATCGCCCGGGAACGCGCCGCCGAGCTGGTCGGGATGCGCTACGACGCGTCGGGCGCGCTTGTGCCGTCGGACGACGCCGAGATGGCGATCACCGACACGACGCGGGACATGCTGCGGGCGACGATCGCGGACGGCCTCGCCGCCGGCAAGACGCTCGACGAAATCGCCGACGAGATCGGCGGCACCTACGCCTTCTCGCCCGACCGCGCCGCGGTGATCGCTGCGACCGAGGTGAGCCGTGCGAACAGCATGGCGGCGCTGGAAAGCTACCGCGCCGTGGCGGCGCTCGGCGTGCCGGTGCGCAAGGCATGGCTGGTGACCACGGCATGCTGCGACGAGTGCGCGACGAATGCCGCGCAGGGCGCGATCGATTTGGACGACGCTTTCGAGAGCGGCGACGACACGCCGCCAGGACACCCGAACTGCCGGTGTTCGCTGACGCCCGTCGTTGGCGAGGATGCCGAGAAAGTCGCGAAGACATACGATCCAGGCGAGATGCGCGGTAGAGACGGTCGGTGGATCTCCGCCGAGATGGCTGATGTCATCAAGGCGGGGAAATCCAAGGGGCCGTTGAAGAGGCGCGTGATCGGCGTAGTCGAGGATGCCTCCACCATTCGCTCGCTCACTGGCATTGATGTCGATGACTTCCGCTACGTGCTCTCCAACGAGGGCGTTAGGCACGCTCTCGATCGACACGGCATTTCAGAGGAAGAGCGCGGCAAAGGCCAACTCAACCTCACGGACGATGACTTCCACCTGCTGCCCCAGATCGTGGCAGGCCCCGATTGGATTCGCCGCGGCCGCCGAGATGGCAATGCCGGTGAGCCAAGGATCAAGATGCGCAAGGTGATGGGCGAAGCGGCCTACACCGTCGTCGGTGAGATCAAGCGCAGGCGGCGCCGGATCGACTTCGTGACGATGTGGAAGCGCAAGGCACCGCCATACTCGATAGCATCCCCGTAGGGATGCCCCCAAGCCTTACGTCCAAAACGGCTGACGGCTGACGTGAAACTATCCCCGATGCGCCCTGCGCGCAAGACGGCTCATCAGGAGTAGACCCGTGTCGGCACTGCGCATGTTCATCCCGCTCACCAAGGTCGATGCCGAGACGCGCACCGTCTATGGCATCGCCACCGGCGAGACGGCGGACCGCTCGGGCGAGGTGTGCGACTACGCCTCGACCAAGCCGCACTACGAGGCGTGGTCCGGCGAGATCGCCAAGGCTTCGGGCGGCAAGAGCTTCGGCAACCTGAGGGCGATGCACGGCAAGGTCGCCGCCGGCAAGATGACGGCGATCACCTTCAACGACGCGTCGAAGCAGATCGAGATCGCCGCGAAGGTGGTCGATGACAACGAGTGGCAGAAGGTCCAGGAGGGCGTCTACACCGGCTTCAGTCAGGGTGGCAGCTACGCCAAGCGCTGGACCGATCCCGTGACCGGTCTCCAGCGCTACACCGCCGTGCCGAGCGAGGTCAGCCTCGTCGACCTGCCGTGCTTGAAGGAGGCGACCTTCACGATGGTGAAGGCGGCGGGCGTGGCCGAAGAGCGCCGCTTCGCCGAGGCGGTGCAGGTCGAGCCGGCGGCGCCGAGCGCGGCTGATGTCAACGCCAAGGCTGTCGAGATGGCCAAGGCGGCCGGTCGCGAGACAGCCGTGGTCGACTTCTTCGAGCCCGCGCGCGTCGCGCTCGTCAAAGCCGCGCTGCCGGCTCTGCCCGAAGCGCCCATCGCCGCCGAAGCGTCGCCCCCGGGTCCGCGCGAGGCCGATGGCGTCGAGCAGGTGTGGAAGGCCAAGGACGGCTCGACCCACGCGAAGAAGGCCGACGCCCTGGCGAAGAACGCCGAGATCGACGCCGCGGCTGCGGTCGAGCCCGGCACGAAGGCGACGCTCGACGCTCTCGACGCGCTCGGCAGCAAGCTCGGCCTCGGCAAGGCCGCCGACACGAAGTGGACCGTGTCGTCCAAGAAGGACGGCAAGACCAAGACCACCACGCACGACACGGAAGGCGCGGCGGTGGACGAGGCTCGCTCGCGCGACAGCGCCGACCACAGCGACGTCATCTGCCGGCACGGCGACAAGGGCATGGTCTCGTGGAAGAAGCCGGCCGACAAGGCCGTGACCGCCGACGACCTCGCCAAGAGCATGGACACGGTGTCCAGCCTGTCGTCGCTGCTGTCGAGCCTCGCCTACCTGCGTCGCCGCGTGATGTCCGAAACCGCCGGTGTGGACGACAGCGCGCAGCCCAAGGCGATCGCCGACCTGATCGAGAACGCCTGTGGCCTGCTGCAGACGATGGTCGACGAGTCGTGCTCGTCGATCCTCGACGCGGGCCTCTCGCCCTATCCTGAGCCGATGTACTACGCGGCCGGCATGAAAGCGGGGCAAGCGGCGCTCGATGGCTGCCTCAAGGCCGTGGACGCCCGCGAAGGTGCGCCGCTGGTCAAGGGCATCGCCACCGACAGGCTGACCGCTCTCGTCGTCGCCTTGGAGAAGGCCGGCGCCCGCAACAGCAAGTCCGACATGAGCAAGATCCAAGCGATGCACGACCACGCCTGCGATCTGGGCGCGGCGTGCAAGGGCGGCGATGCAGGCAAGGCCGCATCTGGCGGCGACCTCGCCAAGGCGCTCGACACGATGACGGCGGAGCGCGACCAGGCCAAGGCCCGCGGCGACGC
>CALMGA010000497.1:0-2429 GCA_937863205.1 uncultured Beijerinckiaceae bacterium | reverse complement strand
GCGCTGCAGAAGACGATGGACGACCGCATCATGCCGATGCTGAAAGCGATCAGCGACAAGGTCGAGAACATCGAGAAGCAGCCCTTGCCGCTGCCGTTCCAAGGCGGCGCTCGCGTCGTCAGCAAGGGCGGCGAGCCGGTGGACGCCGCCGACCTCGGCGCGCAGCTCCTCAAGATGCAGGCCGAGGACCCCGCCGGCTTCGGGCTGCTGATGATCAAGGCGGCGCAGCAGAACCCGCAGCAGATGCAGCTCGCGCGCTGACGGCGCACCGAACGAACCACGCCCTTTGCGGCCGCCGGAGACGGCGCCGCTTCCATCACCCCGCGCCGGAGACGGTGGCGGCATCGCCAAGCCACGCTCTCTCATCAACGGACATCGACCCATGACGGTGCAGAACACGACCGCCGAACTTCTCGACGCGATCAAGAAGGCACAGGCGGTGCCTTCAAACGACCCGATCCTCGCCGCCGCGCTCGGCAAGTCGACCTATACGCAGGCGCAGTCGGCCACGACCGGCCTGACGTTCTACGACCTGGAGCTCGGCGCCAAGTCGCTCTACCCCGTCCTGACGCCGTTGCGGAACATGATCCCGCGCGTGTCGGGCAAGGGCGGTATCCAGGCGAACTGGCGCGCCATCACCGGCATCAACACCTCGGGGATGCGCGTCGGCGTGTCGATCGGCAACCGCGGCGGCGTGATCGCCGTGCGGACGCAGGACTACAACGCCGCCTACAAGGGGATCGGCACGGAGGCCAACGTCGACTTCGAGGCGCAGTACGCCGGACAGGGCTTCGAGGACATCCGCGCGCTCGCCGCCAAGCAGGGGATGGAGTCCCTGATGCTCGGCGAGGAAGCGATGATCCTCGGCGGCAATTCGTCGGTGGCGCTCGGCGTGACGCCGACGCCGACGCTGGTCGCCGCGACCGCCGGCGGCGCACTCCCCGCGCAGACGTGGTCGGTGATCTGCGTCGCCCTGGCGCTCGACGGCGTGCTGAACGCCTCGCTGGCGCAGGGCGTGCAGAGCCAGATCACCCGCACCAACGCCGACAGCTCCGTCGACATCTTCGGCGGCGGCGCGGCGCAGAAATCGGCGAACGCGACGGTGGCGACCACGGGCGGCGCCGGCGCGATCACCGCGTCCGTGCCGTCGATCTCGGGCGCGCTCGGCTACGCCTGGTATTGGGGCGCGGCCGGCGCCGAGGCGCTCGGCGCGATCACCACGCTGCCGTCGGTTACGATCGTCGCCGCAGCGACGGGGACGCAGCTCGCCTCCTCGCTGTCGGTCTCCGACTTCTCGACGAACTCGCTGTCGTTCGACGGCCTGCTCACCATCGCCCTCAAGGCGAACTCGGGCGCGCTCGTGGTGACGCAGCCGGCCGGCACCGCGGGCATCGGCACGCCGCTCACCGCGGACGGTGCCGGCGGCATCGTCGAGGTCGACGCCGTGCTCAAGAGCATGTGGGACAATCTGCGCCTGTCGCCCGACACGATCTGGGTGAACTCGCAGGAAGCGCTCAACATGAGCAAGAAGATCATGGCGGGCTCGGCGAACTCGGCCTACCGGATCAACGTGACGATGGACCCGAGCCGGCAGGTGTTCGGCGGCGTGATGATCCGCCAGTACCTCAACCGCTTCTCGATGCAGGGCGGCCAGGAGATCGCGATCAAGGTCCACCCGAACATGCCGGCGGGCACGATCCTGTTCACCACGGCGGCGCTCCCCTACCCAGTCAATGGCGTCGGCAACGTGATGCAGATTCGCGCCCGGCAGGACTACTACCAGATCGAGTGGCCGCTGCGCTCGCGCAAGTACGAGTATGGCGTCTACGCCGACGAGGTGCTGCAGCACTACTTCCCGCCCTCGCTGGCGATCATCACGAACATCGGCAACGGCTGATCTTCAGCCATCATCAGCCCTCAAGCTGATATCAGCGGCGCGGCTTCGGTCGCGCCGTTTTCCGATTTGCGCAATTTCGCAAACTGACCGGGATGCTTGTCTCATGGCCACCCAACTCGCCCGCATGTTCCCGCCCGGCGATGGACGGCATCAGTCCGTCACGGTCAACGGGCGGCCCTACAGCATGGCGCCGGGTGGCTACGTCGACGTGCCGGCCTTCGACGCGCATGTCCTGTCGGCGAACGGCTGGACGCGCGCCGGCGGTGACAGCTGCTTCGTCGGCCCCACGTCGGCGCGCCCGAGCGCCAGCGCCGCCGGGCAGCCCCTCGCCGCCGGTCAGAACTTCATCGACACGACGCTGCAAGCCACCCTGACGTGGGACATCGGCGCCAAGCAGTGGCGCAACGTGCTCACCGGCGCACCGGCGTAGGCCAGTTTTTTCGCGTAGGCAGCACGCATAACGATAAAACACTCATTGGATCATAAGGTTGTCATGTCCAGCACGATGAAAATGCGCGCAGCGGAAAATTTG
>CALMGA010000496.1:1560-2580 GCA_937863205.1 uncultured Beijerinckiaceae bacterium | reverse complement strand
CGCCTGCAGCGTGCCGAGCCGGCCGGACAGTTCGGCCGCCTGCACCGCCTGCTGGTCGACGAGTGCCTGCAGCAGCATGGCCAGCCGTTCCGGGGCGAACAGCCGCTCCTTCAGAGCGCCCAGCACGAGCGCGTCGAGCTTCTCCGCCGGCACATGCCGGCCGCGGCACTCCGTCCGGCCTTTCTGGTGGCAACCGGCGCAGGTGTAGTACGAGTAGCGCCGGTCGCGCCGCACCGTGCCGGTGCGCGTCATGCCGGCGTCGCAGCTGCCGCACCGGGCGAGTCCGGCGAGCAGCGACGGGCCGTTCACGGTGCGCGGCGGCGTGGTACGAGGACTGTTCGCGGCAAGCTTCTGCTGTACGCGGTCGAAAACATCCCGGCTGACCAGCGGCGGGATGAGGAGGGTGGCGAGCCTGCCGGGCCCGTTTCTCTCACCGGTCTCCTTGTCGACCCCGCCCCAGGTGAGCTCGCCGGTGGCGTAGTACTCTGCCGTCAGGATCTTGTGCATGGGACCGACGCCGAAGCGGGCGCCGTTGCGCGTGCGCAGGCCGCGGGCATTGACGGTGCTGACGAGGTTCTTGACGCCGAGCGGAGCTTGGCCCGGTTCGCCGTCAAGGTAGAGGCTGAAGAATGTCCGCACCATCTCGGCCTCAACCGGGTCGACCGCGAGCCGCTTCTTGATTTTGCTGTCGCGCTTCTCGCCCGCGATGACATGATAGCCGAGCGGCGGCGTGGTGCCGTTCCAGAAGCCCTGCTGGGCGTTCTCGACCATGGCGCGCCGCGTGTTCTTGCTGATCTCGGCCGAGTTGTACTCGTCGAAGGCGCCGATGACTTGGCGGATCACGGTGTGGATGGGACCGGTGCCGATCGGCTGGGTGACGGAGATGACCGTCACGCCCTTCTTGCGCAAGGCTCGGATCAGCAATTCCATCTCGGGGCCGGAGCGGTAGAAGCGCGACAGCGAGTAGACGACGATGGTGTCGAACGGGCAGCCGGGCTGCTTCGCCTGCTCGATCATGCG
>CALMGA010000496.1:0-1474 GCA_937863205.1 uncultured Beijerinckiaceae bacterium | reverse complement strand
ACTCGGCCTCGACCGGCTTCGCGATCTGCAGGCAATGCGCGGTGCAGGCTTTGCGCTGCGATGGGATCGACACCTCGCCCCTGAGCTGCCGTTTGGTCGATACGCGCAGGTAAAGGACCGCGCCTTTCGGTTGCGCGGGGGTGAAGGGGAGTTGGCCCTTGCGCTTCATCGTCGGTTCTTCTTCCTTGTCTCGTGCTGGTGAACGACTGTCACTGCGCGGTGTGCCCCGTTGCAATCGCCGCCGAGCAACTTGATCAAGTCATCCCCGAGAAGGTTGCGGAGGGCGCGCAACTCGGCCGCCGACGCGCTTGGCAGGTCGGCCATGGCGAGCTCGACATGTGCGGAGGACACCATGCGGACCTGCCAATCGGCCTTGTCACCGCGCGCCGCAGCACAGGGCGTGCGCTTGGCACCTGCGCCCTGAGCTGCGGAGCAGTTCGCATTGAGATCGCGCTTCGGCAAAGCCGGGGATGCCTCCGTGACAGAGGTACCCAAAAATCACGTAGGACGGAGGCTGTGGTCCGATCTAAAATCCCGCGGTGTGGTCAAACGATCTGGGAGATGAGGTCGCCGCCGTGAACCCGCTCATCGCAACTCATGGCCGGCTGATCGTCGACAATGCGGAATACCGTTGGCTGTCAACGGCGCCGCACGTGTTCTCAGTCGCCCGCATCGCGAGCGCGGTGAACTGCGGTGCCCTTGCGGCGAGCGTGACGATGCTGGACAAGGATATGGTCGAGGCAGCGGCGACCCACGGCTTCGCCTACGACGTGAAGCCCCATGCAAGACGCCTGACGACCCACACGGCTTCCATTCCGGTTCTCGTCTACCGACGTGACGCGGACAAGCAGCTGGTTCTGCTTGACGGACGACAGAGGACGGCGAAAGCCTTCGCAACCAGGGTGAACGTCTCGGCCTACGTCGTTGCGGAAGAAGACGCGGTGCGCGCCGGTCGCCATCCGGCTTCCGCCGAAGTGGTCCAGCTTGTCCGCTTTCTCAGAACCGTAGATCCAGCTCTGTTGGACGAGGTCAAAGCGGTTCTGAGAACGGTTGGTAACGAGCCAATCTTCACGTCGATCAGCAGCTTGCTGCGTGACCATGCAGATATGACGGGCAACGATGCGCTCGCCATTGCCCTCGCACGCTTTGATCAGCTGGGCGGCATCGAAACGGAACGCTACAAGCTGCTCGCGACGACCAAGTCACATCCCGTGACTTTTAAACAGCCAACGGTTCCGAATTCAACCAGTCGAAGGTACACAAATCAGATCATCCACACTCCTTCGAATGGACGGCCTGCTGACAAGTTCGTAGAGCGAAGTGTCAAGCACTGCTATTCCTACTTTGCTCTCTATCTGACCACCATCGAAGACCAGATCAGGTGGCAGTTACCGTCGCTTCCTTCTCCTTATAACAATAATCCGAACCTCGTGATCGCAGAGTACAAGAACGATGTGAGCGGGCAGTATGAGAG
>CALMGA010000495.1 GCA_937863205.1 uncultured Beijerinckiaceae bacterium | reverse complement strand
CTTCATCATCTCCTGCTGCTGGCGCATCTTGTCGTCGGGATAGCGCGCCTTGAGGGCGGCGAGCTGCGGCTGCGCGGCCTTCATCTTCGCCATCGACACGTAGGATCGGTTGGCGAGCGGGAAGAAGACGAGCTTGACCAGGAACGTCAGGGCGATGATGGCCAGCCCCATGTTGCCGAGGAAGCGGTCGAGCATCACCAGCAGCTTCGCCATCGGCTGGGTCAGCCACCAGATGTACTTGCCCCAATCGATCAGCAGGTCGAACTTCTTGATGCCGGCGTTCTCGTAGGCGGTCAGCAGGCTCGACACCTTGGCGCCGGCGAAGACGCGCGTCTCGAGGGTGGCCTCGCCCCCCGCCGGCACGGCGAGCGGCTGCTCGATGACGGCCGTGCGATAGGTCTTCTCCGCCGTGCCGAAGGCGGAATAGTCCGCCTCGAAGCTTTTGCCCTGGTCAGGCACCAGCGCCGTCGCCCAGTACATGTCGGTGAAGCCGGCCCAGCCGCCCTGGCCGTTCGCCTTGAGGGTCGAGCCCGGCTCCTTCTCGATCTTGGCATAGGTGACCTGCTGCTCGGCATCGCCGACGTAGCCGATGAAGCCCTCGTGCACCTGGGTGTGGCCGGAGCTGCGCGGCAGGCCCTCGCGCGTCACCGTCGAGTAGGGAACGAGGGTGACGGGCGTCGTGCCGTGGTTGGCCACGCCCTGCGTCACCGTGAACATGGTGTTCTTGTCGACGGCGAAGGTGCGGGTGAACACCAGCCCCTGGCCGTTGTCGTAGCTGAGCGTCACCGGGGTCGTCGGCGTCAGCTCGTCGCCGCTCGTCTTCGTCCACACCGTGTCGGCCGTGGGGACGGGACCCGGCGCGGCGCCCTGCGGCACGAAGCCGGAGTCGACGTAGTAGGCGTCGGGCGCGCCATGCGGCGACAGCAGCTCGATCAGCGGGCTGTTCTTGTCGGAGGTCTCTCGGTAGTCCTTCAGCGACAGGTCGTCGAGGCGGGCGCCGGTCAGGTCGATCGAGCCTTGAAGCGCCGGCGTCTCGATCGCCACGCGCTGCGTCTGCGCGATCGCCTCGCGGCGGGTGCGCCGCGTCGTCGGGGTTTCGGGCACTACGCCGCCCTGCGGCGGGGCGTTGACGGTCTGTGGCGGCAGGGCGCCGGGCGCGCCGGGGTTCGCCGGCCTCAGGCCGTTGTCGGCGGTGGCGACCTGCGACTGCGCGTCCCTGGAGCGATCAAGCTGCTTCTTGCCGTAGAAGTAGTTCCAGCCGAACACCACGAAGACCGACAGCAGCAGCGCCAGGTAGTAGTTCTTGGTGTCGGGCTTCATGGGTCGATCGTTTCCTTTGCGGCCCAACGCGATTGACCGGAAGCGCGTCCTTGAGGGCGATCCGTCCGAGATCCTTCTCAGGAGCGCCGATGCGGGCGCCGGCCGCCGCCGCCGGAGGCACCGGCGGCATGAACGCGATCGACCGCGCGGGCAAGCTCGCCGAGCAGCTGTTCGAAGGGAAGGCGGATCGCCTCCAGCCTGCCGACCACCACGTAGTCATGGCCGGGCCGGCTGGGAAGGTCGGGCGAAAGCCGCACCGCCTCGCGCAGGCGCCGCCTTGCCCGGTTGCGCACGACGGCGTTGCCGACCTTCTTCGTCAAGGTGAAGCCGAAGCGGACGGTTTGGGTCCCGGCGCCGGATGATGCGGCATCTGCGGGCTGCGTGCGGCGCGGCGACATCTGCACCGTCATCGCCTTGCCGTGCCAGCGCCGGCCTTGGCCGACGTGCAGGAAGTCAGCCCGCCGCTTCAACCGCTCCGGCGTCGAGAGAGCGGAGCAGGCCGTCCCGCCCCCCCGGTCGCCGCGTACATCGCAGTGCGTCTGCACTTTGCAGGGCGTCTCGGCATCGTGGGGCGCTTGGTCCGGCACGGCATCCTTCCGGAAAACGGAACGGCAGCTTGGCCGAAGGCGAGCCTACGCCGAAAGCCGCTTGCGGCCGCGGGCGCGACGGGCGGCGATGACCTTGCGGCCGCCGACGGTCGCCATGCGGGCGCGGAAGCCGTGGCGGCGTTTGCGCACGAGCTTGGAGGGCTGGTAGGTCCGTTTCACCGCGAAAACTCCGAATCGGCTGCCTCGGCCGTGGGGTGCTCCTGACGACCCGGAGGGTCGCCCGGAGCCGTCCCGTGCGGCGGCCGGCACGGGCGAATGTCATGGTGGCGCCGCGGGCGAGGGCCGACGACATCGTCCGTGCCGATCCCTTCGGCGCGGACACCGCCGGCGCCGCCTTATGGGATGAAGCATCGTCGAAGTCAATTTCGCCGGGTCGGCCCAAGCTTGGCTGCGAAGCGGCGATGGCGGCGTGTTGACTTGCCCGCGCGGCGGTCCCTACGCTGCGGGTTTCGTCCCAGCGCGACCGGCCGCCGCTGAGGCGCGGCCGCGCCGGTTCAATCGGGAGCTTCGTCATGACATTGCGCGTCTCCGGCAAGAACCTCGCGATCGGCGAGGCGCTGCGCACCCACGTGCACGCGCGCATCGACGGAGTCGTCGCCAAGTACCATGCCGGCCTGCCGACCGGCCATGTCACCATCGAGCCGGAGGGCTCGGGCTACCGTGCCGACTGCACCTTGTTCCTCAAAGCCGGCATCACCTTGCAGGTCGAGGCGGTGGCGCACGACCCCTACGCGAGCTTCGACAAGGCGGCCGACCGCATCGAGAGACGGTTGCGCGACCACCGCAAGCGCACCCAGACCCGTTTCGTGGAAGCGGGAAGCGCCGGGATCGACGGTGCCGGCCGCGCGGGGGCGGAGGATGCGCCTGCCGAAGAGACCGTGCAGGGCGGCGATGACATCGCCGCATCGGGGGTAGGCGGCGGCGAGGCGAACTTTCCGGCCGTGGTCGCGGAAAGCCCCGATTCCTTCGAGGAGATGACCGTGGCGGCCGCCGTCCGCGCGCTTGATGCCACCGACTGTCCCGTGGTGGTGTTCCGCTTCGACCGCGACCGGCGCATCAACATCGTCTATCGCCGCCCCGACGGCAACATCGGCTGGATCGACCCGACTGCGCCGTCCGCCCAGCCCATCGCGGCGGGGCCGAGCCAGAGCCTCGGGTGACCTCGGGGCACGACGGGCGCACGGCCCGGGCCGGGCTGCGCCCGTCGCGGCTACACGATCGCGTGAGTTGCCGCGTGACTTGCGGCGCGGTTCGTGGCAGGCCACGGCGCGATCGACGCCAGCCTCCGCGGCGCCCGCGGCATGTCGACGGGTTGTCAACGATTCACCAGTCGTCACGGATGCACCAACAGCGATGTCCCTGCAGAGCCTGATCACCCGAGACGCGGTTCTGCCCTGCCTGCGCGCCGCTTCGAAGAAGCAGGCGCTGCAGGAGCTGAGCGAGCATGCCGCACGCGCCTGCAACCTGCCGCCCCGCGAGATCTTCGATGCGCTGCTGCAGCGCGAGCGGCTCGGCTCGACCGGCATCGGCAGCGGCATCGCGATCCCCCACGGCAAGCTCGCCAAGGTCGCGCAGATCGTCGGCGTGTTCGCCCGGCTGGAGAAGCCGATCGAATTCGAGTCGCTCGATGGCGAGCCCGTCGACCTGATCCTGCTGCTGATAGCCCCGGAGGCGGCCGGCGCCGATCACCTCAAGGCCCTGGCGCGGGCGGCGCGGCTGCTGCGCTCGCCGGCCGTCACGACGAAGCTGCGCGTCACGCGCGATGCCGGCGCGATCTACGCGACGCTGGTCGAGGAGCCGCGATCCAACGCGGCGTAAGCGTTCCGAATCCTGCCCGGCAGCATCCCTGCCGTGCGTCCCTCATCAAGAGGAAGCCCCGCAGCATCCCACGCCGTCCCGCCCGGCGCGATCGTCTTCGGCGAGGACGCGTGGCTCGGCAAACCCCGGCCAAGGGTCGGCTTGCTGGGCCTGCCGCGCTGCCGCATGATCGCCCTCGACGACTCCGGCCATTCCGCGAGGCGATCCGGGCCTGAGCGTCGCGGCCTTGGGGGCGAGAGATCGCGCGGGTGCCGGTGGGCGCGTCGGCC
>CALMGA010000494.1:4613-5548 GCA_937863205.1 uncultured Beijerinckiaceae bacterium | reverse complement strand
GAGTTGCCGCAGGCGACCAGGATCGCCATGCGCACCGGCAGGCGCAGCAGCCGGCAGATGGCGAAGGAGGCGGCGATGGCGACGACGACGACGAGCGCGATGCCGCCGATCATCGCCGGGCCGATCGCCAGCACCGCCTGCACCGACACCGAAGCGCCGAGCAGCATCACGGCGACCTCGAGCAGGAACTTGGCGGAGAAGTTGATGCCGGGCCGGAAGGCAGCCGGAGGGGCCCACGCTGTGCGCAGGGCGACGCCGATGAGGATCGCCAGCACCAGCGCCTCGATGAAGGGCTGGCCGACGAGGCGCTCCTCGATCCCTTGCAACGCGATCGCGGCCGCGGTCACCGCCAAGCACAGGGCAAGACCGGGCACGACACGCGGCAGGCGCCACCGCGCGGCAACAGGGTGGCTCGGCCGCTCGTCGGCAGAACCGTCGCGGTCGATGGTAGTGGAAGGATGCATCAGGGGTACGGGTCCCGTGCCGGCGCGGAATGCGCCGGTCTGCCGGATCACCGATGGCGTATCGGCGGCGCGCCTTCCAACGCCGTTGCGAGAACGATTGATCGGCGATGGTGATCGGTGTCGTCCCCCGGCGAAATGGACCCGTCGGCGATTGCAGCGCCGACGAGATCGCAGGAGGCGCCTGCGGCGGAAGCGTGGAGCTGAAAGGGTCGCTCCCCGGGCGGACCCGTTAGAGCGGCCCGCTCCTCTTCCTCTTGCAAGGGTTCGATCGTGAAGCGATTCAGCGCGGTGTTCAGGCGAAAAGGCGATGGCGAGACGCTGCTCGAGCTGCCGCTCGAGGCTGCCACGATCCAGGCCGCGATCGATGAGGCGAAGGCGAGCGGCGCCACGCAACGGCTTGAAGCGGACAGCCTCGACATCCTTGCCGACGGCGAGAAGGTCGAGACCGTCGGAATCGGCGCGGAGCCGTAC
>CALMGA010000494.1:0-4603 GCA_937863205.1 uncultured Beijerinckiaceae bacterium | reverse complement strand
GTACAAGACCTGAGCTGCCCACGGCTGGGCGACTTGGCAGCGGCAGTTATGCCGCGATGTTGCGGCCAACTTTCCGCTCGTGGTGTCGAAGTCAGCGACTGCACCTCGTCACGACCAATGTCCGCTCAGGGGCAGTGCCACTGATATCCATGATAGCAGTATTGGGCGCGATACCGTCGCCCAGGTCGAGTCGAGAACGGGGACATCCAGTTCACGCCGAAGAGCAGGCGGGCGGCAGGCCTTGCCGCGACAAATCTGCAACGATCGATGCCGACCCGTGGCCAGATCGATACGCGGTTATGGCGCATTCGATGGAGGCGCATCCTTCAAGGGACGCACGGGGAAATGGGCGGAGGCGTAATCAACGTATGTATCTGCAGCTTGGGACGTAGCCAGTAGGATGCGATGCAAGAGGCCTCGCAAGAGCTTCATGTCTCGAATGGCTTCGAGCTCTTTCCCTTCTTGGATGGGCCTTCCGTGCGCGGCCAGGTGTCGGCTGCGCCATGCACGTCCCTCGTCTGACCCAAGATCAACACCCAGACGTTGCGTGGTTTGGCTCAAGACATTGCGCGCCGTCGCCTCGTTCAGCCGCGCGATGTTCTTCTTCAATGTGTCCCTCGCAGCGTCGGAAATGGCAGCGGACGTGATCACCTCCTCGACTGCCCTTCGCACCGCAGCCCAAGCTGGTCGATCAAGGATGGTCGTCGCGGCGCGATCGGCTTGCCCCTCCTCATAGGCGCGGAGCAGCGCTTCGATCGCGGCTCCGAATTGCGCTGGCGCGATATGCACCGTCGAACATCGCGCGTGCCAGTAGGCCCAAGCAAGGTTGCCGAGGTCGAGGCGCTCGTAAGACGCGACAAGTGCCTCCACCATCCGCGTCGTTCTCGTGAGCCCGAGTTCGTCCTTGAAGTTTCTGTCACTCAGATGCGCAAGGGGCATCGACGCGAGGTGAACCGCCTGGCCGCTGAGGCTGTACGCCGAACGCGCCGTTCCGCCCAGAAACCTCCACGCCGTGTCGTAGGCCGCGTGCCCGGTTTGAACGAGGTAGACGCCGAGAGTGAGGCTCAGCGCAGTCCGGATCTTTTTCCGGAAGGCGTCATCTGGAGTTCCGGCATACAGGATGGCGCCCGACTTTTCGGTCCCGGCAGAGCCGCGTCGGTCTGCACAGAGAAACAAGGTCGTTCCCTGGATGACAAGTCTCAGGGCGCTGACTGAAAGGCCATCGGGCTGACCTGGCCCTCTCACCGAAAGTCCTTCATCCCGAAGCACGATGTGCGTTTCCGGGTCGTCGCTTCGGGACGTCGAGATCGTGTGCGGCCAAATGAATGGCGAGGCCGGAAGGTTCTCGAGCCACTCGATCGTGTAGGCCGTCTCGGTCGAGATGACCTCGATCGTGATATCATGCACCTGGGCCACTTCCTGGCGCGATCCGGGTTGCACGTCCGTGATCGATCGGGTCACCACCCCGGACAGCACCACGTGGCGCCCAGATTCGTCGGCGAGAGAGACGGTCTCGGTCGAATAGCGAGCCATCCCATCCGCAGGCTGCACTAAACAAGGCTTCGCGCCGGTATTGATCTTGGTCTCGACAACCAGTCCCCGTCGTTGGGTCCGTCTGACGCTATAGCCAAGAATCGGAGCATGCAGCGGACCTGGGTCGATGACCGCAAGCGGCGTCTCGTTAACGTAATCCAGGACCTGTGTCGTCCAGGCGAACATACATACCGCTCCCTCAGAGCTCGCCGAGTCGTTCCAGCCCGGGCATCCGAAATTGCTTGGCTCAGCTCGTCGCGGTGGCCCCGGCCGTCGGATGCGACATGTCGAGCACGACCACCGCGATCGCGCCACTGCGCGCGGCTTCGCTCGTCTCGATCAGACCGTCGCACATAGCATGCGGGGACTGCGGACGCCGTTGGCCGATTGCACGCGCCCGGGGATATCGGCTTGCGTCGATGGCGTGCCCGAACCACAGTACGAGATAGATGCCTCGCCTGTCGGCTGCATAGTCTGCGGCATAAAGCCTGTTAAGCTGGCTGTCTGCAGCCCGCCAGACCTCGCTGTGCCATTGTCCCTTAATCTCGATCGGAAGGCGGAGACCGGGTCGCTGCGCGATGATGTCGGCGCGACGGTCATTCGCCAGATGCCCTTCGGGCATGAGATCGATACCTTCGGGATGCAGTCCGATGATCGTGAGCAAGTGGTCGCGGCACCGCTCCTCGTCGCGGGGCTGACCGGCATCATCGTAGAAGCCGCGCCACGCGTCGTCTGGACTCGATCGGATGCGCGCTTGGGCTGCCTCAAGAAGTGCGAGCATAGTCGCCTGGAGGTCAGCCACGGTGGACGGCGGCCTGCGGTCGATAATCGTCCGCAGTCCAGCAAGTCTAACCGGGTTGTAACGCTGCTGAACCTGCTTGCGCATCTGTTCCGCCGCGAGCCTGCTCAGCAGATTGGTATATCTGTCGGTGGGCGCAAGCCGAAACGCTTGCATCAGCTGCGTCGCCTCATGCGATGTGTCGTCCGCGATCCGAACGACTGCAGAGGTCAAGAAGTCGCTCGCGTCCCAGGCATTCCTGTCGCCGCTGAAGACGCCGGTTGGATGATCGGCGAGCGGAAACGCATCGCGAAAGGTCGTGAAGATCCAGGCGAAGGTCGCGAGCGGAAGGCTGACGGCAATGCGCCGCTCGCCACCAAGGCGCCCGCGCAGCGTCCACATCCACTCGGGTCTGGCGTTTGCCACTCCTTCGAGGCGTTCACGTTGCGCAGCAAAATCGACCACTACGGCGACAGCGTCCCAGTTCGCACGTCGCTCGGCCGGTAGGCTCCCGGAGGGTCTCGCCGCTTCATGGCGTCGCAGGGTGTCCAAACGGCCGTTTCGAAGGAGATGATCCAGTAAAACACTCTCGGCTTCTTCGGACATGTTCGGAAACCGATCGAGCCAATCCTCTGCGGCAGCCGAGGCAAAGTCACGTGATTGCTGATCCCTCATCAGCCCCCAGAGACGATCGATATGGGCGCGCTGCGCGGCGAACTGCGGCTCCAAGTACTGTCGGACGGTCTCGTCGCGAAGATGGCGGTCCGCGACGGTTTGTTCGACTGCCGCCTCCAATCCGTCGAGCTTCGCCTCTTGCTCGATCCGCGTTCGCCAAAACACTTGCTGAACCGCCATCAGACGATCGTCCGAGAGTTCGCCAAGTTGCCCAGGGTCACGGGACCACAAGGTGGCGACACCCGCGACGAGGACGTCCGCGGCGTTCCAGGATCGATCCTGCGCATAGCTCTCAGCTACTTCTCGAGCGGTCGGCGAAGATTCCGAGTTCAGGAACGCTACGAAGCCGTCTTCGGCAGCGCCGGCGAGATCCTCCCCAAGCCAGGTGACGAGACGGTCATGCGGCTGCAGACCATCACCTATATCTCTGATGACGCCGAGATAGACGCGAGCCGGATCGAGCACGCAGCTCAGCTCGCCGGCCCGCATTCGGTCTTTGAAAGGCCCGTAGCTTCGTCGGAGATCCGACCACTGGACAGCATTCTTTGTCTGCCGGCGCCGCGCTGTCTTTATCTCGATGATCTGCCATTTCGCTGGGCGTGGCTGGGCCTGACGATCGATCCACGCGATCATGTCCGCCCGATTTGCTACGAAATTCTTCGCGCGCTCACGAATTGCCGACCCTTCTTCGCCGCCAACGCGAACGAGCCTGAGAACGTCTCTCCACCGACGATCTCTCGGGTCACCCTCGTAAAGCACACCGAGCAGGATCACAGCGTCTTCCTGGGTCAACCACAAACCTGGCGACCGCCGCGTCAACCGCCAGTGGCGCACCCAGAGATCCTCATCGCTTGGCTCGGTCAGAAGGACATGAGTCTGAATGGCACGGCGTAGGCGGTCGTCGGAGCGAAGATGGTCGTGAACGTCGCGGTGAGCGCCATGCCCCGAGCCGTGCGTACGGTCGAAGAAACTCAGCCAGCGCCAAACGCGCAGCGGCTCCGCCGCACCGCCATCGAGGCATCGGAAGATCAAGCGCGCACCGAGATCAGCAGACTCCGAATGCAGCCGATTGCTCTGACCTCTGAGATCGACCAGCACTGGCACGAACGCATCGAGAAAACTCGCGAGCCGTTCGTCCGGCAATGCTTCGGCAAGCCTTCGGAATGAGATGTCAAGCCGACCCGGAGCATTTGAACATCTTCGGATCAGCTCGATCAGCAGGGCGTCCGAGATCGGGAAATCATCGAGGCTGGCCGCGATTTCAACGGCAAGCCGTGCGCTTTCGAGGTTTCCGTCGTCACGAAGCTGACCCGCGTGCGCCTCCCAGTCCTCATCGTCGAGCGCGAACATGGCCTTGGTCGCATGAAAGCGGAGCGCGTAGACCTCTCCGGTGTCCAGCATCAGGCATCGCAGCTCGGGAGCGAGTTGCTCCGCAAGCCTGGAACCGCCGAGAGCCTCGAGGAGCATCGATCGCAATCCAAACGGTACGCTCGGATCGGTAATCAGCACTTGGATCGAAGGCAGCAACTCCTCTCGAAGGACGCTGCCGATCGAATAGCGCTTCCATTCGCGAAATCCTGAATCGCGCAAGGCTAGCACGTGCAGAGCCGAGAGAAG
>CALMGA010000493.1 GCA_937863205.1 uncultured Beijerinckiaceae bacterium | reverse complement strand
AAGAAAACAATATATCGGGAGGGAGAGATGCTTACGTGGCTGGACGATTTTTCAGACTGGATGTACACTGGGACTCTTCTGGATTATCCGACGGCAGACGTCCCTTCGGTCAACGTAGTATTCGAGACGCTCTGTCTCAGGTTCCTCAAGCGCCCGAGCAGTGGCTATGAGAGCGCAAGCGTCGAGAGAAGCACGCGCTTCATTGCCGATCTCCTTCCATTCTATGTGCCCTCCGGCACACCTCATTGCCTCGTGACGCGCATCACGCCGGCCTTCGGCCGACTCTTGACAGCCGAGGTTCCGACGGGCCGCGATGTGCCATTTATTAAAGAGCTCTTCTCGGAAAGGAAGTTCGTCTGCATTGATTGCCCGCCCGGCAGCTTCGATCTTGGTGCGAATGTCGAAGTCAAAGCGCTTTTTGTTCGGATCTCGACCATGGCGGACCACGATCCTCCAGGAAACATCGATCATCCTGGATTGGTGCGTTTTGAAGAGATCGTCGGACGGCAGGGTGAATTCAGCACCAGCAGGATCGGTTGGAACGTGATGGATCCAGATATCACCTGCGATGATGATGACGAGAGGCCTTCAGCTTCGATTTTCTCTTTGTTGGCAAGTGCAAAGGTGAGGCTTCCTGATCTTGTGACGAGGGCTCAAGAGGTCGCAGCCAACGCGCTGGTGTACATGGTAGAGCATAGGAATTTGGACCACATCCGACGTTGGCAAAAGACACCAGCGGCGATATGGCAGCGTCAGCGATCGAAGGCCCCTCCAGCGATGACGATGTTCGATGTCGTCGAGATTGATTGTCCGCCGATCCATGTTATCTCCAGCAAGTAGGTTCGGCGAAGCAATCGATAGTTGATGCCGGCGACCCATAGACATGTATCGATGTCGCACTCGAAGTCGATACACATCTTCAGCCCTCAACCTGCTTGTAACTTATACCAACGGCCGTCATCTTTGACCTATGTGAGCCCACTCGCGTTTGGCGATGGATGTGATGGTGTTAGGCTGCCTGGTGAGTCTGTTCCAGGCGTCACAAGCGGCGTCGATGATCGCTTCGTAGCTGTCGAAGACGCGGTTTGACAGCCAGTTCGCCCGCAAGTACTGCCAGATGTTCTCCGACGGGTTCAGCTCGGGCGCCCGCGGCGGCAGAAAGGCCAGGCTGACGTTCTTTGGCACCACGAGGTCGCCGGTGGTGTGCCATCCCGCTCGGCCGAGCAGCAGCACGGCATGCGCCCGCCGCCGCACCGTGCGGCTGATCTCGTCGAGGTGGAGCTGCATGGCTTGCGTGTCGGCGTACGGCATCGCCAGCCCTGCGCCAACGCCGCGCGCCGGGCATACGGCGCCGAACAGGTAGGCGTTCTCATAGCGCTGGTCGGCGGGCTGGCGGGGCCGCGAGCCCTTGCGCGCCCACTGCCGGACGAGGCCGTTCTTCTGGCCGATGCGCATCTCGTCCTTACATGAGGGTTCAGCTGTCAACCGTCCTTCGACATGGATCCTTCTGCTGATCGACGAGGGTGTTGGGTGCAGGTCCGGGGCGGGGTTCACTGTGCAGCAGCAGCTGCGTCACCTTACATGCGGTCGAGGCAGCACGACCTCGCACCAAGATGCCTCATGCACGAGGCGTTGCCCCGGCAAAGTGCGACCAACCTGAAACGCGGCGGATCACCGTCGCCCAAAACGAAAACGGTCGCTCTTTCCCGCACCGCCGAGGCCAGCGACGGTCTCGGCAATCCCGTGGATGTCAGGCTTGAGCTTCTGTCGCGCTGCCCACGATGACCTCATCGGGGACAAGGCCGGTCTCGACGAAGCGCCAGAGCGTGATCAGCAGCTTCCTCGCCATCGCCACAATGGCGATCCGGCGCGAACGGCCCTGCAGGGTGCCAACGCGCGTGCGGAACCAGACGGCGAGCGCGCTGTCGGGCTGATAGCGCAGCCACAGCCAAGCCATTTGGATCAAGGTCGTACGCGCCCTCTGGTTGCCGGCCCGGCTGATGCTCCGGTCGCGATCCATGGTGCCGCTCTGGTGGGGCATCGGCGCGATGCCGACGTAGCTGGCCAGCTGCTGGCGACTGGTGAAGCTGCGGTACAGCACTTCATGGACCAGCACGCCGGCGAAGTTCGGGCCAACACCTCGAATGTGCTGCAGCGCAGACACCTTCCGCATCTTCGCGTCATCCCTGTTCTCTTCGGCCGATCGGGTGCGCTCGGCCTCCAGTTCGCGGATCAGCTCGAGAACCAGGACGAGCCGGCGTCGCAGCCGGTTGAGCTCGCTTCGCAGGAACGGCGGCAGCACCCGGCCGTCCCCGGTACGCAACGCGGCCATGTCGCGGTCCCACGAGCGCAGCGACGGCCGCTTCCGGACGCCTTGCGTGAAGAGGAGTGCCTCGATCCTGTTCTCGATGCGCAACCTGTCCTGAACGAGCCGCTCCCGCTCGCGATGCGGTCGCTTGGCATCTTCCTCCTCGACGGTGGGCACGCGCACCATGCTGCAGATCTGGTGATCGCCGGTCAGCCAGGCGGCGA
>CALMGA010000492.1 GCA_937863205.1 uncultured Beijerinckiaceae bacterium | reverse complement strand
GGACGGACACTTACGCCGAACCCGGCTGCTCAGGACTGAGTGGTCTTCTCGCGAAAATAGACGAAAGTGATCGAAGCTCCTCCGTCCGGATTGGGTGAGGGGCGGTCCGACTGGTTCCGAACGTGACCCCTGATGTGGCGGACGTTCAAGCTGCAGCGGAAATAATCTGACCCGCGGCAATGCGGCGAAGTACGTCGCGAGCAAGCCGCGTGGCAGCTGTGCCACAGACTAGCACTGGCATCAGGCGCGGGGTACAGCCCCGGCATGTCGAAGCGCATTCCCATAAACGTGTCCATGACTGTCGAATTGGCGGCCTTCGTCGCCGGGGAGGTCGCGACGGGTCGCTACGGCAGCGCCAGTGAAGTCGTGCGTGCCAGCCTGGGACTGCTGATGGAACAACGACCCCGGCGGGTACGCCCGGACTCGCAGCGGGTGGTCGACGGTCAGCATCCATGAGTGTCGAAAGGTCCCAGCGGACGCAGGCGCAAGCCGCCCTGCCGGCACGCGCGATTGCGGGAGATCAATCCGCACTGATCCTGGCGAGCGTCGTCGACTACGCCATCATTGCAATGGATCTCGACGGACTCGTCACCTTCTGGAGCGAGGGTGCCCGTCGCGCCCTTGGCTGGACCGAGGCGGAGATGCTGGGCCGTCCCGCCAGCACCTTCTTCACCATGGACGACCGCCGCAACGGCGTTCCGCAGGCCGAGATGCAGAACGCCCTGACGCTGGGGCGCGGCAACGACGAGCGTTGGCACCTCCGCAAGGATGGCACGTCGTTCTGGGCCAACGGAGAGATGATGCCGCTCCGCGACGAGGCCGGCTTGGTGCAAGGCTTCGTCAAAGTCCTGCGCGACCGCACCGAGCAGCGTCTCGCAGCGGAGAAGCAACGGGCTGATGCCGAGTTCCTGAACAGCATCCTCGCCGCGTCGGCCGACTGCATCAAGATCCTCGACCTGGACGGCCGGCTCGAGTTCATGAGCGATGGTGGTCAGCGCCTGATGGAGGTCGGCGACTTCGACGCGATCAAGGGCTGCACCTGGACCGACTTCTGGCAGGGCCCGCTGAACGCCGATGCCAAGGCTGCCGTCGAGGCCGCCAGGGCCGGCGGCACCGGGCATTTCCGCGGCTTGAGCGACACGATGGCTGGCACGACCAAGCTGTGGGACGTCCAGGTCACCGCGATCCTCGACGTCGACGGACGGCCGTCGAAGCTGCTGTCCACCTCGCGCGACATCTCCGAACTTCGCGACGCGGATCAGGCGACCCTGAACGCCGAGGCGCACTGGCGTGGATTGTTCGAGAAGCTGCAGGAGGGCTTCGTCCTCGGTGAAGTCGTACGAGGGCGGGACGGCGGTGTTGCCGACTGGCGTTACCTCGACGTGAACCCGGCCTGGACGAGCATGGTGGGCATCGAGCCCGACCGAGCGGTCGGCCGCACGGTACGCGAGCTCATCCCCGACATCGAGGAGAGTTGGATTGATGAGATGGCCGCCGTCGTCGACACCGGGCGGTCGGCGACGTTCACGCGCCGGGTCGGAGCACTCGGTCGTTGGTATGAAGGGCGAGCCTTTGCCCTGGAGCACGATCGTTTCGCAATTCTCTTCGTCGAGGTGACCGAACGGAAGCTCGCCGACGCCCGGCGCGACGCCCTGCTGACGCTCAACGATCGGCTCCGCGACACGACCGACTTAGCGGCTATCTCGTTCGTCGCGGCCTCGCTCATCGGCGAGGTGCTCGGTGCGGATCGTGTCGGCTACGGCACCGTCAGCGACGATGGCGACACGGTCGAGGTCGCTCGCGATTGGACGACAGCTGGCATCCCCTCCATTGCGGGCCGGCACCGCATGCGGGACTACGGTTCCTACATCGAGGATCTCCGTCGCGGCGAGATCGTGATCATCGCGAACGCTGAGCTTGATCCCCGCACCAGCGCCGACGCCGCAGCCCTTCGGGCCATCGGCGCACGGGCTTTGCTGAACCTTCCCGTTCTCGAACAGGGACGGCTGGTGGCGCTCCTGTTCGTCAATTGTGCGGAAGCACGCGCCTGGACCGAACTGGACATTGATTTCGCCCGTAACATCGCGGAACGGACCCGCTCAGCCGTCGAGCGCATCCGCGCCGAGGCCAGCCGCCGCGACAGCGAGGAACAGTTCCGCGTCTTCGCCCAGGCCATGCCCAATCATGTCTGGGCAGTTCGCCCCAACGGACATTTCTACTGGTTCAACGACCAGGTCTACGAGTACGCCGGCGCCGAAGGCGGTTCCATGAACGGTGCCGAGGCCTGGGGACGGGTCGTCCACCCCGACGATCTTGCCGCCGCGGGCGCGGCCTGGGCGAATGCCGTGACGAACGGCGCGGTCTATGAGGCACAGTTCCGCATCCGTCGTCACGACGGCGTCTATCGCTGGTTCCTGGCCCGTGCCGAGCCGGTCTTCGGTCCTCATAGTCAGATCACCAGCTGGGTCGGAACCAACACGGACATCGACGACCAGCGGCGGCAGGCGGCCGAGCTGGCCCGGCTCAACGCGAGACTGGAAGAGGAAGTCGAGGCGCGCACCCGCGAGCGTGACCGCGTGTGGAGCACCACCAACGACCTGATGGGCACCGCAGGGCACGATGGCTACCTAAAATCGGTCAACCCGGCCTGGACCCGCATGCTTGGCTGGAGCGAGGGCGAGCTGTTGCGCAGGCCGTTCATCGAAATCGTCGACCCTGCCGACCACGAAGAAACGGGCGATGTCGTTCGCAGGCTCGCGGCCGGCGAGACCGTCGCCGACTTCCTCCATCACGTCGTGCACGCCGATGGCGGCCGGCGCGCGATCATGTGGAACGCCAGCCCGGACGGCGCTCTGTTCCACATCGTAGGCCGCGACGTCACCGCGCTGCGGCGAACGGAAGAGGCGCTCCGCCAATCGCAGAAGATGGAGGCGGTCGGCCAGCTGACCGGCGGCTTGGCGCACGATTTCAACAACCTGCTCACCGGAATTACCGGCAGCCTCGACCTGCTGTCGACGCGCATCGCACAGGGGCGCCTGGCCAACATCGATCGCTACACCGTCGCGGCACAGGGTGCGGCCAACCGCGCTGCCGCCCTGACGCACCGCCTTCTCGCCTTTTCGCGCCGGCAAACGCTCGCTCCTAAGCCGACCGACGTGAACCGCCTCGTCGCTGGCATGGAGGATCTTGTGCGCCGGACGATCGGGCCGGCGATCGAGCTTGAGACCGTCGCGTCCGGGGGGCTGTGGTCGACCCTCGTCGACCCGCCGCAGTTGGAAAATGCGCTACTCAACCTGTGCATCAACGCCCGCGACGCCATGCCGGATGGCGGGCGGCTCACGGTCGAGACCGGTAACCGCTGGCTCGACGCCCGCGCCGCGCACGAGCGCGAGCTGCCGCCCGGCCAGTACGTGTCGCTCTGCGTATCCGACACCGGCACCGGCATGCCGCCCGACGTGGTCGCCAAGGCTTTCGACCCGTTCTTCACGACCAAGCCGATCGGTCAGGGCACCGGGCTTGGCCTGTCGATGATCTACGGCTTCGCGCGCCAGTCGGGCGGGCAAGTCCGCATCTATTCGGAACCGGGCGGCGGCACGATGGTATGCCTCTACCTGCCCCGACATATCGACGCGACCGAGGAGGTCGAGGCCGTACCCGAGCTGGCTGACGCGCCGCGCGCGATGGCTGGCGAGACCGTGCTGGTGGTGGACGACGAGCCGACCGTGCGCATGCTGGTGACGGAGATCCTGGAGGAGCTCGGTTACGCGGCGATCGAAGCGGCGGACGGACCATCGGGTCTGAAGGTGCTGCAGTCGGACGTTCGCATCGACCTGCTGGTCACCGACGTCGGCCTGCCCGGCGGCATGAACGGACGGCAGGTAGCGGATGCGGCGCGGGTGGCACGGCCGGAGCTGAAGGTGCTGTTCATCACCGGCTACGCGGAGAACGCCGTGTTGAACCACGGCCACCTCGACCCCGGCATGCACATCATGACCAAGCCGTTCGCGATGGAAGCGCTGGCCAGTCGCATCAAGGATTTGATTGTTGCTTGAGAACGTCCCGGTCTACCGGACGATGATCGTGACCGGCACGCGAGGCAGCTGGTACGATGACGTGACGCTTCTCGCTCGACGTCCTGCTGGCCTGAATTTCGGGGCCGATCCTGGTACACGTGTCCTCGCGGTCGGCGGCCAGCTCCTCCTTGGGCGCGCGTGTCTCAGCCACTTTGGCGAAGTCGGATCCGAGCGCCTCGTCTTCGTCTGCCATCATGGCCATCGCTGATCAGGGTGACCTTTCGAATCCCTCCAATTCGGCAAGCCGCAGCAAGGCCGCATCGTCCAGAACGCGCCCTTCCGGTCGGTGACGTTGACGCTTTTCAAGCCGAACTGCCTGAGCGTGCTCAGTTTATCCAGCGCCTCTCTGGCGCTGCCAATGCCGACGGTCGTCGCGCCCTTGTCCGACTGTGCTCGCAGGAGGATGTTGGCGTAGCGATCTGATGTCATCGCGTCTTGCCGGCTCGAACGGCATCTGCATCATGCCTTCCAGAATGGCTCGACGCTCGTCAAGGAGCTCGGCCAGCAACGCTTCCACCCGAACCGCTTCTAGAGCACCGGACCCGAAATCGGATCCGGTTCGATGCTCTAAGTCGCTGTGCCGCATCGGATTTGTCCGAAAACCGCTGCGCACTTTTCGGTCCGATGCTCTAGACCGGGGTAGTCAGCCCTCCTGCTCTCGGCAAGGGTTACTCTCGGCCCTGGCAATCATCCCACTGAGCAGGAAGTGTTCGACGTCGTCCTTGCCCAGCATCACGGGTTCAGCGGCGCCTGACCCTGATCCGGCTCGCCGCGCTCGGCGGCGGTGTAGCCGCTCAAGAACGCCTCGAACTCAGCAACCGAATAGGTCACGCCGTCGCCGTCCGTGATCGAAACAGTTAAGCGTGCCCCGATCATCTCGCGGGCTCGCCTGAGCGCGTCGGCGCTGTCGGCCGCGCCGACCATCATGCTGCTCCGTTCGGTTTTGGCATTGACGAAGTAGCTCGCGGACATCGGTCGTCTCGCAGGTCGATCGGCGTAGCCTGTCGCGCCGTAGGCTATCTTGTCAGTCTGACGCGTGGCAACCCGCGGAGCGCGCCGCCGTCCAACATCCGGGTCGTTCCTTGCCTTTCGATGCGTGCGAGCAATCCCAATTTGCTGCCGTGACAGTCGAGTTTTCGATGAAAACGGTTGATAGCTGCCAAAGTATTCATAACTGGTTTAGCAGTTAATACGCTCCGAAACGGACAGGCAGCACTTGGCCTACGCCTTCGGTCGGCTCGGAAAGCACTTTTCAAGGCCGCTGATTGGTCCAACATAAGGGTCCCACACATTCACCCATCGATAGCCACTCTGCGCTAGTAGGTATAGGTGCTTAGGCTTCATCGTGGAGGTTCGAATCCTTTCCTGGGCACCACGCAATCCTAGCGGATTGTCAAGAAGTTTTTGTCAAAACAGGGGCTTACGCTGCGCCGCTCTCACCCAGCGGTCTCATCCGATGATCCTCAGGATGCCCGGTCCGACTACCCGCCCGAGCGGCGTCTTCCAGCTCAACGTCCGCATGCCGGCAGACCTCGTGACGGTGGTGGCCGGGACCCGCTTCAGCCTGCCGGTCGGATCCGCGGCAGCCACCGTGAAGGCGTCCGACAAGGTGATGCTGTCCCTGCGCACCAAGGATCGACGCGAAGCCAGGGCGCGGTACACCATCGCCACGCCGCTCTTCTCGCCCACTTCGACGCTCTTCGCTGCAACCCCGCCGCGCCGGTTGCCAAAGTCGGAGCGCTTGTCGTGGCAGGGGCGGACGGCAGCGTCCCGCACTCCGGAACCAAGCTGACCCACAAGCAGGTGATCGCGCTCGCCGGCGACGTTTACCGCGAGTTCTTCGACGAGCGTGAGGACGAGTTCGACCTCAAGACCCTCGCCTCGGCCGATGAAGCGCACGAGACGTCCGTGCGAGCGTGGATGACCGCCGATGGGGATGACGACGTCGAACTCCCGCGCGAGCAAGCCGAGTTCCTCGCCAAACTTCAGGAGCCGTACGGTCCGCAGATGCTCGCGTGGGAGCGTGGCGGGGATGTCGTCAGCCCCTACTGTGCGAGCCGATGATCTACGAGCATGCATTGGAAGACCTCTTCGGCCGTCATGCGAACAGGGTCTGCGCCAAGGTAATTACCCACGGGGTTGTCCGCGATCGGCAGCGGCGCGGTTGCGACCCGACCTGATACGGGGTGCTTGCACATTGTAACGAGTGCTGATCCCGTGTCGGCATGAGCCGTGGTGATCTGGAGCGCCTGAGCAAGGATGAACTGTTCGAACCGGTGCTGAAGCTGCAGCGCCCGGCCAAGATTGGGATCAGATCGCCCCAGTGCTGTCGGCGCAAAAGCCACGGACGGGTCGGCCGGCCAAGGACCACCGCCGCGTTCTCGACGGCATGCTGCGGGTGCTGCGCACCGGCGCGGCCCTGGGCGGATCTTCCGGCCCGCTTTGGGCCGCCCGGCACGGTGTCGAGCCGGTTCGACCGCTGGCGGCAGGCCGGCGTGTTTGACCGGGTGCTCAGGCGCTTGCAGGCGCGGGCCGACGTCTGCGGCGCCCTGGATTGGGACCTGTGCTTCGTGGACGCCACGGTGGTGCGCGCCCACCAGCATGCCGCCGGCGCCCGCCGGATCGGCGCCATCGAGGGGTGAGGCGACGGTGGAGGGCGCGGGCGAGGCGCTGGGGCGCAGCCAGGGCGAGTTTCCACCAAGTTGCACCTGCGGGCAGAAGGCGGCGGCAAGCCGATGGCGGCGGTGCTGACGGCGGGCGAGCGCCACGAGCAGGCCGCGCTGAAGGCGGTGGTGGACAAGGGGCGGTGCCGCGTCCGGGCCGGGGCCGTCCCCGGCTGCGTCCGCGCCGCACGGCCGGCGCCCGCGGCCCCTCCAGTCCGCCCGCGCGGCAGCGGCGGAAACAGCGAGGCATTGAGCCGGGCATCCCGACCCGCC
>CALMGA010000491.1:2857-3259 GCA_937863205.1 uncultured Beijerinckiaceae bacterium | reverse complement strand
GGCCGGCAGGCCGCGCGGGACGTCGTTGCTGCCGGCCGACACGATCAGCACGTCGGCGCCGCCCGGGCGTGCCCGCGCCACCACGGCCGCCGCGGGGATGCCCACCTTGGCATCCGTGCCGCACCCGCGCAGCACCTGGCCGAGGCCGAGCGCGATGCAATCGCCGGCGATGCGGCACGAGGCCAGGGCCGGCTGCGCCGCGCCGAGGAGGCCGGCGAGAAGAAGAGGCTTGATCTTGATGTTCTCACGCTCCTGAACTTGAGGCTGCCGAGCCGCCAAAGGCCGGCGAGGACGTTCTCGAAGTCTTCCTGGTCGTCGAGGAAGCGGCACACGAAGGCGTAGGTGAAATCGGCGGTGACGGCGGTGCCGGCCGGCGGCGCGGTGGCGAAGGTGCGACTGGCC
>CALMGA010000491.1:0-2847 GCA_937863205.1 uncultured Beijerinckiaceae bacterium | reverse complement strand
CGCGGCGGGCTGCGCGGTGCCGGCGAGATAAACGGCGCCGAGGCTCGTCACCCAGCCGACCGGCTCGGCGACGCCGCCGATCGCGCGGGCGAAGGTGAAGCTCGTCGTGACGCCATCGCCGGTGCCGAGGAACTGGGCGGTGGCGCTGTTGTCGGTCGGATCGCTGTAGAGGAAGGTGCCGAACTGGCCTTGGGCTGCGAGAAAGAAGCCGAGCAGGGTCTGCAGCGAGGTGCCGCCGAGGCCGGGAAAGCCGGTCGATGCCAAACCGTCGAACGTCAGCTCGAATTCGTAGAGCGTCGCGGCGTAGTTGGCCCGGCGCACCTCGCGGCCGGACACGTGCGAGGCCACGCGGGTCGAGAAGCTCGGCCGCTTGTGCACGGACCAGCCCTGGCCGGGCAGGATCGGGAAGGACGGCGGGCTCGCCATCAGCCGGCCACGCTCAGCAGCGTCACCGTTCGCGTCTGCCAAAGCCGCGCCATGAATTCCTCCAGGTCGAGATGATCGTCGGCGAAGCGGCACAGCAGCGTCGCGCCCTGGCCGAGTTCGGGCGGCACGGCGACGAGCACGAGCCCGTCCTGCCCCTGAGCCGCGACGAAGGTCGAGGCCAGCGCCTGCAGCTCCCCGGCCGCATCGGCGCGCAGCCAGTCGAAGCTGAGTTCGATGCGCCAGCGCAGCGATGCGCGGCGGGCGGCGCGGCTGTCGCGCCCGGAAACGTGGGCTGCCGCCTGCGTCGCGAAGATCGGCCGGTAGCGCGCCGACGGAGCTTGGCCGGCGAGGGCGGGAAACCCGGGAATGCTGCTCGGCGGCGGCGGTGGCGGGTCGGCCGGGGTCGGCGCGACGAACGGCCCCTTGCCGCCGATCCAGGTGCCGGCTGCCCAGTTCCCGGCGTCGCCCCAAACGGAACCGAACTGGGGAAACGCCGGAAACGGCCGCGCGTCCCAGTTCCACGCCGACATGAAGGCCGGCTCGATCATCTTCACGCCAGCCGGCGAGACGGCGTTGTTGCCGTCGGTGGTCCAGTATTCGGTGACGGCCTGCAGCGCGAGCTGCTGCAGCGCGTCGTCGCGCAGCGGCGCCCAGCCATCTCCCTCCGTTGTCCGCCAAACCGACCAGAACGGCGTGACGCTTTCGCTCGACTTCGGGTCGAAGAAGACGTTGGGCTGGTTGGTGCAGCGATCGGTGGAGGGAAAACCGACCTCGGCGAAGGTGATCGGCTTGGACTGCGCGATCCACTGGGTCGGTGGACCGCGCGGGATTTGCCCCTGTCCGTCGCCGCTATCGTAGACCGGGCGGTGCGGATTGTTCCACCACCAACGCAGCATCTTGTTGGCGAGGAGCTGCTGCCCCGCCAGGTAGGGCGAGCGCGCCTGGGCGAGGCGGTCGCCCTGCGGCCGCGACACCGCCAGCTCCGAGCCGCCGGGGTCGGCGCCGCGGCCGTCGTTGTTGGAATCGTAATAGAACCAGCTGTATTTCTCGCCGCCCTCGATGTTGGCCTTCAGGTAGGCCTTCGAGTGCAGGGCGGGAGCTCCGGTCAGGCCGAGGCCGCTCATCTGCGTCGCCGTCGGCGGCCAGTTCGCGGGCGCCGGCACCTGCCAGTTCGCCGCGTCGAGGCCGCCGCCGCCGGTGGTCCAGTCCGACAGCGGCAGGTAATTGTCGAAGCTGACCAGGTCGATCGCCGGCGAGGCGTACAGGCTGTCGAGATGCGGCCACACGCCGCCGGGATGTTGGGCGCCCATCCACGCCGACCAGTCGGCGGAATAGGCGATGAGGTTGTGCAGGTTGCCGGCGTCCCGCGCCAGGCCGGCGCCGTCGAAGACGCCGCGCACGTCGCCGGCGAGCTGCGCGAGGCCGGCGACGAAGGGATAGTCCCAGGTCGCGCAGCCGTTGGCGAGGGTTCCGGTGGGGGTCCAGGCCGGGCCGCGCAGGCTTTCCAGCCCGCGCAGCTCCGAGCCGATGAGGAACAGGTCGACGCCGCCGGCCACCACGCACAGGTTGGCGTAGTGCAGGATCATCCGGCGATAGGTGTAGTCGGTCGGCGAACCGCCGTAGGCAACCGTCAGGTTGGTCGCGTCGCGGGTGAACTGCGCGGCGGCGGCCTGCCCGAGGAAGCCCGTCGCCGCCGCGCCGGCGGCAGCGGACACGTCCGCCCCGGCGAAGCCGATGCGCCCGCGCCAGGGGTAGCCCGCGCAGTCCATCAGCAGGAAGGGGTAGAACACCACCCGCAGGCCGCGCGCCTTGAGATCGCGGAGGCAGCGCACCACGCTGCCGTCGGCCGGCGTGCCGCCGTAGGTGAAGCTGCCGCCTGACTCCGAGATCGGGATGAGGCCGGGCGAGCCTTGCGTCAGCCCGGAGCAGCGCCACGGGTCTGGTCTCCAGGCGCCGTTGACCAGGGCGTCCGACGAGCCGCCGATGTAGGTGGTCGAGGGATAGACCTTGCATTGGGTCGCGTCGGTCGCCGAGCCGAACCAGGCGACAACCAGCGCCACGGTGGTGCACTCGGGGTGCTGGGCCTGGAGCTGGTCGAGCGAAAGGCTGTAGTCCGTGCATGAGCCGCCCGGGGCGGCGATGAGGTTGGCGACCACCGGCGCCGTTTGCGTCACCTGCTGGGAGCGATGCGGGATCGTGTCGTAGACCCACTCGCCGGAGGCCGGCAGGAGGTTGACCCCGGATAGGTTGACCATCGCTGGGGATCAAACGCCGACCGGGCCGCGCAGCTTGCTCAGGCCGAGGTGCGAGCCCGAGCGCAGGCCATCGTTGATGGCGCCGAGGATGTGCCTGGAATTGTCGGAAAAGAAGCGGCGGACATCGCGGGAGTCCATCGCGGTGACATGGAAATGGGCGTGGCTG
>CALMGA010000490.1 GCA_937863205.1 uncultured Beijerinckiaceae bacterium | reverse complement strand
CCTCGATACGCCGCCTTCAAATCACCGTCGTCACCCACTTTCCCGCATAGCTCCGGACCGATCGCACAATGCGCTTGTCAACGCGATCGGCCCAAGGCAAACCTTTCACGGTGCTCCGGCAGGCAGATGCTTGCGCTGCTGCCGCTGCCACGAAACCGCCTTGCGCAGCATCTGCGAGAGCTGCTCGACCGAGTACGGCTTGTGCAGCAACTCGAAGCCGTAGGTGCCGTTCTGCGCAAGCACGTGGCTGTAGCCCGAGGTCAGCACTACCGGCAGGTCGTGGTACAGGCGACGGATCTGCTGCCCCAAGTCGATCCCGCTCATGCCCGGCATCATCACGTCGGAGAACACCACGTCGAAGCGATCAGGGTCTTTCGCCAGTTCGGCGAGTGCTGCCATGCCATCCACCGCGAGCACGGACGTGTAACCGAGGTCGCTCAAGGTCTGCACGGCGAAGGTGCCGACATCGACGTTGTCCTCGACCACCAGCACGCACGTGCCCTGTCCATCGACCAGCGCCTCGACGTCCTCGTTGGCTTGAGACTTCGAGGGCGCAGCCACACGCGGGAGATAGAACGTGAACCTGGTGCCCTCGCCCATTGTGCTCGCGACGGTGACGTCGCCGCCGGACTGCTTGGCGAACCCGAATACTTGGCTGAGGCCAAGCCCGGTGCCCTTGCCGACGCCCTTGGTGGTGAAGAACGGCTCGAAAATGCGCTCGATCATCTCGGGCGGAATGCCGGTCCCGGTGTCGCTGAGCGAGACCGCCACGTAAGGGTCGTTGATGGGCGCATGCGAGCGGATCGCCGGAATGCCCTCGACCGCCGCCACCGCGATGGTGATCCTGCCCTCGCCGCTCATCGCGTCGCGGGCGTTGACGGCGAGGTTCACGAGCGCGGTGTCGAACTGGCTGGCATCGGCGTTGACGTAGCAGGGCACGTCCGGCAGCTCGGTGACGATCTGCACGCGCGAGCCGGTCAGCGTCCGCATCATGTCGGCCAGGCCACGCACGCTGTCGCCAACGGCGAACACCTCGGGCTTGAGGGCCTGTCGTCGGGCGAAGGCGAGGAGCTGGCCGGTGAGCTTGGCCGCCCGATCCACCGTGTCGGAGATCGCACCGATGTAGCGGATGCGTCGTTCCTCGCCGAGGCTGGGTCTCTTGAGCAGGTCGGTGGACGACTTGATGACGGTGAGCAGGTTGTTGAAGTCGTGCGCCACGCCACCCGTGAGCTGGCCCACCGCCTCCATCTTCTGCGACTGACGCAGGGCTTCCTGGGCCTGCAAGAGGGCGCTCGACTGTTCCTTGTCGGCGGTGACGTCGCGCGCTGAACAGTATACTTTGCCATCATCGGGAACGCCGACCCACGACAGCCAACGCCACCCGCCATCCTTGTGCCGGTACCGGTTTTCAAAACGGAGAGCCGGCAATCCGCGCTCGACCGCATTCAACCAGACGGTTCGCGTGGCGGCCTGATCGTCGGGGTGGACGAAGGCGGTGAAGGCGGTGCTGGCGAGTTCCTTTTCGGACCAGCCGAGCGCGGTCGTCCAGGCGGGATTGAACGCCTCGAAGAAACCGTCGACGTTGATCACGACCAGGAGGTCGGGGCTGACCTGCCAGGTGCGGCCTCGCGCCAGGGCGCGTTCCGTGACCTTGCGCTCCAGGTCGGCGTTGAGGTTCTGCAGCGCAAGGGCCGTGCGGTTCTGCTCGGTGACCTCGTAGCCGCCCACGAAGATGCCGGACACCGCGCCCTCACCATCGTGGATCGGCTGATAGATGAAGTCGAAGTACCGGTCCTCGTGCTCGTTGGCGAGACGAGCCGGCATGGCGCGTGCGATGAATGGCTCGCCCGTCGCGTAGACCTCGTCGAGCTTCTCGAACAGGCCCTGCCCGGCAAGCTCCGGAAAGACCTCGCGGATGCTCCGGCCAATGAAATCCCGCGTTCCGGCGATCGCGATCAGGCTGTCGTTGACGTACTCGTAAACGTGGTCGGGCCCGGTGAGGACGCCGACGAAGCCCGGCATTTGTTGCAGGAGACGACGTTGGCGCAGTCCGGTGGCCCGCGATGCCCGCTCGGCCAGCACTTCACCGGTGACCTCGATGGCTTGGTTGAGCAGGCCGACGATGGTGCCGTCCTCGTCGCGGATCGGGCTGACGCTGTAGTTCCAGTACGTCAGCTCCGACGTGCCGTGCCGGGTCAATGGCAGTTCGAGCCGGCGCTCGAAGACGGCCTCGCCCGCGTTCATCACCGGCAGGAACGAAGGGGCGAGCCTGTCCCACACCTCGCCCCAGACCGCCGCGATAGGGCGACCGAGCGCGAGGCCATGCCGCTCGCCCAGCGCGGGAACATAGGCGTCGTTGTAGAACATGCGCAGCTCGGGCCCCCAAAGGACCGTGCCGAGCAGCGCCGAGTTGAGAACCACCGACACCATCGTCTTCAGCGTCGCGGGCCAGGTTCCGGGCGGGCCGAGCGGGGTCGCCGCCCAATCGTGAGCGCGCATCAGCCTGCCCATCTCCCCGCCGCCGGCGAGAAAGGCTGACCGCTGATCCAGGGCGTCAGGCACGAGCCGTCACGCTTTGCCCTGGCCTCGGCGACGCGGGCCTGTCTTTGTCGCGCTCAAGCAGACGCAGGGCCGCGCGCACGACTTCGCTCGCACTGGCATAGCGGCGGGACGCCACGCAGGCGCGTACAGGGCCTCCTGCTCGGGAGTGATGGAAACGGTGAGGGTTGCGCGCGCGAGCATCGACGAAGCTCTGCACACTCAGATGCCCCGCGACAAGCGGGCTGTGCCTTGCGCACGCGGGTGGCGATGCTGCGTATCGGCTGAGGCGGGCACATCGGTCCTGACCGAAGTCGAACCGTGAGAGGCATGTGATAGACGCGACCTGCCGCAACGCGGTCGCACTGGCGCCTTGCGGGCGCCCCGCGCGACCAGGCCGTCATCGCCTCGCCCACCGATCCAGGCGGCGTCCGACCCATCGGCCAAGGC
>CALMGA010000489.1 GCA_937863205.1 uncultured Beijerinckiaceae bacterium | reverse complement strand
GCTCGCGTACCGGATGAAAAGCGGGAGGAGGGCGGGTTGGCCATGGCGGAGGAGGGTAGCGCGAATGCGGGCGCGGCGGAACAGGCCGCGCGCCTGCTCGCGTGGTACGACCGCCATAGTCGGCGGCTGCCGTGGCGCGGCGAGCCCGGCGCGCCCGTCGACCCCTATGCCGTATGGCTCTCGGAGGTGATGCTGCAGCAGACCACCGTTGCCGCCGTGAAGGGGTATTTCGCCACCTTCCTGTCGCTGTGGCCGAACGTCGGCGACCTCGCGGCGGCGCCGGTCGAGGAGGTGATGCGGCGCTGGGCCGGGCTCGGCTACTATTCACGGGCGCGCAACCTCCACGCCTGCGCCAAGCTCGTCGCCGAGCGCGGCGGACGCTTTCCCGACACGGAGGCGGAATTGCTCGCCCTACCCGGCGTGGGCCCCTACACGGCGGCGGCGGTGGCGGCGATCGCCTTCGGGCGCCGGGCGGTGGTAGTGGACGGCAACGTCGAGCGGGTCATCACCCGCCTCCACGCCCTCGCCGCGCCGATCCGCGACAGCCGGCCGGCGATCCGCGCCCACGCCGCCGCGCGCACCCCCGATCGTCGTTGCGGCGACTACGCGCAGGCGATGATGGATCTCGGCGCCACGATCTGCGTGCCGCGCCGGCCGGTCTGCGCCCTGTGCCCTCTCGCCGATGGCTGCCTCGCCCGGTGCGCCGGCCGGCAGGACGAGCTGCCGGTGCGTCCGCCACGCGCCGAGCGGCCGCTGCGCTGCGGCTCGGTGTTCTATGTCCGGCGCGCCAGTCGGATAGGCGATCAGGTGCTGGTGCGGACCCGCGAAGCGCGCGGCCTGCTCGGCGGCATGACCGAATTCCCCGGCAGCGCCTGGGATGCCGATGGCGACCCGCAGGGCGGCAGCCGGCCGTTGCCGGTCGCCTTTGCGACCGCGGCCGAGCCGGTGGAGCACGGCTTTACCCACTTCACGCTGCACCTCGATGTTCATGCCGCCGTGGTCGGAGCGGGCGTCGCGGCGCCGCCCGGCTGCCGATGGGTTGCGGAAACCGGGCTCGCCGACGAAGCGCTGCCAACCTTGATGCGCAACGTCGCCGCGGCCGGGCAGACCCTGCTCGCGGCTCGGCACAGCCACCCTTCGGACGTTCTCGCCCTGGAGTCTTCGCGTTGACCGACAATGCCGGCCAGATCACCTACTGGAACGAGGTCGCCGGCCCCAAGTGGGTCGCCGGACAGCAGCGGCTCGACCGGCTGATGGCGCCGCTGACGCGGGAACTGCTCGCCGCCGCCGCCGTGCGGCCGGGCGACTCCGTTCTCGATATCGGTTGCGGTTGCGGCGAGCTGGCGCTGCGGCTCGCCGAGGCGGCCGGGCCGGACGGGCGGGTGCTGGCGGTGGATGTGTCCGGGCCGATGCTGGCGCACGCGCGCACCCGCGGCGCCGTGCTCGCCGGGGCTGCGCCGATCGAGTGGCGGCTGGCCGACGCCATGGTCCATCCTTTTGGCGGCGACCGCGACCTTGCCGTGTCGCGCTTCGGCGTGATGTTCTTCGACGACCGCGCGAGGGCCTTCGCCAACCTGCGCCGCAGCCTCAAAGCCGGCGGCCGGGTTGCCTTCCTGACGTGGCGGCGGCGGTCGGAGGTGGAATGGATGCAGGCGCCGATCAACTGGCTGGCCTCGATCGTGCCGGCGCTCCCCAGCCTCGACAGCGAGCCCGGGCCTTTCGCGCTGGGCGACGGCGAAGCGACCTGCGCGGTGCTGGCGGCGGCCGGCTTCCATGCCGTCGCCCGCCGCCCGGTCGACCTCGCCCTGACGATCGGCGCCACGCTCGACGAGGCGACCTCGCTGCTGATGGACACCGGCCCAGCGGCCGGCCTCGTCCGCGATGGGCCCCCCGAGCTGCGCGTCCGTGCCGAGGCAGTGCTGCGCGATCACCTTCGCCCGCTGCAAGGAGCCGATGGGGTGAGGATGGGTGCCGCCTGCTGGATCTATACCGCTTCGGCGTCGCCGATGAAGGCGTCGCAGCCTCAAGCCCCGATCACGCCCCGGTGAGGATCTGGAACGGTTCTCATCGCCGCGGGGTTTGGCGGACGCGTCCGGCATGTGGCCGGGGCGGAGAGATCCATGTCAGACACCAAGGACCGCGGCTTCGACCGCCGCGGATTTCTGCGGGCATCCGCGACGGGCGCGGCGCTGCCCCTCGTCGCCGACCGCTTCGGCGGCCAGGCCAAGGCGGCACCCGAGGCGCAGGCGACGCGCTCGCCGCTGATCCCGGTGACGCTGCGAATCAACGGGCAAACCCACCAGCTCGCGCTTGATCCCCGCACCACGCTGCTCGACGCCCTGCGCGAGCACGTCGGCCTGACCGGATCCAAGAAAGGCTGCGGCCACGGGCAATGCGGCGCCTGCACCGTCCACCTCGACGGGCGCGGCGTGAACAGCTGCCTGCAGCTCGCCGTCGCCGCGCAGGGCTACGAGATCACCACCATCGAGGGTCTCGCCGGAGCGGGCGGCGACCTGCACCCGCTGCAGCAGGCCTTCATCGATCACGACGCCTTCCAGTGCGGGTACTGCACCTCGGGGCAGATCATGTCGGGCGTGGCCTGCATCAAAGGCGGCCACGCTGGGAGCGACGATGCGATCCGCGAGTACATGAGCGGCAATCTCTGCCGCTGCGCCGCTTACCCCAACATCGTCGCCGCGATCAGCGACGCCAAATCGAAAATGGGAGCCTGAGCGGTGCGCCCCTTCGCCTATGAAACCGCCGGGAGCCCGCGCGAGGCGGTCGCCGCGGCCAGCAACGCCACCGGCCCTTCCCACGTTGCCTCCGACACGCAGTTCCTCGCCGGCGGCACCAACCTCGTCGACCTGATGGCGCTGGACGTGATGCGGCCGGCCCGCCTCGTCGACATCAACCCCCTCGCCAAGGATCCCGACGCCAGCCGCATCTCCGTTTCGCCTAAGGGGCTTCGCCTTGGCGCCCTGGTGCGGATGTCGCAGCTGGCCGCCGACGAGACGGTGAAGCGCGATTACCCCGTGATCGCGCAAACGATGGCGCTCGCCGCGTCTTCGGGACTGCGCAACATGGCGAGCCTGGGCGGCAACATGCTGCAACGGACCCGCTGCTCGTATTTCCGCGACACGTCCTTCGCCCAGTGCAACAAGCGTCAGCCCGGCAGCGGCTGCGCCGCGCTCGACGGGATCAACCGCGCCCATGCCGTGCTCGGCACCAGCGACCAATGCATCGCAACCTACGGCGGCGATTTCGCCCAGGCGCTGATCGCGCTCGACGCGGTGCTGGAGGTCATCGGCGCCAATGGCGCCAGGGCGATCCGCTTCGCAGAGTTGCATCGCGAGCCCGGCCGGACGCCCGACGTCGAGACGGTTCTCAATCCCGGCGAGCTGATCGCGGCGATCCAGGTGCCGGCCTCGGCCGACACCCGGCGCTCGATCTACGTCAAGGTGCGCGACCGCGCGTCCTATGCCTATGCGCTGGCCTCGGCGGCGGTGGTGCTGGACTTGGCCGAGGACAAGACCGTGCGCCGCGCCCGCATCGCGCTCGGCGGCGTCGCCACCGTTCCCTGGCGGGCCAGCGAGGCGGAAGCATCGCTTCAAGGCAAGGCGTTGACCGAGGCTGCCGCCCAGGCCGCCGCCGACGCAACCTTTGCCGGCGCGATGACGCGCGAGGGCAACGCCTACAAGGTGCCGCTGGGCAAGGCGACGCTGGTGCGCGCCCTTCTCGAAGCCGCCGCGATGGAGGTGTGATGAGCAACGCAGCGCCCGAACCCAAGACCAACCAGGGCCAGCCCGTGCCCCGCGTCGATGGCCGCCTCAAGGTGACGGGCGGCGCGCCCTACGCCGCCGACGTCGCCGTGAAGAACCCGGCGTTCGCCGTTCTGGTGATGAGCGCGATCGCCAGGGGAACCATCACGGCGATCGACGAGGGCGAGGCCCGCTCGGTCGACGGCGTGCTCGACATCTACAGTCACAAGAACATGGGCGACGCCCTCACGGCGGTGAAGTTCAAGTCGATGGGCGGTCCGTCCTCGACGTCCATCGTGCCGCTGTCCTCGGCCAAGGTGTGGCACGCCGGGCAGATCGTGGCGATGATCGTCGCCGACCGCTTCGAGGCGGCGCAGGACGCAGCGCATCGGCTGAAGATCGCCTATGCGGCGGAGGCGCCGTCGGCGACCTTCGGCTCGCCGGGGGCGACGGAAAAGCCGCTCGACAAGGCCAATCAAGCCAAGAAGTTCGACAATCCGCACGTCGGCGACTTCGCCGGTGCCTATGCCGCCGCGCCGGTGAAGATCGAGGCGGAATATGCCACGCCGACGCAGCACCACAACCCGATCGAGTTGTTCGCCACTACCTGCGCCTGGGACGGTCCCAACCTGACCATCCACGAGCCCAGCCAGTCGGTCTACGGGCTGCAGCACGGCGCCGCGGCGGAACTGAAGGTCGATCCGTCGCGCATCCGGGCGCAAAGCCCGTATGTCGGCGGCGCCTTCGGGTCCAAGGGCACGATCACGCCGCGCACCGCTCTGGTTGCGATCGCGGCGCAAAGGCTCGGGCGGCCGGTCAAGCTCGTCGCCTCGCGCCAGGACGGCTTCACCGTGTCGACGTTCCGGGCGGAAACGCGGCATCGCGTGAAGCTCGCCGCCGATCACGATGGCCGCCTGCTCGCCCTGTCGCACGAGGGATGGGAGCTGACGTCGCGCCCCGACGATTATTCCGTCAACGGCACCGACGCCACCACCCGGATGTATGCCTGCGCCAACGTCGCCAGCAACGTCACCCTGGTCAACGCCGACCGATCGACGCCCGGCTTCATGCGCGCTCCGGCGGAGCTGCCCTACATGTTCGCGCTGGAATCGGCGATGGACGAACTGGCGGAAGCACTCGGGATGGACCCGATCGAGTTGCGCCGGCGCAACGACACGATGAAGGAGCCGATCGGTGGGCTGCCGTTCACCAGCCGTTCGATGGCCGAGTGCTTCGCGCAAGGCGCGAAGGCGTTCGGCTGGGAGCGCCGCAACCCCAAGCCGCGTCAGGTGCGGGATGGCGACTGGCTGGTCGGGTCGGGCTGCGCCATGTCGTGCTATCCCAGCCAGCAGGCCCCGGCGGCGGTCCGCGTTCGTCTCGACGCCGACGGCAGCGCCCACGTCGCCACCGCAGCGGCGGAGATCGGCACCGGCGCCTACACGGTGATCGCGCAAACGGCCGCCGTCCGGCTCGGCCTCGATGTCGGCAAGGTCAAGGTGACGATGGGCGACACCATGCTGCCGCCCTCGCCGATCGCCGGTGGCTCGATCACCACTGCCAGCGCCTGCAACGCGGTGGTGATGGCCTGCGATGCCATCCTGAAGCGGCTCGGGGAAGAGGGCGGCGACAAATCTTCGAAGGGACCGCCGGTGAAGGAGGGACGGCTGGTGTCGGACGGTGCCGGCCCGGAGGCGCTGGCCAAGGCCTTCGGCCGGATCAACGCCGGGGCCGTGGAGGAATACGCCGAGTTCGTGCCCCACGGCTCGCAGCCCGGCGCGATGGCCAAGCTTTACAAGGGGAACACCACCATCGTCGGCGGCACCAAGGACAAGGACCGCATCATGTTCTCGTTCGGCGCGCAGTTCGCGGAGGTGCGCGTCCACGCCCGCACCGGCGAGGTCAGGGTGCCGCGCCTCGTCGGCGCCTTCGCCGCCGGTCGCATCGTCAACACCCGCACGGCGCACAGCCAGCTGATGGGTGGGATGATCTTCGGCCTGTCCTCGGGGCTGCTGGAGGCGACGGAGATCGATCGGGGGCGGGCACGCTACACCAACGACAACCTCGCCGACTATCTCGTGCCGGTGTGCGCCGACATCGGCACCGTGGAGGTGATCATGGTCCCGGAGGAGGATCGCGAGATCAACCCGCTCGGCATCAAGGGCATCGGCGAACTCGGCGCGGTGGGCGGCTCGGCGGCGCTGGCCAATGCGGTCTACAACGCCACCGGCATCAGGGTGCGGGAGCTGCCGGTGCGCCTGGAAGCGCTGCTGCGGGCCTGACGCGGGCAACCCGGCCGGATCAGTCCGCGATCCGGCTGTGGTGGCGGCCGTAGAAGAGGTAGATGGCTAGGCCGATCAGCAGCCAGACGAGAAGCCGTATCCAGGTATCGGCCGGCAGGCCGGCCATCACGAAGATCGAGCCCAGCGCGCCGACCGGCGCCACCAGGAAGACGGCCGGCGAGCGGAACGGGCGTTCGCGGGCGGGCTCGCGCAGGCGCAGCACCAGCACGCCCGCGCACACCACCACGAAGGCGAACAGGGTGCCAATGCTGACGAGTTCGCCCACCAGCCCAATCGGCAGCAGGCCGGCCAGCACCGTCACCAGCACGCCGATGATGATCGTTACCACATAGGGCGTGTGGAAGCGCGGGTGGATCGTCGACACCGCACGCGGCAGCAGGCCGTCGTGGGCCATCGCGTAGAGCACGCGGCTTTGCCCCAGCAGCAGAACCAGGATCACCGAGCTGAGGCCGAGGATGGCGCCGATCTTGATGATCGGCTTCAGCCAGAACAGGCCGATGGCATCGGCGCCGACGGCGATCGGGGCGGGATCGTTGAGCCGGTCGAACGGGATGATGCCGGTGATGACGTAGCTCACCATGACGTAAAGAACGGTGCAGATGGCCAGCGAGCCCAGGATGCCGAGCGGCATGTTGCGCTGCGGGTTCTCGGCCTCCTGCGCGGCGGTGGACACCGCATCGAAGCCGACGTAGGCGAAGAACACCACCGCCGCCCCGCGCAGCACCCCGCTCAGACCATAAATGCCGAACTGCCCGTCGTTGGGCGGGAGAAAGGCGCCCGCCGGGTTCTTGCCGGGCACGATCCAGTTGCTCTGCTTCACGTACCAGATGCCTGCCAGCACGAAGAGGAGCACGATGGCGACCTTCATCATGACGATGATGTTGTTGACCCGCGCCGACTCGTTGATGCCGATCACCAGAAGCGCGCTGATCGCCACGATGATCAGCATCGCCGGCACGTTGAGCACGGCGCCGGTGCTCGACCAGGTGTGGCTGTGTGGATCGAAAGCGAAGGGCGCCTTGGCGATCGCCCCCGGCAGCGGCAGGCCGATGTCCTTGAGCAGGCTCGCGACATAGCCCGACCAGCCGATCGCCACGGTGACGGCGCCCACCGCGTACTCCAAGATGAGGTCCCAGCCGATCATCCAGGCGACCAGCTCGCCCATGGTGGCGAAGGCGTAGGTGTAGGCGCTGCCGGCGACCGGGCAGCAGGCGGCCATCTCGGAATAGCACAGGCCGGCGAAGACGCAGATGAGGCCGGCCAGGATGTAGGACAGGATGATGGCCGGGCCGGCGTATTCCGCCGCAGCCTGCCCGGTCAGCACGAAGATGCCGGCGCCGATCAAGGCGCCGATCCCCAGGCACACCACGCTCGTCAGCGACAGCGACCGGCTGAGACCGCTGGCCGCACTGCCCATCAGGTCGCCGTGCTCGCCGCCCGCTTCCCGTTGCAAGGCGTCGATCGATTTGCGCGCCCACATGTTCGACACGTTCGATCCCCTCGCCGTCGCCAAGCGGCAAGCAGATCAAGCGCCATGCCAACCGTCAAGCTTCAAACGGCGACGCTTGAGCTTCCCGGCTGCGAGCCGTTGCCTGCAAACTCTCGCTTTCGCCTGCCGCGGCGGGCCGGACTTGATCTCACCACGATTACGGGAGAGACGTGGACGGGATTGCAGGACGCGATCGCGGCCAGCGGCTCCATGCCGGGGAGCGGGGCGACCGCGCAACCTCCGGAGCAGCCTTGTCCATGATCCATCCGCGCGGCGTCTTCGGGGCGCTCCTCCTCGCCACCTCGCTGCTCGCCGCACCCGCCGCCGCGCCCGCCGCCTCGTTCACGCCCGAGCAAACCGGCGAAATCGGCGACATAATCAAGACCTACATCATGGCGCATCCCGAAGTGCTGCGCGACGCCATCACGGAGCTGGAGAACCGGGACAAGCTGGCCGAGTCGGAAGCCCGCCGCAAGGCACTGGCGGAGATCGGCTCCAAGCTCGCCGACGAGCCCGACAGCCTCGTCATCGGCAATCCGAGCGGCAAGCTCACGCTGGTCGAGTTCTTCGATTACAACTGCGGCTACTGCAAGCGGGCGATCAGCGACCTCGACCGCCTGATGAAGGCCAACAAGGATCTGCGCGTGGTGCTGCGCGATTTCCCGATCCTGTCCTCCAATTCGGTCGACGCCGCCCTGGTCGCCCTCGCCGCCCACAACCAGTTCACCGGCGACAAGTACTGGGAATTCCATCGCAAGCTCCTGAGCACGCGCTCGGCCATTGGCCGCCAGCAGGCTCTCGACGTCGCCAAGGCGATGGGAGCGGACATGGATCGGCTGGGGAAGGACGCGTCCGATCCCAAGACGCGCGCCGCCATCCAGCAATCGTTGGACACGGCGCAGGCCTTGGCGCTCAACGGGACGCCTTCCTACATCGTCGGCGATGACGCGATCGTCGGCGCCCAGGGATATGATGAGATCGAGAAACGCCTCGATAACATGCGCAAGTGCGGCAAGGCGATGTGCTCCTGAAGCTTGTCGCGTCGGCCGCCTGCAGCCGCCGCGCCGCCGGGCCGCGCCTCGCGACCAGTCCTCGCACCGCCGTCGTTCCGCCGTCGTTCCGCAACGCGCCCTCATCCCCATGCCGCCGACCATTCACGTCCTTCACGGGCCCAACCTCAACCTGCTGGGGACGCGCGAGCCCGGCACCTACGGCCACTACACCCTGGCGGAGATCGAGGCTGGACTTGCCGCGCTCGCGGGTGCACATGGCGTCACCCTCCGATGCGCGCAAAGCAACGGGGAAGGCGATCTCGTCACCTGGATCCAGGAGGCGGGCAGGGCCGGCGAGCCGATCATCCTCAACGCCGGCGCGTACACGCACACGTCGATCGCACTGCGGGACGCGATCGCCGGCACGGGAGCTGTGGTGATCGAGGTGCATCTGTCGAACGTGTACGCCCGGGAAAGCTTTCGACACCGCTCCACCATCGCGGCGGTGGCCCGGGGCGTGATCTCCGGCTTCGGCCCGCTGTCCTACCATCTCGCCCTGCGCGCCCTGCTTGACGAGCCGGAGTTCCGCCGACGCGCAGATGCGTCGTCGGGAAAGGCGTCGTCGTGACCGGAGAGAGCGGATCCGACGCCGGCCGCGCGGCGGAAACGCTCGGCCACACCGATCTCGTGGAGGGATTGGCCGACATTGCCAAGCGCCTCGACCTGAGCGAGATCGAGTACCAGGTCGGCGACTTGAAGATCCGCGTCGCCCGACAGATGGTGCAGGCGGCCACCGTGCTTTCCCCGGTCGAGCCGAGAGCCGCCGCGCCGGTCGCTGCGGTGCCGACGGAGCATCCCGGCACGGTGAAGTCGCCGATGGTCGGCACCGCCTATCTCCGCCCGGCCCCGGAATCGCCGCCCTTCGTCGAGCTCGGCACGCCGGTCAAGGCCGGCGACAAGATCCTCCTCGTCGAAGCGATGAAGACTTTCAACGAGATCATCGCGCCAAAGGGCGGCACCATCACCCGGATCCTCGTCGACGACGGCCAGCCCGTCGAATACGGGCAAGCCCTGTTCGTCATCGAGTGAGCCGGGCTCGCCCCGATGTTTGACAAGATCCTCATCGCCAACCGCGGCGAGATCGCCCTGCGAATCCTGCGCGCGGCCAAGGAACTCGGCATCGCCACCGTGGCCGTGCATTCCACCGCCGATGCCGAGGCCATGCACGTCAAGCTCGCCGACGAATCGGTGTGCCTTGGACCGCCGTCGGCGCGATTGTCCTACCTCAACATTCCCTCGCTGCTCGCCGCCTGCGAGATCACCGGCGCGGAAGCCGTGCACCCCGGTTACGGCTTCCTGTCGGAGAACGCCCGCTTCGCCGAGATCCTGCGCGATCACGACATCGGCTTCATCGGCCCGAGCCCAGAGCACATCCGCACCATGGGCGACAAGATCGAGGCCAAGCGCACCGCGCTCAAGCTCGGCATCCCCTGCGTGCCTGGCTCGGACGGAGCGATCACCAACGACGAGGATGGCCTGAGGATCGCCCAAGAGATCGGCTTTCCCGTGCTGGTGAAGGCGGCGGCCGGCGGCGGCGGGCGCGGCATGAAGGTGGCGCAGACCGCCGCCGACCTGCCCGGCGCGCTCGCCGCCGCCCGCAGCGAGGCCGGCGCCGCCTTTGGCGAGGATGCCGTCTACCTCGAGAAGTTCCTGGAGAACCCGCGCCACATCGAGATCCAGATCCTCGGCGACGGCCGTGGCGGTGCCGTGCACCTGGGCGAACGCGACTGTTCGCTGCAACGCCGCCATCAGAAGCTCTGGGAAGAAAGTCCCTCGCCGGCGCTCAACGAGACCGACCGTGCCCGGATCGGGACGATCTGCGCCAATGCGATGCGCGACCTCGGCTATTCCGGCGCGGGCACCATCGAGTTCCTGTACGAGCGGGGCGAGTTCTATTTCATCGAGATGAACACCCGCATTCAGGTCGAACATCCCGTAACCGAGATGATCACCGGCTTCGACCTCGTGCACGAGCAGATCAAGATCGCCAGCGGCTCGCCGCTGTCCATCTCGCAGGACGACGTGGTGCTGCGCGGCCATGCCATCGAGTGCCGCATCAATGCCGAGCACCCCACCACCTTCCGGCCCTCGCCGGGTAAGATCACCTACTACCACCCGCCCGGCGGCTTGGGCGTGCGCGTCGATTCCGCCGTCTACGCCGGCTACACGATCCCGCCGAACTACGACTCGCTGATCGGCAAGCTGATCGTGCACGGGCGCACGCGCACCGAGGCGCTGATGCGCCTGCGCCGCGCGCTCGACGAGTTCATCGTCGACGGTATCGCCACCACCTTGCCGCTTCACCGCACCCTCGTGCGCGACAACGATATCCAGAACGGCACCTACGACATCCACTGGCTGGAACGCTATCTCGAACGGCACGCGGATCGGATCGTGCACGAGAGCTGACCGGAGCACAGGGGCGGAAGCAGCGCAGCGGTTTCCGAACGAGAGCCGATGTGGAACAACAGGGCGAAGCGCCGGGTCTGGTCGTTGTTGACCGGGCACGCCGGCGACTCTTGCCGATCCTGCCCAAGGTCCACGCCATGGCCCGTGCCCGCGACCGCGTCGAGATCACGCCCGAGATCCTGCTGCGCGCCTATTCCGTCGGGCTTTTCCCGATGGCGGAAAGCGCCGAGGACGCCGGCCTGTTCTGGGTCGACCCGGAAGAGCGGGGGGTGTTTCCGCTCGACGGGCTGATTGTATCGCGCTCGCTTGCCAAGACGGTGCGCTCCGATCGCTATGAGATCCGCATCGACTCCGACTATGACGGGATGATCGACGGCTGCGCCGCCACCGCGCCGGGACGCGACGGCACCTGGATCAGCGGGCGCATCCGCGCGCTTTATCGATCCCTCTTCGAGTCCGGCCACGTGCACACGGTCGAGGCTTGGGCCGATGGTTGTCTCGTCGGTGGCCTGTACGGGGTCGCGCTGGGCGGCGCTTTCTTCGGCGAAAGCATGTTCCACCGCTCGCGGGATGCCTCGAAGGTCGCGCTGATCCATCTCGTGGCGAGGCTGCGGGCCGGTCATTTCCGTCTGCTCGACACGCAGTTCGTCACGGAGCATCTGGCGACGCTGGGCGCGGTCGCCGTACCCAAGTCCGCCTACCGCCTGCTCCTCAAGGAGGCCATCGCCGTTCGCGGCGACTTCGCCGCCGTGCCGCCCGGCGAGTCGCTGCCGGGCGCCAGGGCCCTGGCGCTGCTGGGCAAGGAAGCCGCCTGAAGCATCGGACCCGAAAGAGGTCCGATGCCCTCATCCGATGTACCGCCTCGCATTCATCCGAAAACCGCTGCGCGCTCTTGCCTCCGATGCATCGAGCGGCCTCGCGCGGCTTGCGATTTCGCCTTTCCGGAGCGCAATCGAAGCTGCTGCGGACGGCAACTCAGCCCCGCTCCGCCGTTGCCCGGTACGGCGGTGGAGTCGAGGCGTAAAGGCTGGCGGCACCTGCCGCCAAGATTGCGCGCAATGGGCCATGCTTCGCTGGATCTCGCCGCGGCGCGGCTCTCGGCTGCCTGCAGCCTCAGCCTTCAACCGCCAAGCGTCGCCTTGGCCTTCTGCCACCACCCCGACCTTTTCGGACGCGACGGGTCGGGCTCCGACGAGATCGGCGCGGCGCGGCGCGACGCGGCTGCCATGGCGTCCGCATCTTCTTCATGGGCCGGCGCGGACCCGCTCGCATCGACCTGCTCGGACCGCGGAGCCTCCGCCGCGGTGGGTTCGGGCAGGCTGGACACCAACGGTGCGTTCACGGACGCTGCGGCCGGCACGACCCCGATCGCAGCCGCGGCGGACGGCTCCGCCTCGGGCGCAGCGGCAAGCGGTGAAGGGGCGGACGCGTCGACGTGCGGAGCGCCGATCGGATGGAGGTCGGCCTGGGAAGCGTCCACCGCTTCTGTCGGCACCGCTTCCGGGTGGGTAGGTTCGAGATGGGTGGGTTTGGCTTGAACGGCCTCGACGGGCGTGGCTCCGGCCGGCATGGCTTCAACCGGCTCGTCTTCGGGATGCTCCGACGTGCCGCCATGCAACGGCATCTCGTCCACGCGCGCATCGGAGCCGTGTCGGGATAGCACCTCCATCGCGGGGTCTGCCGGCGGGATCGCGGCGGCAGCCTCGACCGGTTCCCCGCCTGGGGCCGGCACGGCTTCCTGCTCGCCCGTCGCGTCTTCGCCGGACATGGTCGTCGACTCTTCGCCGTCGGCCGCGAGGATCTCATCCTCGGCGCGGACGCCGATGCGGCCTTCCCTGCCGCGTCGACCACCGCGGCGCGACCGCCGTCGGCGGCTGGCGCCGTCCTCGCTCGCGACAGGCTCGGCCACTTCTTCGGGCTCCGCCGCAGCGCGGGCCGGCTCGGGCTGGCCGAGCAGGGCGAGGGCGTCGTCGGAGGGTTGGGGCGCATCGTCGGCGATGCTTGAACCGCCCCGACCGCGTCGTCGGCGCCGGCGCCGGCGCGTTTCGCCATCCCCGCCATCCACCGCGGAGGGACTGTCCTCGCCGGCTTCTTCTTCGGGACCGGCGTCGAACGCCTCGACCTCCGGCTCCTCGGGCGGCGGCACCCGCAGGGGCTGCGGGACGCCGGACGCCGGTTCGCCCCGTTCCAAGGCGCAATAGGTGGTGCCGATCAGGGCCTCGTCGCCCTGGAAGATCACCGCGATGCCGAACCTTGCCTCAAGGTCGCTGAGGTGGGCGCGCTTGTGGTTGAGAATGTAGAGCGCGACCCCGCCGCGCGTGCGAACGATCATGTCGCGCGAACGGTCGAGCAGCAGCGCTTCTTCGAGGGCGCGCAGCACGTAGAGGGCGATGGAGGCGGTGGATCGCACCGTGCCGGCGCCGGCGCAGTGCGGGCACGCCTCGGTGGACCCCTCCAGCACGCCGGTGCGGATGCGCTGCCGGCTCATTTCCAGCAAGCCGAAGTGTGAGATGCGGCCGATCTGGATGCGGGCGCGGTCGTCCTTCAGCGCGTCCTTCATCCGGCGTTCGACGGCTCGGTTGTTGCGGCCTTCCTCCATGTCGATGAAGTCGACGACGATCAGCCCGGCCAGGTCGCGCAGCCGGAGCTGCCGGGCGACCTCGTCGGCGGCTTCGAGGTTGGTGCGCAGCGCCGTGTCCTCGATGTTGTGCTCGCGCGTGGCGCGGCCCGAGTTCACGTCGATGGCGACCAGCGCCTCCGTCTGGTTGATCACCAGCGTGCCGCCCGACTTCAGCGTGACGTGGTTGTGGAACATCGCGTCGAGCTGCGCTTCGGCGCCGTTCTTGGCGAACAAGGGGGCCGCGTCGCGCCAGGGCAGCACGTTGCGGGTGTGGCTGGGCTGCAGGAGGCGCATGAAGTCCTTGGCCTCGCGATAGCCGTCCTCTCCGGCGACCACGATCTCTTCCACGTCCTTGTTGTAAAGGTCGCGGATCGCCCGCTTGATCAGCGAACCTTCCTCGTAGACGAGCGTGGGGGCGGTGGAGGCGAGGGTGGTTTCGCGCACCGTTTCCCACATCCGCATCAGATATTCGAAGTCGCGCTTGACCTCGGGCTTGGTGCGCGCCGCCCCGGCGGTGCGCAGGATCACCCCCATGCCGTCGGGGACCTCCAGATCCTGGGCGATGGTCTTCAGCCTCTGCCGGTCGCCAGCGTCGGTGATCTTGCGGGAAATGCCGCCGCCGCGCGCGGTGTTGGGCATCAGCACGGAATAGCGCCCGGCCAGCGACAGATAGGTGGTGAGCGCCGCACCCTTGTTGCCGCGCTCCTCCTTGACGACCTGCACCAGCAGCACCTGCCGGCGCTTGATGACCTCCTGGATCTTGTACTGTCGGCGCGAGCGGTACACGCGGCGCGGCACCTCCTCCAGGGCGTCGCCGCCGATCTGGTCGACCTGCTCCTCCTCTTCGTCGTGCTCGTCGTCGCGGAGTTCGTCGTTCTTGTGATCGTCGTTCTTGAACTCGTGGCCGCGGACCTCGCGCCGCCCTTTGAGGCGCTCGGACGTTTCCCGCACCGTCGCTTCAGAGGCCGGCATTTCGGTCGATCCCGTGTCGACGGCGGCATCGCTGGCAGGCGGCACGGCGAAGTCGTCCGCGGTCGCATGGACCTGCTCGGAGACGGGTGCCTCGGCCGGACCGTTGAGTGCCGCCGCCTGATGCGCGCCCAGCCCTTCGGCCGCCGTTTCATGCGCGCTGGCCGCCGGTTCCGCGCTGCCGGGGGCGGGTTGGTCGCTCGCGTGGTCGGGCGCCGCAGGCGCCTCGCCGTCCGCGTGCGTCTCCTCTGCCTGAAGGCGGCCGGCGCGATCGCTGGCGGGATAAACACCCTCCGACTGCGCTTCGCCCTCGTGATCCCGGCTTGCACGTTCGATCAGCTCGGCGGTGAAGTCGTCGTAGGGAGAGGTCGGCGCGGTCTCGAGAGCAGCCGAAGGAGTGCCGGCGCCTTCGCCCGGCCCGGCGTCAGGGGAATGCCGCTCGCCGATGGGAGCTCCCATGTCGGCCGGCCCGCTGACCATCTGATCGCCGTGCCGAGCCGCGGCCGCCTGCGGACGACCGTCGCCGTGCGCCTCTCCATTGCTGTCGTCGCGCCGCCGCCGACTGCGCCGCGGCCGACGCTCCTCTTCTTCCGGCTCTTCTTGCTCGTCTTCGGCGACCAGGGCCTGCCGATCGCTGAAGGGGATCTGGTAGTAGTCCGGGTGGATCTCGGAAAAGGCCAGGAAGCCGTGGCGGTTGCCGCCGTAGTCGACGAAGGCGGCTTGCAGCGAGGGTTCGACCCTTATGACCTTGGCGAGATAGATATTGCCGCGCAGCTGGCGCTTGGAGGAGGATTCGAAATCGAATTCTTCGATCCGGCTACCGCGGAGAACGACGACCCGGGTTTCTTCCGGATGCGTCGCATCGATGAGCATCTTGTTTGCCATGGGGGACTCGTCGGAGCGCACGCCGATTCCGCCCCTTCGGGCGGGCCGGCTCGTCGCTGAAAAGGAGGGAGGTCGGCGGCTCGAAAGCGAACCGCGTTGAGGTGCGTGAGCCAAGCCACGCGAATGCCGGCCCGAAAATCAGCCGGATTGGTCGCGAACCGCTGTGCGAAACGGGCGCTGAGGAACGGGGGCGACGCCCGGCCAAGGCCGGCAGGCCCCATTCGCTCAGCAACTCTGTTCCGGGGACAGACCATGTCCTCTCAAGACCCATGCGCGATGCGAAACGCCAAGCGCGGTGCGTGAAGCAGGCGCGACGCGGGACGCATCCGTACGGTCTGGCACGCGGCGATCAGCCGTCGGCGATTCGATCCGCTCTCGCCGGACGCGGGACTGCCCCTTTCCCAGGCTGTGGCCCTGCCAACGAACGGCCTTGCCAACCAATTGCCGGAGAAAGGCGACCCTCGCTCGCCGAAGCTGGATCGGACAGCCGAAACTGTCGTCGCCAGAACCAAACACCCGTTCCACATACGGTCAGCCGCCGTCTTTGGCAAGCGATCCTGTGTCCTGGACGCCACAGGCGCGGGTCGACGGCTCCGTGGCGTTTACAAAGCGTTAACGCGGTCGGTTTAAAGCCACGTTGCCGTGGTGCCGGATCGGTGAGATCGGCGCCGACGCAAGGTGGGGCGGGCAGATGGGCGATCGTCGGCGTATCCTTGACCTGACCCGAGCCGCCATGCTGCTGGCAGCGGTCGGCCTGCTCCTGACCGGTCCGGCTTGGGATCACGCTTGGAATCCCGCTTGGAATCCCGCTTGGGGCACGGCCCGGGCGGCGGGTTTGATCGGCGCGCGCGCACTGGGATCCGTCGTGAGCGCGACCGACGCCCGCCTCAATGATCGCGGCGATGCGGCGGAACTCACCTTCGCCCTATCGCGCGCCGTGGAACCCACCGCCTTCACCCTGTCCGGCCCCGATCGGGTCATCCTCGATCTGCCGCAGGTCGCCTTCGAGGTCGATCTCCGCGCGCTCGATGCCGGCCGGCTCGCCGACGAGAAGAACCGGCGCGGCAAGCCGGCCAGCCGGTCGGCGGCGCAAGGGCCGGACGCCAAGGGGCTGATCGCGTCCGTGCGGTTCGGGCTGCTGGCGCCGGGCCGTTCGCGGGTCGTGATCGACCTCGCGCAGCCTGCCCGGATCGTGTCGGCGAAGGTCGTGGCGGTACAGGGCGGGGCGGGATCGGAGCGCGGCGGCGCCCGGCTGATCGTCGAACTCGCCCGCACGGATCGATCGAGCTTCGAGGCCGGTGCCCGCGCCCCGGCGCCAGCGGCGAACGGCAACGCTTCGCCCGCCGTGCTTCCGGTTGCCGCCGCCGGCCGGTTGACGGTGGTCATCGATCCCGGCCATGGCGGCCCCGATAACGGCGCCGTGCGCAACGGAGTGATCGAAAAGGAACTCACCCTCGCCTTCGCCCGAACCCTCGCCGCCAAGCTGGAAGCCGGCGGTCGCTTGAACGTCGTGCTGACGCGCGCCGCCGATGTCTTCATTCCCTTGAGCGAGCGGGTTCGCATCGCCCGCGCGGCCGGCGCCGCCCTGATGATCTCGGTCCATGCCGACACCCTGCCGGGATCGGCCCGCGACACCGCGGAGGTCAGCGGCGCCACGGTCTACACCGTGTCGGACCGCGCGTCCGACGCCTATGCCGCCACCGTCGCCGCCAAGGAGAACGCCGCCGATGCCGCCGTCGGCGTCGCCGGTCAGGCGGACACGGCCGACGTCAACGACATCCTGTTCGATCTGACCCGTCAGGAAACCCGAGCCTACAGCCACGTCTTCGCCCGCACGCTGGTCAACTATTTGAAGATCGCCGGCCGCCTCAACAAGAACCCGCAGCGCTCGGCAGGCTTCGTGGTGCTGAAGGCGCCCGACGTGCCCTCCGTGCTTGTCGAGCTGGGCTACCTGTCGAGCGCGGCCGACGCCGCGTCCTTCCTGTCCGACGACTGGCGCGACAAGGCGACGGGGCGGATGGCCGAGGCGGTGGAAACCTACTTCGCCGAGCAGCACGGAACGGGCAAGGCTGCCGCCGCCGTCCTATCGCGCCAGCTCAGCGCCGATCTGGCCAAATAGGCCGACATAAAGATCGCGGGTGCCGCTCCGGCTTATCGGCCCGCCACAAGATCGCTACAGTGTCGCGGGATAGGGCGGGGATCGACCGGAACTCGGGCCGGCCACGGTTCCGAGGGCGCCCTGCAAGGCCAGGGCGCCCGATGGCGCCTCGGGCGGCGAGCCGGCCGGAGGCTTTGGAGAAAGCATGCGTCTGATTGCCCGCTTCCTCGGCCTGATCTTCGCGACCGGGGCGATCGTCTTCGTGATCGGCGCGCTGGGCGCCGCCGCGGTGGTGTGGAAATACGAGCAGGAGCTGCCCGACTACACCCAGCTTAAGACCTACGAGCCGCCGGTGATGACCCGCGTGCACGCCGGCGACGGCTCGGTGCTGGCCGAGTACGCCCGCGAGCGCCGGCTCTACCTGCCGTCCTCCGCCATCCCCGCCTTGGTCAAGGAAGCCTTCATCTCGGCCGAGGACAAGACCTTCTACACGCACAACGGCGTCGATCCCGAGGGCATCGTGCGCGCGGTCGTGGTGCAGATCGAGGGCGGCCACATGCAGGGCGCGTCCACCATCACCCAGCAGGTCGCCAAGAACTTCCTGCTCACCAACGAGCGCTCCTACGACCGCAAGATCAAGGAGGCGCTGCTCTCCTTCCGCATCGAGTCGGCCT
>CALMGA010000488.1 GCA_937863205.1 uncultured Beijerinckiaceae bacterium | reverse complement strand
ACATCTTCCGCTTCACCCAGGCCGGCTCGGAAGTGTCGGCGCTGCTCGGCCGCATCCCCTCGGCGGTGGGTTACCAGCCCACGCTCGCCACCGACATGGGCGCCCTGCAGGAGCGCATCACCACCACCACCAAGGGCTCGATCACCTCCGTGCAGGCGATCTACGTGCCGGCCGACGACCTCACCGACCCGGCGCCGGCGACCTCCTTCGCCCACCTCGACGCCACCACCGTGCTGTCGCGCTCGATCGCGGAGAAGGGCATCTACCCCGCCGTCGACCCGCTCGACTCGACCTCGCGCATGCTGTCGCCCCTCGTCGTCGGCGAGGAGCACTATGCCGTCGCCCGCTCCGTGCAGCAGACCCTGCAGCGGTACAAGTCGCTGCAGGACATCATCGCGATCCTGGGCATGGACGAGCTGTCGGAGGACGACAAGCTGACGGTGGCCCGCGCCCGTAAGATCGAGCGCTTCTTCTCCCAGCCTTTCGACGTCGCCAAGGTGTTCACCGGCTCCGACGGCAAGCAGGTCAAGCTGGAAGACACCATCAAGGGCTTCAAGGGCCTCGTCGAAGGCAAGTACGATCACCTGCCGGAGGCGGCCTTCTACATGGTCGGCACCATCGAGGAAGCCGAGGAAAAGGCCCGCAAGCTGCAGGGCAACTAGGCCGGCCGATGGCGTCGCAAACGCGTCTCGCCCTGCTGCTCCTCGGCTTGTTGGTCGGGGGCGCCCTCGGCTACGTGACGCGTCCGGCCGCCACCGAGATCAGGCTGGGCGGCGCTTCGATCGAGTTGCAGGACAGCGGCGTCGCCGCCGCGCCCTCGTCCGGCGTCACCACCGGCCAGGGCCGACGCATCATGCTCTTCACGGTGGCGGGCGGCATCATCGGCCTCCTCGCCGGGCTCGCCGCCGACCGCCGCCGCTGAGGCAGGGGGACCTCCCCTGCCTCAGCTCCTTACCTTTGGCGCATGATCCCGTTCGGAAAGTCCGCAGCTTTTCGGGGTCATGCTTGAGGAACTCCCCATGGCCGCGTTTTCCTTCGAACTCGTCTCTCCCGAACGTCTCCTCTTCTCCGGCGAGGTCGAGTCGGTGGTCGCCCCCGGCATCGAGGGCGAGTTCACGGTGCTGAAGGACCATGCGCCGTTCATGACGACGCTGAAGCCTGGCTGGGTCCGGATCGCCGGCGGCGGCAAGGACCAGCGCCTGTTCGTGCGCGGCGGCTTCGCCGACGTGGCGCCCTCGGGCTTCACCATCCTCGCCGATCAGGCCCTGCCCGAGGGCGAGGTCGACGGAGCCAAGCTCGACGCCGACATCGAGGCGGCCGGCAGGGTGGTCGAAGCCGCCCAGGGCGACGAAACGCGCCGGCTCGCGATCGAGCACCGCGACCAGATCCGCGAGTTCAAGGCCGCCAGCGGCACGTAGGTCCGGGGCTTGGGTCAGGGCGGGGCCGCTCCGGCGAGCCGCTTCCGCAGAACCACGAAATGAAGGTCGTCGCGCTTGGGCAGCCCGAAGCGCTGGTCACCATAGGGGAAAGGCTCGGTGCGCCCGGTCGGCCGATAGCCGAGCCGCTCGTACCAAGCAATCAGGGTTGCGCGCAGATGGATCACGGTGATCTCCACCGCGATGCACCCTGCCACGCAAGCCCGTTCCTCGACGACGTCGACGAGCCGGCGGCCGAGCCCGCGACCTTGCCGTGGCGGATCAACAGCAAGCATGCCGAAATAGCAATCGTCACGGCCGTCGGGCGCACGGATCGGACGCGTCGCCACGCAGGCCAGGACTTCGCCCGTCCCAACCGCGCGCAGGACCAGGATCGTACCCGGCCCAGCCATCTCCGCGGCGAGGGTCGCGGCATCGGTGCGTTGCCCATCGAGCAGGTCCGCCTCGTGCGCCCATCCTTCGCGCGCCGCCGCACCGCGATAGGCGCGGTTCACGAACACGGCCAGCGCCGCCGCCTCCGCCGGCTGCGCCGTCGCCACTGTCGCGCGGGGCTCGTCGGCGGGGTCAAAGCTCACCGGATCGCCCGCGGGCAGGGCTAGTCTCCCGGCGCGATCATCGTCTCCGGCCGCACCACGCGGTCGAACTCTTCCGCCGTCACGTAGCCCAGCCGCAGCGCTTCCTCGCGCAAGGTGGTGCCCTTCCGATGCGCGGTCTTGGCGACCTTGGTGGCCTTGTCGTAGCCGATCGTCGGGGCCAGAGCCGTCACCAGCATCAGCGATCGATCGAGCAGCTCCTTGATCCGTGCCTCGTCGGCTTGAAGCCCGTCGATACAGTTCACTCGGAACGAATCGGCGGCATCCGCGAGCAGCCCAACGCTTTCCAGGAAGGCGAAGGCGATCACCGGCTTCATCACGTTGAGTTCGAAATGACCTTGGGAGGCGGCGAAGGCGATCGTCGTCTCGTTGCCCATCACGCGGGCGCACACCATGCTCATCGCCTCGACCTGCGTCGGGTTCACCTTGCCCGGCATGATCGACGAGCCCGGCTCGTTCTCCGGCAGCAGCAGCTCACCGATCCCGGAGCGCGGCCCCGAGCCGGCGAGGCGGATGTCGCAGGCGATCTTGTACAGCCCGGCCGCCAGCGAATTCAACGCGCCATGGGCGAACGACAGGGCGTCGTGCGAGGCCAGCGCCTCGAACTTGTTGGGCGCGGTGACGAAGGGCAGCCCGGTATAGGCGGCGATGGCCGCGGCGAACGCCACGTCGAAGCCCTTCTTCGCGTTCAGGCCGGTGCCGACGGCCGTGCCGCCCTGCGCGAGCTTGTAGAGACCCGGCAGCGTCGCCCGAACGCGCTCTTCCGCATTGCCGATCATCGCGACGTAGCCGGAGAACTCCTGGCCGAGCGTGACGGGCGTGGCGTCCTGCAGGTGGGTGCGGCCGATCTTGATGATGTCGGCGAACGCCGCCTCCTTGGCGGCGAGCGACTCGCGCAGCCTGGCAAGCGCCGGGAGCAGCTTGCGCACCAGCTCGCTCGCGGCGGCGATGTGCATGGCGGTGGGAAACGAATCGTTCGAGGATTGGCCGCGGTTGACGTGGTCGTTGGGGTGGACCGGCGCCTTGGTGCCGCGCTCGCTCCCGAGCTTCTCGTTGGCGAGGTTCGAGATCACCTCGTTGACGTTCATGTTGGACTGGGTGCCCGAGCCGGTCTGCCAGACCACGAGCGGGAAGTGATCGTCGAGCGAGCCCGATTCGATCTCGCCGGCCGCATCGGCGATGGCCGCGGCGAGCTTGGGGTCGAGCTGACCCTGCTGGCTGTTCACGGCGGCGCAGGCCCGCTTCACCATTGCGAGCGCATGCACCACGGGAAGCGGGACGTGCTGGCCGCCGATGGCGAAGTTCTGCTTGGATCGCTGGGTCTGCGCGCCCCAAAGACGATCGGCGGCGACATCGATGGGGCCGAAGCTGTCGGTTTCCGACCGGGTCGCACCGTCGGTCGATTGGCTCGTCATTCCGGAAGGGTCCTGAAGGAAAGCCTCACTCGCTGCCGGTGCGCGAGAAGCGCTGGCCGAGGAAGATGGGGTCGATCGCCTGCCAATCGCCCTCGTTGCCGAACTCGCCGCTGGTTTGCAGCGACAGCATGTCGGCGAGGCGGTTGCGCGCCCGGTTGACGCGGCTCTTCATGGTGCCGACGGCGCAATTGCACACGCTCGCCGCCTCCTCGTAGCTGAGCCCCGACGCCCCGATCAGGATCAGCGCCTCGCGCTGGTCGATGGGCAGGCGCTGCAGCGCCGAGCGGAAGTCCTGGAAATCCATATGCCCGTGCTGGGCCGGCGCCGCGGCGAGCTTGGCGGCGATCGCACCATCGGTGTCGGCGACCTCGCGGCGGCGCTTGCGGTATTCGGAATAGTAGATGTTGCGCAGGATGGTGAACAGCCACGCGGGCAGGTTGGTGCCTTCGACGAAAGAGCCGAGGTTGCTCCACGCCTTCACCAGCGTTTCCTGGACGAGGTCGTCGGCTCGGTCGGGGTTGCCGCACAAGGACACGGCGAAGGCGCGCAGGTTCGGAATGACGGCGATCAGATCGGCCTTCATCTGCGCGCTGGCGGCGGGACGTTCCTTGATGGGCTCAACGGCCTTGGATTCAACGGGCTTGACGGATTCCACGGCTCTTGCGGGTTCTCCTGTCACTTCGCGACCTTGACCGGGACCGGCGCAGTCGGTGCCGAAGCGGCGAGTCCGTCGAGATCCTTCAAAAGGTCGAGGAAACGATCGGGTACGGGCTGCGAAAGGATGTCGTTGTAGACGGTCCGTAGCTGGCGGCCGATCTGGTCGGAAACGTCGGGTTTTGCGACCGCTTTTTTGACACGAAGGGACGACAAAGGCTTACCTCAGTGTTGTTGCGACGAGGGATCGACGCAGCCTCGCACTCAATTCGAAACAAAGTCTCTCCAATCCAACAACCGATCGGAAAACGTGCGTTTCGGTGAGAGACTCTTTCGCGAACTATGGTAGACGGGCGTCCAACTTGGCTGGCGACCATTTGGCAGGCCGCGCTCACCACGGCAAGTCAGAAATTGTTCGGCGGTCATGGAACGCTCAAGGCCACCCGGCGTTGCCTTGCCCTTGACAATGTTGAAGTTTGGTGTGGCGCCGTTTCGGCGATGGACCTTCGAGCCATTTACGACCTCGCATCATTTGCGCGTTGACGCCGTCCGGGCGTTGAAGGCATGTGCGCTGCGAAGGCGTGTGCGCGTTGAAGAAAGAGGTTAGATGTCCGTTTCACAAGCCATTGCCTCTCACATCCCCTACCTCCGCCGGTTCTCCCGCGCTCTGACCGGCAATCAGGCTGGCGGCGACGCCTACGTGCTTGCCACCCTGGAGGCGATCGTCGCCGACCCGACCGGCTTCGACGCCGGCCGCGACGTCAGGGCCTCCCTTTACAAGGCTTTCCTGCGGGTCTGGCGGTCGTCGCCGATCAACGAGCACACCGACCAGCTCGAACTTTCGGGCGACGAGCACGGGGCACGCCGCAACCTCGAAGCGATCTCGCTGCAGCCGCGCATCGCCTTTCTCCTGAGCTCGTTGGAAGGCTTCGATACCGGCGAAGTGTCGCGCGTGCTCGATTGCACGCCGGTCGAAGCGGCCAGCCTGATCGACGCCGCCGGCAAGGAGATCGCCAACCAGATTCGGACCGACGTCCTCATCATCGAGGACGAGCCGTTCATCGCCCTCGACCTGCAAACCCTTGTTGAAGAACTCGGCCACCGCGTGGTCAACGTCGCCCGTACCCATACCGAGGCCGTGGACGCGGTCGGCAAGGAACGGCCCGGCCTGATTCTCGCGGACATCCAACTTGCCGACGGAAGCTCAGGCCTCGAAGCGGTGAACCAGATCCTGGACACCTTCTCGGTGCCGGTGATCTTCATCACCGCCTATCCCGAGCGCTTCCTGACCGGCGCACCGCCCGAGCCGGCGTTTCTCATCACCAAGCCGTTCGGCGTCGACAGCCTCAAGGCTGTGATCAGCCAAGCCTTGTTCTTCGATCGCAAGTCGCATCGCAAGGAAGAAACCGCGATGTGACCGTCTGCCCCGGCGATGAGCCGAGGCGGTTCGATCGGTCGGGGATTTGAAGAACAAGGTTTGGATCCGCCCGCGCCGGAGCGGCTCAGGTGGCCTGATCCGTGGTCTCGGCGGCCTCTCTCGCGCTTTGGGACAGACCAAGCATGCCGAGCAGGGTGGTCACGAGTTCGGTTGAGAGCAGGACATCCCGGCCTTTCCACACCCGCCCGACCAGGAAGCCGGCCACGATCGCCACTCCCACGAGCGGCAGCGGGCGCAACTGCTTCGCCATCGAGGCCCCGGCGAGAACGGCGAGTTGCTCGCGCCGCAGGCCGAGATTCTGAAGCATGCCGAGGATCGGCGCGATGAAGCGATCGATCTGCGCATTGCGCGTCGTGCCTCCGGCTGCCGCTTCGTCCCCCTGCGACTCCTCCTCGGCGCGCGCGCCAGCCTTCACCCGGCCCTGCGCGGATCGATCGCCCCGCATCGCCAAAGTCACGGCGAGCAGGCCGACGGCGAGGTAAACGCCAGCCACCGCCAGCGCACCCGCGATCGGTCCGGCCAACATGGCGATCCACAGATCGAACGCGATCGTCAGCGCGGCAAGCACCACGAGGAAGCAGACCCCCGCAACGAGAAACAGCACGAGTTTCCTCGCGAGGCTCGCACCGAAGGCCGACACGCGGTCGACGAGCGGCGCAACGGCGCCACCGGCCACCCTCGCGAGGAAAGCGAGCATCTAAAGCGAGCGGCTCAACAGTCCCATCAGCAGTCCGGCGATGCCGGCGACGACGACGGCGGTCAGCGGATTCTTCTCGATCCGGCCCTCGATGTCCGAGCCGAAGGCACCGAGCCGGTCCTGCGCGTCGGAGGCATGACCCGACAAGCGGTCGCGAACATCGGACGCGTGATCGGAAACCCGGTCGCGAAGGTCGGAAGCCTGGCCGGACATGCGATCACGGAACTGGCTGGCGCGACGCTGCGCTTCGTCCCGGGCGTCGGAAGCGCGGCTCGACGCGCGGTCCTTCGCCTGGCCGAACAGGCTGTAGGCCTGATCGCCGGCATCGCTCGCCCGCGAGCGCAGCAGATCGGTGACCGAGCCGGTCAGCTTGCTGATGTCATCGCGCAAGGCGGCGAGGTCGGACGCGAGGTCCTGGGAATGTTCGTTGATGCGCCTGTCTGCCATGTGATCCTCGCTGCTGTGTTCCGGCACGATGCTTAACCAAATCCGATCGGATGCCGGCCGAGGCGGAAACAGGTCCAAGTCCTACGCTCAAATCCCTACGCCCAGCCACGACGCTTGCAAATCGCACCGCACTCGAAGGTGTTGCCGTTCCACCGGGAATAGCGAAGCAGGTCACTGCCACGCCCAAACTCGCCCTTCCGGTCTGGGTTCCTGACGGCGGGGTTCTTGCCCGTCGGAGTTCCCGAGGGTCAAGCGTCGAGATGTGGCCGGCGCCAGACCCTTGCCCGCTCAGGCGATCATCGGCGCGGGCGGACCGCCCGGCGTCGGCTCGCTCTCGCCGGGGTCTTCGCGGGCCGGCGCGGGCGGCACCGGTTCTTCGACCGGCGCGGTGGGAACCGGCGCCGTCGGGGGTGCCTCGGGCGCATTGCTCGGCATCGGGAGCGGAGTTTGCTGAGCCTCAAGCCTGTCCATGATGCCTCCTTGGAACGATCGGGCCAAGCCAACGTGGCCTTCACCGGCGCGGTTCCGCCTGGCCCGCGCGGCCAGCGGTTCGAAGGCGCGCACCTTCGAGGCACATGCGATGCGCGGATTATTTCATTTCACCGCCCTTTCGCACCGCCGTCGAACGTCTTAGTTGGCGTCAACCAGAACGGACGGGGGCAGGCGCGACATGGTTTCGGATCCAAACGCAGACATCAAGCGCAACCAGGTCGAGGCCAAGCAGGGAACCAACAGGCCCAAGATGATCTACGTCCTCGTCGCCAGCGTGGCCCTTATCGTCGTCGGCTTCGTCGTGGTCTGGCTCACCACGACGAAATAGGCTCAGCCGGCGCGCGGGTGGTTGGCTCGATAGCTTTGCAGAAGGCGGGCCGTGTCGACCGCCGTGTAGATCTCCGTAGTCGACATATAATAAAAAAAAAAAAGCTCCTGGATCGTGCGGAGGTCGCCGCCCCGGCTCAGGAGGTGGGTGGCGAAGGAGTGCCGCAACGCGTGCGGCGTGGCGCTGTCAGGCAGGCCGAGCGCGCCGCGCAGCCGCTCCACCGCGAGCTGAATCAAGCGCGGCGACAGGGGGCCGCCGCGCTGGCCGAGGAACAGCGGTCCCTCCGGGGACAGCGGGTACGGGCACAGGGCGATGTATCGCTCGACCGCCCGGCGCACCGGCTCGATCACCGGCACCTGACGCAACTTGGCGCCTTTGCCGATCACGGTGACCGACTCGGTCCCGCCGACCGGCGCGTCCCGCCGGTGGATGCCGAGCGCTTCCGAAATGCGCAGGCCGGCGCCGTAGAGCAGGGCCAGCACGGCCGTGTCGCGGGCGAGCGTCCAGGGCGGACGGGTTTCGCCGGCGAAGCCGTCGCCGCCGGCCACTTGTTTGGCGAGCTTGGGACTGATCGCCTTGGGCAGGGTGCGCGGCAGCTTGGGCGAGCGCACCGCGCCGAGCGCGGTGGTGCTGGCCAGACCCATGCGCTCGCAGAAGCGGGCAAACGAGCGGATGCCGGCGAGCTGGCGCAAGAGCGAGCGGTTGCCCACCCCCGCCTGCCGCCGCCGCGCCATGAAGGCGCGGACATCGGACGCGGCGAGGGCGCCGATCGTGGCCAGGCTCGGGCTTTCGCCGTTGTAGTCGGCGAGAAAGGCGACGAACTGGCGGAGGTCGCGGGCATAAGCGTCGAGGCTGAGCGGCGACAGCCGCCGCTCGGTCGAGATGTAGCGCAGCCAGTCCTGCCCGGCCGCGGCGAAATCGGAGGTGGCGGGTGGAAAGG
>CALMGA010000487.1 GCA_937863205.1 uncultured Beijerinckiaceae bacterium | reverse complement strand
CGCCCGATCCCGCCCCATGCGATTCTCCGAGCGCGACGAGAGCGAGAAAACGTGTCCTTATCGCGGCGGCGCCCTCAAAGGCTGGAGCGGCGCAGCAGCGCGTCGAGCCCGCCGACCCGGAACCAGCGGTAGCCGTAGGATTCGAGCAGGATGCGATGGCGGCCATCGGCGTCGGCCGGACTGTGGTCGTGCGAGAGCAGGTTGACCAGGAGGTCGGTGGTCCCGGTTTCCGTGTTGGGGTTGAAGCCGACCTCGCGCGGCGTGTCGCCGAGATTGTGCACGAACAGCACGGAATTGTTGTGCCAATCGTAGCGCAGGGCGAACACTTCCGGGTTGTCGACGTCGATGATCCTGAAGTCGCCCCAGGCGATCTCCGGCACCTCCTTGCGCAGCCGCACCACGCGCTCCAGCCAGTTCAAGAGCGAGTTGGGATCGCGGCGCTGGTCGGCGACGTTGCAATGGCGGTACCCGTAGGCGCCTTCGGTGATGACGCTGCCGGCCGGCGTGCCAGCGGTGAAGCCGCCGTGGGGCTCGTTGGTCCACTGCATCGGGGTGCGCGCGCAGTTGCGCTCGGGCAGGGCGAGATCGTCGCCCATGCCGATCTCGTCGCCGTAGCGTATCACGGGGGTGCCGGGCATGGTCAGCATCAGCGAATAGGCGAGTTCGATGCGGCGGCGGTCGCCGTTCAGCATCGGCGCGAGGCGGCGCCGGATGCCGCGCCCGTAGAGCCGCATGTCCTCATCGGGGGCAAAGGCGGCGAACACCGCTTCGCGCTGCTCGTCGGTGAGGCGGCCGAGGTCGAGTTCGTCGTGGTTGCGCAGGAAAGTGCCCCATTGCCCGGTCGCCGGGCGCGGCCGCGTCGCGACCAGCGCTTCCGCCAGCGGCTTGGGATCGGCCGTCGCCAGGGCGTAGAACAGCCGCTGGTTGACGGGGAAGTTGAACATCATCTGCAGGCGCTCGCCCGAGCTGCCGAAATACTCCATGTCGCTGTCGGGCAGCACGTTGGCTTCGCCCAGGATCACCGCGTCGCCGGCGCGCCACTGCAGGAATTCGCGGAACAGCCGGAGCATGTCGTACCGCTCCTGCGGCCGGTCGACCTCGGCGCCCTTGGTGGCGATCACGAAGGGCACGGCGTCCATGCGGAACCCCGAGACGCCGAGCTGCAGCCAGAAGCCCATGATCTTCAGGATCTCGGACTGGACGTCGGGGTTGGCCGTGTTGAGATCGGGCTGGAACTCGTAGAAGCGGTGGAAATAGTAGGCCTTGGCGAGCGGGTCGCGGGTCCAGGTCGAGCGCTGGTGTCCGGGAAAGACGATGCCCTGGTCGGCGTGCGCCGGCTTGGTCTTCGACCATACGTACCAGTCGCGGTAGGGCGAGTGCGGGTCGGCGCGCGCCGACTTGAACCACGGGTGCTGGTCGGAAGTGTGGTTGACCACGAGGTCGATCAGCACGCGCAGGCCGCGCTGCCGGCAACCGTGGGTGAACTCGGCGAAGTCGCCCAGCGTGCCGTAGCGGCTGTCGACGTTGTAGTAGTCGGAAATGTCGTAGCCGTCGTCGCGCCCGGGCGATGTTTGGAACGGCATCAGCCAGACCGCCGTCGCCCCCATGCCCTGGATGTAGTCGAGCCGGCGCAACAGGCCCTGGAAATCGCCGACCCCGTCGCCGCTGACGTCGAGAAAGGTGCCGACGTGCAGGCAGTAGATGATCGCGTTCTTGTACCAAAGGTCGTTGATCAAGGCGCACGCTCCGGGCAGGTGGCGCGTTCCTGCGGCAAAGCTTCGTCAGCGTCCATTGGCTGGCCGCATCGGTCGCCGGCCCGCGACCGTTCGCTCGCACCACCTTGCCGGGCCCGGCAGCGGCGTGCATGCAGCCCACCGATCACAGCCGGGACACACATGCCTATGTCGGATCTCAAGCACTGGTGGCAGCGCGCGGTCATCTATCAGGTCTACCCCCGCTCGTACCAGGACAGCACCGGCGACGGCATCGGCGACCTGGCGGGGATCACCTCGCGCCTCGACCACCTCCATTCGCTGGCGATAGACACGGTGTGGCTGTCGCCGATCTATCCCTCGCCGATGGCCGATTTCGGCTACGACGTGTCGGATTACACCGGGGTCGACCCGCTGTTCGGCACCCTCGCCGACTTCGACGCGCTGGTGGCGGCCGTGCACGGCCGCGGCATGCGCCTGGTGCTCGACTACGTGCCCAACCATTCGTCGAATCAGCACCCGTGGTTCCTGGAAAGCCGCTCGTCGCGCGGCAATCCCCGGCGCGACTGGTACGTTTGGCGCGATCCGGCACCGGGCGGCGGCCCGCCCAACAACTGGCTCAGCCACTTCGGCGGCATCGCCTGGGAATGGGACGAGGCGACCGGCCAGTACTACCTCCATTCCTTCCTGAAGGAGCAGCCGGACCTCAACTGGCGCAACCCGGCCGTCAAGGCGGCGATGTTCGACGCCCTGCGCTTCTGGCTCGACCGCGGCGTCGATGGGTTCCGGGTCGACGTGATGTGGTGCATGATCAAGGACGCGGAGTTCCGCAACAATCCGCCCAACCCGGACTGGCGCCCCGGCATGTCCACCCGCGACAAGCTCAAGCCGGTCTACGACGCCGACCGCCCGGAAACGATGGGCATCGTCGCCGACATGCGCCGGCTGCTCGACGGCTATCCCGGCGACCGGTTGCTGATCGGCGAGATCTACCTGCCGGTCGAGCGCCTCGTGGCGTACTACGGCCCCGGCGGGCAGGGCGGGGCGCAGATGCCCTTCAACTTCACCCTCATCAAGGCGCAATGGACGGCCGACAACATCGCCGGCATCATCCGGCGATACGAGGCGGCCCTGCCGCCCGGCGCCTGGCCGAACTGGGTGCTTTCCAACCACGACCAGTCGCGGATCGGGACACGGATCGGGCCGGCGCAGGCGCGGATTGCCGCCACCCTGCTGCTGACGCTGCGGGGCACGCCGACCATCTACTACGGTGAGGAGATCGGCATGCTCGACGTGCCGATCCCGCCGGCGCTGGTGCAGGACCCGGCCGAGAAGCGTCAGCCCGGCATCGGCCAGGGCCGCGATCCCGAGCGCACGCCGATGCCGTGGAACGGCAGTCCCAAGGGCGGCTTCACCACCGGCACCCCCTGGCTGCCGCTCGGCACCGACCACGCCATCGTGAACGTCGAAAGCGAAACGCACGATCCCGCCTCGGTCCTCGCCCTTTACCGCGAACTGCTGGCCTTGCGCCGCCGCGAGCCGGCGCTGGGCGGCGGTGCGATCGCCGATGTCCGCGCCGAGGGGGGCGTGCTGCGCTTCACCCGCGCGCAGGGCACGAGTCGCCTCGCCGTCGTGCTCAACCTGGTCGGCGAGCCGGCGCGGGTCGGCATCGAGCCGGGCCGGATCATCCTGACCACGCATCTCGACCGCCGCGGCGAGGAGGTCGCCGGCACGATGGCGCTGCGCCCCGACGAAGGCTGCGTCGTGGCACTCGGCGTCCCCGCGTGACGTGTGCAAGCTTCCGCCATGCTTCCCCGAGCATCGCATTGCGGCGGGGCCGCCGACGCTTGACGTTGCGAATCTCACAGTCGAACCTGAGCACTTACGCGCGGTGGTAGGGATGGCCGGTGAGCAGCGTCACCGCCCGGTAGATCTGCTCGCAAGCCATGATCCGCACGAGCTGGTGCGGCCAAGTCATCGCTCCGAAGGCGACGAGCGCCCGAGCCTCGTCGCGCAGGGCGGCATCGAGGCCGTCGGCGCCGCCGATGGCGAGGAGCAGTCGGGCGTTGCCGTCGTCGCGCGACCGGCCGATCAGCCCGGCGAAGCTCGGACTGTCGTGAACCGCGCCGCGCTCGTCGAAGAGGATGAGGTCACCGCCTGCGGCGAGGGTTCGAAGGACCGAGGCTTCCTCGGCCTTGCGCGCGGGCGCGCTCTTGGCCCGGCTTTCGCCGAATTCGCGCAGATCGAAACTGAGGCCGGCGGCCCGACCGGCGGCCTGGGCCCGATCGAGGTAACGCTCGGCGAGGTCGCGCTCGGCTCCGGCCTTCTGCCGGCCGATACAGGCCAGCGTCACCCGCACCGCCGTTGACCGGCGGGCCGCTCAGACCCCGAGCGGCCTGTCGGCGCCCCACATCTTTTCGAGATTGTAGAACTGGCGCACTTCCGGGCGGAAGATGTGGATGATCACGTCACCCGCGTCGATCAGCACCCAGTCGCCGTTGGCGAGACCTTCCGTCCGCGCCCTGTTCAGTTCCATCTCCTTCAGCGCGCGCAGCACGCGATCGGAGATGGCGTTGACGTGAACGCTGGAGCGCCCGGTCGTGATGATCATCGCATCAGCGATCGAGGTTTTTCCGTGCAGATCGATCAAGGTTGTGTCTTCGGCCTTGGCATCGTCGAGACAACCCATCACAACCTGAACAAGCGATTCGCCTTTGGAGAACCCGCCGTCCACCTTTGAAGCTCCAGGCGGAGGAAGCCGCTGCGCGGTGGCCTCGTTCAAACCCGTGTTGATCAGCGCCAAAATCCTCGGTGCACCCGGTCGTCGGACCGGTACGCCTTGCAAGATGGCCCGAGAATTTCCTTTTTTCAATCGCTTTCACGAAACGCGATCTTTAACCTTGACGCCCGCGCTTGCGCATTTGCGCGCCGTGCCGCCATGTTGCCGCACCGCGCTGCCGGCTTCGAATCGTGCCGCCGCAGCGAGTGGCGCGAAAGTTGATGGGCGTACGCCGGCGCCGACGAAGTCCCTCGTCAGCAAGCGCCTCTATCGAACGAAAGAGAACGGATCTTCATGCTGCAGGCCGAACAAGCCGAAACCGCGATCCAGAAGAGTCAGGCCACGCGGCCGTTGCTCGGTGACAGCGAAGAACTGCGCGTTGCGATCGTTGACAAGCTGATCTACGCCGTCGGCAAGGACATCAAGACCGCCAGTTCGCGCGACTGGTTCCTTGCCCTCGCCCTTGCCGTCCGCGACCGCATCGTCGACCGCTGGATGAGCGCGACGCGCCGCACCCATGCCCAGAAGAGCAAGCAGGTTTACTACCTGTCGGTGGAGTTCCTCATCGGGCGTCTCCTGATGGATGGGCTGACCAACCTCGGCATCACCGAGCAGGCCCGCGAAGCTCTCGGGCACCTCGGCGTCGACCTCGCCGAGGTGCGGGCGCAGGAGCCCGATGCCGCGCTCGGCAACGGCGGCCTCGGGCGGCTCGCCGCCTGCTTCATGGAGTCGATGGCGAGCGTCGGCCTGCCGGCGTACGGTTACGGCATCCGCTACGAGCACGGCTTGTTCCGCCAGATGATTTCGGATGGCTGGCAACACGAAGCCCCGGAAGACTGGCTGGCCTACGGTAACCCGTGGGAGTTCGAGCGTCCCGAGGTTGTTTATCCCATCCATTTCGGCGGCTTCGTCGAGCAGGTCGGCGGCGACAGCGAGGCGGCGCCGCTGAAGAACGTTTGGCATCCGCGCGAAACGGTGAACGCCGTCGCCTATGACACGCCGGTGATCGGCTGGCAGGGCAAGCACGCCAATACCCTGCGGCTGTGGTCGGCGCGCGCCGTCGACCAGATCGACCTCACCGGCTTCAACAAGGGCGATCACGTCGGCTCCTTCGCCGCGCGCGCCTATGCCGAGAGCATTTCGCGCGTCCTTTATCCTTCGGACGAGACGCGCTCGGGGCAGGCGCTGCGCCTGCGCCAGGAGTTCTTCTTCACCTCCGCTTCGCTGCAGGACCTGCTGCGGCGCCATCTCAGCCTGCACAAGACGGTGCGCACCCTTGCCGACTGCGCCGCCATCCACATGAACGACACCCATCCGGCGATCGCCGTTGCCGAGCTGATGCGGCTGCTGATGGACGAGCACGAACTGCCCTGGAACGAGGCATGGACGATCACTCAGGGCACGCTGAACTACACCAACCACACGCTGCTGCCCGAAGCGCTCGAAGCCTGGCCGCTGGAGCTGATGAGCGAGCTGCTGCCGCGGCACATGCAGATCATCTTCCTCATCAACCACAAGCACCTCGCCAAGGTGCCGGCGGAGATGCGCGACAACGCCAAGCTCGCCCAGGTGTCCCTGATCGAGGAAGGCGGCGGCAAGCGCGTGCGCATGGGCCACCTCGCCTTTATCGGCTCCAACCACATCAACGGCGTCTCGGCGCTGCACACCGACCTGATGAAGCAGACGATCTTTTCCGACCTGGGCGCGATCTATCCCGGCCGCATCGTCAACAAGACCAACGGCATCACCTTCCGCCGCTGGCTCATGGAGGCCAATCCCGGCCTGACTTCGCTGCTTGTGGACACGATCGGCCCCAAGGTGCTCGATGATCCTTCCGAGCTGAAGAAGTTCGCCGCCTATGCCGAGGATGCCGGCGTGGACGAGCGCATGAAGCGGGTCCGCCGGCGCAACAAGCTGGCGCTGGCCAGCGTGATCGGGGAGCGGCTCGGCGTGGCGGTCTCGCCCGACGCGCTCTTCGATGTCCAGATCAAGCGCATCCACGAATACAAGCGCCAGCTTCTCAACGTCCTGTCGACGGCGGCCCTTTACCGCGAGATCAAGGCCAACCCCGGCCTCACCTATCAGCCCCGCGTCAAGATCTTCGCCGGCAAGGCGGCGGCGAGCTACCATCGCGCCAAGCTCATCATCAAGCTCGCCAACGATGTCGCCAAGATCGTCAACAACGACCCCGACATCGGCGACAAGCTGAAGGTCGCCTTCCTGCCGAACTACAACGTCAGCCTCGCCGAGGTGATCATCCCCGCCGCCGACCTGAGCGAGCAGATTTCCACGGCCGGCATGGAAGCGTCGGGCACCGGCAACATGAAGATGGCGCTCAACGGCGCGCTGACCATCGGCACCATGGATGGCGCCAACATCGAGATCTCGCAGGCGGTCGGGCTCGACAACATCTTCATCTTCGGCATGACCACGCCCGAGGTGGAAGCGCGCCGCGCCGAAGGTTTCCGCGGGCGCGACGCGCTGATCAACTCGTATCGGCTCAAGGACACGCTGAACGCCATCTATGACGGGCTGTTCTCGCCCGACGACCGCAGCCGTTACCAGTCGCTCGTCGACTCCGTCCTCGGCTACGACACCTTCATGGTGGCGGCCGACTTCGAGGCATACTGGCGCCGTCAGCGCGACGTCGACACCCTGTGGTCGCAGCCCAAGGCCTGGGCCAAGTCGCGGATCATGAACATCTCCGCCATGGCTTGGTTCTCGTCCGACCGTACGATCCGGGAATATGCCGAGGAGATCTGGAACGCGCCGACCATGCAGTAGGTGGAGGCGCGCGGCGCCGGCGTCCGGTGCTAGCCAAGGTGGCCTTCGGCGTGTATGAGGCCACCTTCTCCGCCTCGGGCGGTCCAATTTGTCCCGTCCAAGGGACCTGTCCTCCGAAATGTGAACCGATGGCCGTTCCCAAACGCAAGACCTCCCCGATGAAGCGCGGTTTCCGCCGCTCGGCCGATGCCTTGGCGGCGCCGACCTACATCGAGGATAAGGACTCGGGCGAACTGCGCCGCCCGCACCACGTCGACCTGAAGAGCGGCATGTACAGGGGCCGGCAGGTGCTGACGCCCAAGGTCGCCGCCGAGGACTAGATCATCGGACCGAAAAGTGCGCAGCGGTTTTCGGGCAAATCTGATGCGGCACAATAGGCTGTAGAGCGTCGGACCGGATCCGGTCCAGGGTTCGATCCTCTCAGCCTTGGCCGGCGGCGGCACATCGCGGCCGGAGGGACGGCTCATTCGGTTCGGAGATGAGCGTTGGTCTTGTCGCCATCCATCCAGCAGCAAATGGATGCGCTCGCCACCGGACGGGGGTATCCGGCCGCCGCCGTCGCGGCATGCCTGCGCCAGCCCGGCCAAGTGGTGCCCGTCCTTCAGGCGCTGCTGCAGCGCGCGGCCAGGGGCCTGACGCTGAGCGAGGCGGAAGCTTCTCAACTCTTCCTCGGTCTCCATATCCTCGCCAAGCTGCGGCACGAGCCATCCTGCGCGCCGCTGCTGCGCCTCCTGCGCCAGCCGTCGGACAAGGTCGAGTACCTGCTCGGCGATGTGGTCACCACAACGCTGCCGAAGATCGTCGCCAGCGTTTTCGACGGCGAGGCGGAGGTGCTGTTCGACATGATCGCCGACGCCGCCATCGACCAGTACGTACGCGACGCGCTGTGGCGCGGGGCGGTCGCCCTGACCCGGCAAGGCCGGATCGCGCGGGAGGCCATCGCCGACTTCATCGTGCGTTTCGATGACGAGCGCCTGGCGCCAGCGGACGACATGGGCTGGTACGGCTGGCTTCAGGCGATCGCCGACCTCGGCTTGCAGGCGCTGGCGCCGCGCGTCCGACCGCTTTGGACCGACGGGCGGCTTCCCGACAACATTCTCATGCCGAGCGATTTCAATGACGATCTCGCAGCCGCCCTCGAAGGCGGTCCTGCATCTGCCGAAGCGGACATGATCGACGACATCGCCGCCGATCTCGCCTGGGCCGATTGGGGTGGTCCGCCTGAGCCGATCGTCAATCCGATGCGCCATGTCGGGCGCAACGATCCATGCCCCTGCGGAAGCGGCAAGAAGGCCAAGAAGTGCTGTCTCGCGACGGCTTGAGCGGGCTTGTCCCGGACCGCCGGCGACTTCGCCCGTCAGGTCGGCCCAATCAAGCCGCCTGTCAGGGGCGAAATCGTCGGCGGTAGTCGGCGGCATAAAGCGCGCTGTTCCTGAAATCCGCCGCGTCGAGAACGCGCCCGACCAGGATCAGCGCCGTGCGCTCGACCGGCTCGGCCGCCATCATCCCGACGATCGTCGCCAGCGTGCCGCGCGCGATCCGCTCCCGCGGCCAGGACGCCCACGCCACCACCGCCGCCGGACAATCGGCGCCGTAGTGCGGGATCAACTCGCCAACCGCCCGCTCAAGGGCATGGATCGACAGGTGCAGGGCGAGCGTCGCGCCGGTCGCGGCGAAGGCGGCGAGCGTTTCGCCGGGTGGCATCGCCGACGCCCGCCCGCCGGTGCGCGTCAGCACCACGCTTTGCGCCACCTCGGGCAGGGTCAGCTCCCGTTGCAGCGCGGCCGCCGCCGCGGCGAAGGCCGGCACGCCCGGCGTCACCGTGTAGGGGATCGCCAGCGCGTCGAGCCGGCGCAGCTGCTCGCCCATCGCGCTCCAGAGCGACAGGTCGCCGGAGTGCAGCCGCGCCACGTCCCGGCCGTCGGCATTTGCCGTCTGGAACTCGGCGACGATGGCTTCGAGGTCGAGCGCCGACGTGTCCACGATCCGCGCTCCGGGCGGGCAATGAGCCAGCAGCGCCGCCGGGATCAGCGAGCCGGCGTAAAGGCAGACCGGGCAGCGAGCGATGAGGTCGCGCCCGCGCAGGGTGATGAGGTCGGCCGCGCCGGGGCCGGCGCCGATGAAGTGTACGGTCACGATGTCGGTCCGGCGGCCGGTCCGGCGATGGCGCAGGTCGCGGTTGCCGAGGCGCGGCGTGCAACCAGCAGCGTCGCCCCGCCGCCGACCCCGGCCAGTGCCGCCGTTTCCGCGATCGCCGGCAGTCCGAACATCTCCTCGACCCGGCGCGAACAGCTGCGGGCGTCGCCGGCCACGAGCTGCAGAACCGCCCGGTCGAGAAAGGTGAGCGGCAGTCCGAGGATGAGGGCGGCGGCCTGCAGGCCCGGCTCGTCGCGCTTGTCGGCGAGGCTGAACAGGCTGTCCGGCCGCATTTCCGCCGGCAGCTCGGCCATAGCGACGCGCACCAGCGCCACGATGTCGGCAGCGGGGCAACCCCTGCGGCAGCCGACCCCGATCGCGATCATGCCCCCGGTCTCAAGTCTTGAATCCCCAAGTTTCGCACCCTCACGTCTTGCTCGCGGCCCATTGCGTGACCGGCATCGCCGGCCGCCAGCCGCGATAGCTGCCGACTGGCTCGGCGCGCGAAACCGCGATCGTGACCAGTTCGCCGCCACGCGCGGCATGGTGCGCGATCAGCGCCGCCTGCGTTTCCAGCGTCACCGCATTGATCGCGAGGCGCCCGCCCGGCGGGAGTGCCGCCCAGGCCGCCTCCACCACGCGCGGATCGCCGCCGCCGCCGCCGACGAACACGGCGTCGGGCGGCTCCAGGCCAGCGAGGGCTTCGGGCGCCCGGCCGGTGACGATCGCGACATCGGGCACGCCCAGCGCGCCGGCATTGCGGGCGATGCGCCCGGCCCGCTCCGGCCGCGCCTCGATCGCGGTGGCGCGGTTCGCGGGATCGCGCAGCGCCCACTCGATCGCGACCGAGCCCGATCCCGCGCCGATGTCCCAAAGGTGGGCGCCGCGCATCGGCCGAAGCGCGCTGAGCGTCAAGGCGCGGATCTCGCGCTTGGTGATCTGTCCGTCGTGCTCGAACCAGTCGTCGGGCAGGCCCGGCGCCAGCGGCACGAAGCGGGCGCCGGGTGCCGCCGCCACCTCCAGCGCGACCACGTTGAGGGGATCGACGTCCGCGAGGGCGAAGGTGTCCGCCAAAGCGTGCCGCACCCGCTCGCGCGGGCCGCCCAGCGCTTCCATGAGGTGGATGCGGGTGCCGCCCAGGCCGCGCTCGCGCAGCAGGGTGGCGAGTGCGGCGGGCGTCGTCTCGTCCCAGGTCAGGCAGATCAGCTTGGCGCGAGGCTGCAGGTGGGGGATGATCAGGCGGATGTCGCGGCCGTGCAGCGAGATCGTCCGGCAGTCCTGCAGCGCCCAGCCGAGCCGCGCCGCCGCCACGCTGAGACTGGACGGGGCCGGCAAGCAGGTGATCTCCGCCGGCGGCACGGCGGCGGCGAGGAGCGAGCCGACGCCATGGAAGAAGGGATCGCCCGAGGCCAGCACGCACACCGGCGTCCCCCGCCGGGCGAGGATCGCCGGCAAGGCATCGGCCAGCGGCGAGGGCCACGTCATCGCTTCCGCCTGCAGCGGCGAGACCAGGGCGAGGTGGCGCCGCCCACCGACGACCAGCCGGGCTTGCGCCAGCACCGCGAGCGCGGCATGGGACAGGCCCGCGCGGCCGTCCTCGCCGAGGCCGACGATGGAGAGCCAGGGTGTCAATGCCGCAATTCCGGGATGGGGGCGTGCCGCTGCGCGTTCTGATTCTTGGCGGGTCGAGCGAGGCGACGGCGCTCGCCGCGCGTCTCGCCGGCCTGGCGGGTATGCACGCGACCCTCTCGCTCGCCGGGCGGACGGCCACCCCAGCCGTGCAGGCGCTCCCGACCCGGGTCGGCGGCTTCGGCGGCGTCGGCGGTCTCGCAGCCTATCTCCGCAGCGAGGCGATCGACGTGCTGGTCGATGCAACCCATCCCTACGCCGCGCAGATCTCGCGACATGCCCGCGAAGCCTCGCGGCTCGCCGGCTGTGCCCTCCTCGACGTGACGCGCCCGCCGTGGGCGCCGCAGCCGGGCGACCGCTGGCGCGAGGTGGCGACGATGGCGCAGGCGGCTGCGGCGCTGGGCGAGGTGCCGGCCAGGGTGTTCCTGACGGTTGGCCGGCTGCAGCTCGCCGCCTTCGCGCGCGCGCCGCAGCACCACTACCTCGTGCGCACCATCGATCCCGTCGGGCCCGACCACGGGTTGAGGCGCGCCACATTCATCCAGGCGCGCGGCCCTTTTGAAGCCGGTGCCGAGGCGGAGCTGATGCGCGAGCACGGCATTGCCGTTCTGGTCAGCAAGAACAGCGGCGGTTCGACGGCCAAGCTCGACGCGGCGCGGCGGCTCGCCCTGCCGGTGGTGCTGGTCGGACGCCCGCAGCCGGTCGGCGCCGGGCTCGACGTCGAGGCTGCGCTGGCGGCGATCGAGGCTCACGGTGCTTCGACCCGGCGCGGCGTGTAGACGAAGGGCTGACGGCCGGTCCGTTCGACGAAGCGGGTATCCGACGAGCCGATCAGCACCAGCGTGCTCATGTCGGCGAGGCCGGGATCGGCGCCGCCGAGCGTGGTCACGACGAGGCGCTCGTCGGCGCGCCCGATCGCGCGGGCAAAGGCGACCGGCGTTGCCGCCCCCTGCAGCGTGCGCAGCAGCGCGAAGGCGTCGTGGATCCGATCGGGTCTCGCCAGCGAGGCGGGATTAAACAAGGCGATGACGAAGTCGCCGTCCGCCGCGGCGCGCAGGCGGCGCACCACCAGCGGCCAGGGCTTGAGATTGTCGGACAGCGAGATGGCGCAAAAGTCGTGACCGAGCGGGGCGCCGAGTCGCGCCGCCGCGGCCTGCATCGCGGAAACGCCGGGCGAGACGGCGATGTCGAGGTCGCGCCACGCCGGGTCGCCGGCCTCGACCGCCTCGAACACGGCCGCTGCCATGGCGAAGACGCCGGGATCGCCGCCGGACACCACCGCGACGCTATGCCCGCGCGCGGCGAGATCGAGGGCGAGGCGAGCCCGGTCGCCCTCGACGCGGTTGTCGCTGGCGTGCACAACCTGGTCCCGGCGCGGCGCGAGGCGGGCGAGATAGGGGCCGTAGCCGACGAGGTCGCCGGCCTCCGCGATCAGCGCCGTCGCTTCCGGGGTGATCCAGCGGGGATCGCCGGGGCCGAGCCCGACGACCCGCAGGCGGCCGGCCGACCGGGTCTGCACCATCATGCCGGCATGCCCTCGCGAGCGAGAAGGGCGCAAACCTCTGCCAGCGCCAACCCGCGCAGCGCCGGCTCGTCGCCGGGGCGGCCGTCGCGGACGAGGTCGTAGCCTCCGTCGCGCCCGACCAGCGTCAGCCCGGTCGGCGTCGCCCTGGCGCAGCCTTTGGCGCAGCCGGAGACGTGCAGCTTTACCGCGTCGCATGCCGCATCGAGCCTGGGCGCGACAAGCGCCGCCAGCGCCGTCGCATCATGCTGCGTCGGCGTGGTGCCGCGCGCGCAGCCGGCCGCGCCGACGCAGGCCGCGACCGCCAAGCGCGGATCCCCTCCCGCGACGATGAAGCCGGCGCCGGCCAGCGCGGCGACACGCACGCGAGCGGGTTCGATGCGCGGGAGCAGCAGGGTACGCCAGGGTGTCAGCCGCACCTCGCCGCATCCGGCCTGTTCGGCCGTATCGGCGGCGAGGCGGAGCATGACGGCATCGAACCGGCCGAAGGGGAGACCCAGGCCGAGCGTCGCGATGCCGTCGAAGTCGCGCACGCCGACCACGGCCGTTTCACGCCCCTCGCTCGATGCGTCGGGACGGTCGGCACGCGGAAGAAGGCCGAACAGGTCGGCTTGCCGCTGCGACGGGCGCTCGCCGAGCAGACCGCGCATGCGTCGTGGCGAGCCCGGCACCTGCAGCGCGATGGTCGCGCGGGCGAGGGCCGCCGCCCGATCCACCAACTCGCCGGACCGGCACCAGCCGGCCGGCCAAGCCTCCGCCGCCGTGCCGCCGAGGCCGACGGCGAAGCAGGCATGCTCACCCCTCCAGTCGAAGCGCACATCCGCCGCCACCCGCGCCAGCGACGGCGCGCCGCCGTCGTCGATGAGGAAGCCGAACTTCGCCGGCAGGGCGTGCAGCGGTTTGTCGCCGACGAGGCGCGCTTCCAGCGCTGCGATGAGCGGACGGATGTCGGGCCGGGACCGGGGGTGGTCGCCGAGCCCGGCCAGCGGGCTCGCCAGCACGTTGCGCACGGCCTCGCCGGCCGCGTCGGCATCGAGCAGGCCGAGCCGGCGCAGGCCGTCGAGGAGGGGTGGCCAGCCATCCTCGCCGATGCCGCGCAGCTGCAGGTTGGCGCGCGCCGACAGATCGAAGAGACCGTTGCCGTGG
>CALMGA010000486.1:3012-8565 GCA_937863205.1 uncultured Beijerinckiaceae bacterium | reverse complement strand
CAGTATTGCAGGCTGATTGACACTCGGTGGCGCACGACGACGACGCCGGCAACGCCGGCGAGACGCGCGCCGGCGACGTGCAGGTGATGAGCGCCGGCACAGGCATACGCCACGCCGAGCGCAACGGCGGCGCCGGGCCGCTGCGCATCTTCCAGATCTGGTTGCGGCCGCGCGCGCCGGGTGGCGTACCGCGGTGGGACAAGCGGTCCTTTCCCGCGGCCGACCGTGCCGGCCGGCTGGTGGTGCTCGCGAGCGGCCTGCCCGGCGACGACGCGCTGCCCATCGGCGCCGATGCTCGGGTGCTGGGGGCGACGCTGCTCGCCGGCCAGGGCGTGTCGTACGCGCTTGGCGCCGGCCGCCACGCCTATCTCGCGCCCTCGCGCGGCACCGTGGTCGTCAACGGCCAGCGCGTCGGCACGGGCGACGGTCTCGCCGCCGCCAACGAGCCGACGCTCGCCATCACCGCCGCGGAGGACGCCGAGATCGTCCTCGTCGACGCCGCCTGAACCGCTCATCCGCAAACAAGGACATCCACCATGACACCGAACGCCACTCGCTACCTGCCCTTCGCCGGCCGGCTCCTGATCGGCCTGCCGTTCGCCATGAGCGGTCTCGGCAAGCTCGCCGCCTACGGCCCGACCGTGGGCATGATCGGGGCCGCCGGCCTGCCGCTGCCGCCGCTCGCCTACGCCGTCGCGGTCGAACTGGGCGGCGGCCTGCTGCTCGTCGCCGGCTGGCACGCGCGCGCGGTTGCGGCGGTGCTGGCGCTGTTCGCGCTGGCTACCGCAGTCTCCTTCCACACCGCTCTCGCCGACCAGAACCAGATGATCCACTTCCTCAAGAACGTCATGATGGCCGGCGGGCTGCTGCAGATCGTGCACTTCGGCGCCGGTGCGCTCAGCCTCGACGGCCGCCGCAACGCCGCCGACCAGCTGACAGGGCGCCCGTCGCTCGCGGCCTGACCTGCCGTTGGCCGGGCCTGCCGGGCCATGGACTCCCCTGGCCGCCCGTCACGCATGATGACCGGCGGTCAACAGGAGCGCGCGATGCGGACGAGGTCCGGCGCCGGTGACAAGTGCCTCCAGCGGGCGCCTTGCCGGCAGCTCTGCCTGACTTTGTTCCACCGACGCAGCCAGAGTGGCTTCGACTTACAAGGTCTGCATTGGAGATTGGGTCACTCGGTTCTGAGCGCTCGACATGGGCGCAAAGCTGATCACGCGGCTATCTCCTGGACCTCGCAGGCCCATCCGAGCACTTCGCGCGGTCTACCCGATCGCCATGCGCAGCACCTTGGCGCTGCGGACGACGCCGTCGGGCCGCCGTCCGTGAAGACATAGGCGACCCGGCCGCGCTCGCCCGGCAGCCGGCTCCACGCCGCGCTCGACGGCCCGAGCAGCAGCGCGTCCAAAGGCTCGCCCGCGACCACGGCGCGCGCGGCCCCGCCCGGACCGAGGGGGATGCGGTCGATCGTGTTCTCGCGATGCGTGGTCACGTAGGCGACCTCCGCCTCCTCGTCGATGCAGAAGTCGTGCGCCATGCGACCGCTGTCGACGAGTTCCGGCCTGCCCGCGGGCGCCAGGGTCGCCGGTTCGACCGGAACGCGCATGAACAGCTTCTGCCCCGTCACCGTGTAGTACATGTGGATCGGCGTCAAAGGAATGACCCCGGCCACATTCGACGTAAGTGCCAGTGTTCACAGCAGGAAGCAGGATGACTGCGGGGTCATGACCGGCGCCGGTCGTGACCCCACCAGTTCCGCGGTTTGTGATCCATTTGAACGGCGTATCTCCCTGCTGGCGGAGGCACGTGTTCAATGCCGAGTCACCGCGCATCGGCGCCGCTGCGCCATCATCCTGCCCGACGATGCCTCGCCCGGCCTGCGGCCGATCCGCGAGGGCGAGCAGCATAACCTCACGCGTTCCATCGCGGGCCGGGGATGGCTGAAGGAGATCGTGGTCGGCACGCCGGTCCGCGCCATCGCGGGGCGCGAGAACCGCAGCGAGCGCATGATCCGGATGCTGCTGTCGCTGGCTTTTCTCGATCCCAAGCTGGTGCGTGCGGCGCTGCACGGCTCGCTGCCGCGCGGGGTCAGCGCGCGGCACCTGATCGATGCGTCGATGGGCTGGCACGCGCAACGGCGGGCGTTGGACCTGTCGCGACCGAACTGACCCGAGCCGGTACTGGCCGAGGATGACACTTCGACAAGCTTCGGCAACGATGAGCAGCACGGCGCGATGCTGTGGCGGCGTGCCGTCTGTCCTCGTCTGCTGTTGCCCATGCTGCCGGGCCACCGCCGCTGCAACCCGTTGCCGCTCGCCTTCCGGTCAGGCGTGTCGCGAATGCTGCATCTTTGGCGAATGTCAAAACGGAAACGGTGGAAAGGGCTGCGGAGACAAGCCGCCGATTGCCCCAGTAGGGGCGCGGGAGACGGCCTGAGTGAGCCAGGAGTCTAGTGGCTTCTCTGCATAGCGACGGCAGTTTCAAGACTTATGCAGTGCTAATTATACCGCGCAATGCTGCCAATTGTGTTTGGTGGAGCCACGCGGAATCGAACCGCGGACCTCTTCAATGCCATTGAAGCGCTCTCCCAACTGAGCTATGACCCCGCCGTTTACGCGACTCCCTGGGAAGAGCCCGTCGGATCGATTTGCGCCGATCGAGGGCGCGATATAGCCGCAATGGCCGGCGGCGACAAGCCGAAAAGCATGGGGCCTGCCGGCCCTGGTGCTCGACGCCGGGCTAGCCGGTCAGGCGGATTTCGGCAGCCGGCCTTGGCGCGGCGTCGGCCCGCTCCAGGCAAAGGCGGACGGCCTGCGGCAAGCTGGAAGCGCACGCATCGCAGTGGACGTTCTCGCGCAGGGCTGACAAGCGCGCCTCGTCCGTTTCCGCCATCCAGAAGGCGGCGACCAGCGGCACGTCGGGTGCGCGTCGGCGCAACCGGCGCACCGCCACCTTGGCTTGGACGATGCTGAGGTCGGCATCCAGGAACGACAGCACGACGAGCCGCGGCCCGTCCGCGGCGTGGTCCGGTCGCAACCCGCGCAGCAGCGTGTCGGCGGGTTCGACGCGGACCCCGACCCCGCGCTCGTGCAGCACGTCGGCGAGCAGGTGCGCCGCCGCCTCGTCGAGGGCCGTGCGCCCGGCGAAGCAGAGCACCGATCCTTCCGCCATCCAGGACGGGTCGACGGCGCCGGGCGCTTCGTGGCCGGACGCGGATCCGCCGACGACCGAGGCGGGCCGGTCGGCCGACGGCGCGCTTTCTTCGCGGTCCGCGAGATCCTGGGCGAGAACCCGCATCGCGTCGCGGATACGAAGCTGACGCCCTTCGTCGAGCACGCCGCGACGCACGTCGCCCTGCGCCATCAGAAGCGCCTTCATCGCGATCTCGTCGCAGTAGTCGAGCAACGAGCGTTCGCTCAGGAAGTGGTCGGCGTGGTCGAGAAGCTCGGACGGATCGCCGGCGAGCATGCGCTGGTAGAAGATCTCGATCTGGGTCAGGGCGGGCGCATCGCCGAGCAGCACGTCGAGAAAGGCGAGGCGGCTGATGTGGCGGCCCATCACCACGAGGCAGACGGTCATCGGCGTCGACAGCACCAGCCCCACGGGGCCCCACAGCCACGTCCAGAACGTCGCCGAAGCGATCACGGCGATGGGCGAGATGCCGGTGTTGCGCCCGAACACCAACGGCTCGATCAGTTGCCCGGTGATGACCTCGATCAGGGCGAAGAAGATTGCCGTTTCCAGCGCCGGGGCCCAACCGGGATCGGAGGCGGTGGCCAGCAGAAGGGGGAACAAGGCGGCGCCGAGCGAGCCGATGTAGGGGATGAAGCGCATGAACGCCGCCACGATCCCCCACAGCAGCGCGCTCGGCACGCCGATGAGCGTCAGCCCGGCCGCCACCACCGCCCCGAAGCCGGTGTTGAGCAGAACCTGGGCGAGCAGGTAGCGGCTGAGGCGCCGGGCCGCGTCGTTCATCGCGAGCGTGGTGCGCTGCAGGTCGCCCGAGCCGGCGAGTCGGATCAACCGATTGCGCAGGTCCTCGCGCTGCATCAGGATGAAAACGATGAAGATGGCCACGAAGGCGGCCGTCGCCAGCGGCGAGGCGGCCATCCCGATCACGGTCTGCAGAACCGACAGCACGCCGGGTGCCGGCGACACGATCTCGACGGGCAGGGGGCCTTTCGCGGCGCCGGGCGCCAGCGGCGCCGGAACGCCGCCCGCCTCCGGCTTGGCTGGTCCGCCCCTGACTGCCTCTCCCCCGGTCGTGTCTTGCCCGGTCGTTTCGCCCTTCGGCGGCGCGGGCTGAAAGGCGGCGATGGTCGCGTTGATCTTGCCGAGCATCGCGTTCTCGGCGGCGAAACTGCGCACCGCCTCGACCTTGCGCAGCATCACGCTTTGCAGCTTGGGGGCTTCGGCGGCCAGATCCGTGACCTGCTTCGCCAAGGCGACGCCGAGGCCGACCGCGATCAGAAAGGTCGCCACCACCACGAGGCCGACGGCCGTGCGCGTGCCCAGGCCCAGCCGGCGCAGCAGCTTGACCAGCGGCGACAGGGCGAAGCTGAGCAGCACCGCGATCGCGATCGGCACCAGGATCTCGCGGGCAAAGAACAGCACGCCGACCGTGAGGATCACGAACAGCATGGTGGCCAGCGCGTCGAGCATGCGCCGGGGATCGGGTGGCTCGTCAGGTGTGACCCAGGATGCCGGCGGGGTCGCGCCCGCAGCCTCGGGCGGCAGGGAATATGTCTTTTTACTCAAGGCGATGCCCCACGTTCACCCGCGCCGCCCCGCTGCAACAGGCTGATCCCGGGCGGGTTCCCGGCAGGCAAGGTCTATGCTTAGTGGGCGAAGGCCGCGGGCTTCTCGCGGGGCCGCCCGTCGCCGGGTTCTCGGCGGAGCAGTTGAGCCATGGATGAGACGGTATCCGCACGCGACGCAGGCGATGCGCCTGTCACGGGCGCGCGGGCAGGAATTGCGGGCGTGGCCGCCGCGGGGCAGGGCGACGGCTCGCCGGCGCTGTCGGGGACGCGTGCGCCGATGGGCGAATTGGCCGTGCTCCCGGTGTTCTTCGCCCTGGCCGGCAAAAGGGTCGTGCTCGCCGGCGCCAGCGAGCGTGCCGTGTGGAAGGCGGAACTGCTCCACGCGACGGGAGCCGCCGTCGATCTGTACGCGGCCGACCCTTGTCCCGAAATGATCGACCTGCTGCCGTCCTGCCCGCGCGTCCGGCTGCACCGGCGCGATTGGCAGGGCGAGGACCTGCGCGGCGCCGCCATCGCGCTCCTCGACGCGCTGGACAACGGCGAGGCGGAGCGCTTTCGCGTGGCGGCTCGGGGGGCCGGCGTGCCGATGAACGCCATCGACAATCCCGCCTTCTGCGACTTCCAGTTCGGCGCCATCGTCAACCGCTCGCCCCTGGTGATCGGCATCTCCACGCACGGCTGTGCGCCGGTGTTCGGCCAAACGATCCGCGGGCGGCTGGAAAGCCTGCTGCCGCTGTCGCTGAAGAGCTGGGCCGAAACGGCGCGGCGATGGCGCGAGCGCGTGGTGCCGCTG
>CALMGA010000486.1:0-3002 GCA_937863205.1 uncultured Beijerinckiaceae bacterium | reverse complement strand
GTGCCGCTGGAACTGCCGTTCCGCTCGCGGCGCCGCTTCTGGGAGCTGTTCTCCGAGCGGGCGATGGGGACCGACGACCGCGCGCCGACGGACGGCGACTTCGCCGCCTTCCTCGACGAGGCGACGCGCCCGGCGACGCGGGCGGGAAAGGTGACGCTGGTCGGCGCCGGGCCGGGCGACCCAGACCTCATCACGCTGAAGGCCCTGCGCGCCCTGCAAAGCGCCGACGTGGTTCTTTACGACAAGCTCGTCGCCCCGGCGGTGGTCGAGATGGCGCGGCGCGAAGCGCAGAAGATCGACGTCGGCAAGCGCGGTTACCTTCCCTCCTGCAAGCAGGACGAGATCACCGGGCTGATGGTGCGCCTCGCCGGCGAGGGCCGGCACGTTGTGCGCCTGAAGGGCGGCGACCCGATGATCTTCGGGCGCGCCAACGAGGAACTGGACGGGCTGGCCGCCGCCGGCATTCCCGTGATGGTGGTGCCGGGCGTCACCGCCGCCTTGGGTGCCGCCGCCTCGCTGAAGCAGTCCCTGACCGAGCGCTCCGCGGCGCGGCGGCTGCAGTTCATCACCGCCCACGCCAAGGACGGCCGCCTGCCGCGCGACATCGATTGGCGCGCGCTGTGCGACCCCGGCGCCACCACGGTGGTCTACATGGGCGTGCGCACCATGGCGTCGCTGGTCGCCAAGCTCCTGGAGAACGGCCTTGCCCCCGACACGCCGGCGACCCTGGTCGAGCGCGCGACCTGCCCGGACGAGCGGTGCCTGTCGGCGAGCATCGCGGCTATGCCGGCGACGGTCGCGGCGGCCCAACCGGATGGACCCTGCCTGCTGATGTTCGGCCCCGTGTTCGCCCGCGATCCGAAGGTGGCGCGCGAGGGGTTGGTCGAGGCGGCCGTGTCGGCGTAGCGCGGCAAGGGCGTCGGCCGGCTCACCTGTTGCGGAAGATGTAGTAGGCGGCAAATAGCCCGATCATCACCGAGGCGAGATAGAAGAGGAAGATGATGCTGTTGCTTGACATGGGCTCGATCCCGGACTGAGCGAGAATGGCGCCCGCGGGCAAGCCGCACAAGGCGTCCGCCAACGGCCATCCATCATCGCGGCGGCGAGGAGGGGGTGCGCGGGCAGGCAAGGCGGGGTAGAAGGCTGGCGTCCCGGAGATCCTCGTGCCCAACACCGGCCAAACGCGCCTTCACCGCCTGCCGGTGAGGGTGCCGAGCCTCAACTTCCTGCTTCTCCTGCTGATCTTCGCGGGAAGCGGCGCGGCCCTTTGGCACGGGCTGGTGGCCGGGCGCTTCGCCATCTTCGTCTTCGTGGTCGCCGGCTGGGTCGTCAGCCTGTGCCTGCATGAGTTCGGGCATGCCCTGACGGCTTGGCTCGGCGGCGACCGCAGCCCCACCATCGACGGCTACCTCGATCTCGATCCCGCGCGCTACACCGATCCGCTGCTCTCGATCGTGCTGCCGCTCGCCTACATCCTGATCGGCGGCTTCGGCCTGCCGGGCGGCGCGGTGTACATCAACGAGCGTCGGCTGCGCAGCCGGACGTGGATGGCCGCCGTATCGGCGGCCGGACCGGCGATGAACGTTCTCTTCCTGCTCGCGCTCGCCGCCTTGTATCAGGCGCTTCTGCGCGGCGGCACGGTTGACCTCGCCTGCGGCGTCGGCGTGCTCGCCCTGTTCCAGGCCACCGCCGTCATCCTCAACCTGCTGCCCTTTCCCGGCCTCGACGGCTTCGGCGTTCTCAAGCCCTATCTGTCGCCAACCGCCGCCGCCCGCGCCAGCGAGATCGGCGGCGCTGCCTTTCTCGTGCTGTTCCTGCTGCTCTGGCTGACGCCGGCCGGCGGGGCGCTGATCCGTTTCGGCATGGACGTGACGCGGGCGCTCGGCATCGACGATGCCGCCGTGGTGGTCGGCTTTCGCATGTTGAAACTGTTTTGAACCTGTAGCGCCGCCGACCGCTTCTGCGAGCGACGGGCGAGCGCCGCGCTATTCATCGCGATCGCGCCGGACGTCGGATTTGACGGCGCTGGCTGAGCGTCGCCGGCGCACTCGGCAGCCTGCGCGCTCGCTAACAAGACAGGACGAGCGGCGAAGGGCGGTCGTGCCACCTTCCCTCATCCCCGCGCCCCTGCTAACCGATCGGGCATGGCCTCCGCACCCCTGCCCAACATTCGCAACTTCTCCATCGTCGCCCACATCGACCACGGCAAGTCGACGCTGGCCGATCGCCTGATCCAGCAGACCGGCACGGTGGCGCTGCGCGACATGAGCGAGCAGATGCTCGACAACATGGACATCGAGCGCGAGCGCGGCATCACCATCAAGGCGCAGACCGTGCGCCTGGAATACAAGGCGCACGACGGCCAGCTCTACATCCTCAACCTGATGGACACGCCCGGCCACGTCGACTTCGGCTACGAGGTCAGCCGCTCGCTCGCCGCCTGCGAGGGATCGCTGCTGGTGGTGGATGCCAGCCAGGGCGTCGAGGCGCAGACGCTGGCCAACGTGTACGCCGCCATCGACGCCGGCCACGAGATCGTGCCCGTCTTGAACAAGATCGACCTGCCCGCCGCCGAGCCCGAGCGCGTCCGGCAGCAGATCGAGGACGTCATCGGCATCGACGCCTCGCAGGCGGTGCCGATCTCGGCCAAGACCGGACTCGGCATCGACCTCGTGCTGGAGGCGATCGTCACCCGGCTGCCGCCGCCCAAAGGAGATGCCGCCGCGCCCCTCAAGGCGCTGCTGGTCGACTCGTGGTACGACGCCTACCTCGGCGTGGTGGTGCTGGTGCGCGTCATCGACGGCAGCCTGCGCAAGGGCCAGCGGGTCACCATGATGGGCACCGACGCCCATTACGAGGTCGACCGCCTCGGCGTGTTCACCCCCAAGATGAAGGACGCCGCGAGCCTGGGGCCGGGCGAGATGGGCTTCATCACCGCGCAGATCAAGCAGGTCGCCGACACCCGCGTCGGCGACACCATCACCGACGAGCGCCGCCCCTGC
>CALMGA010000485.1 GCA_937863205.1 uncultured Beijerinckiaceae bacterium | reverse complement strand
CCATGAAGGCGTTGACGATCCTGACCTTGTCCTTGCTCAGCCCGAAGATGCTGCAAACGTAGGCCTGGTTGCTTTGCGACCCTTGCGTCTTGTCGTAGATCGTCAGGCCGCCGTCGTCTTCGCGCACCACCGTGGTCGCGAACGGCTCCATCGGATTGTGGTGCTCGACGGCCACGCGATACTGCCGCTCGACCTTCACCGCCGCTTTCTCGAAAGCGACGTCGGCCTTGCCGCGCGGGCTGGGTGGCGACGCGATGCCGGAACGGCGCTTTGGCGGCACGTAGGACTGGCCCTTCACCGCGTCGAGGTCGGTGATGTGCTCCTCGCCCTTGTAGGTAGCCTTCACCAACGCCGCGCCGGCACGGGCAGCCTCGAAGCTTTCGGCAACCACGAGAGCGATCGGCTGGCCGCTGTACTGGATCTGGTCGTCGTAAAGCGGGCGGAACGGCTTGCCGGGCGGTCCGATGCTGTCCCGGTAATTGTAGCTAAGCCACGCCGTGCGCGCGCGATGCTCGTGCGTCAGGACGTCGACCACGCCGGGGACAGCCATGGCCCCGTCGACGTCGATCGAGAGAATTTGCCCCTTCGCGATAGCTCCACAGACGACGTAGCCGTGCAACAAGTCCGGAGCCGCGTACTCCGCCGAATACTTCGCACCGCCGGTCACCTTTGCGGGGCCGTCGATCCGGCTGGTAGCACGGCCGATGTAGGGGATGCGGCTGTTACTTGTCATGGCTGATCCTAATGTTGGCTCTTGACGAGTGTCAGACGATGGTCTTGTCGGCGACGGGCTGCGGCGTGCCGTCGGCGGCCTGCTTCAGCGCGCGAACGATGGCGCGACGCGCCAGCGGGATCTTGAAGGCGTTCTGCGATTGCGGCACCGCGCCTTCGAGCAACGCGTCGGCGACCTTGCCGAAGGCCTCCGGGCTCGGCGCAACGCCCTTCAGACAGGCTTCGGCCTCGGGAAGGCGCCACGGCTTGTGTGCGACGCCGCCGAGCGCGACCCGGGCCTCCGCGATCGTGCCGCCCTCCATCCGCAGCGCCGCCGCCACAGACACCAGGGCGAAGGCGTAGGAGGCGCGGTCGCGAAGCTTCAGGTAGGTGTAGTTGGTCGAGAAATCCTCGTCTGGGAGGTCGACGGAGGTGATCAGTTCGTCGCCCTTGAGGGTGGTATCGACCTCCGGCGTGTCGCCGGGCAGGCGATGGAAGTCGAGGATCGGGATCGTCCGTTCGCCCGACGGCCCACGCACGTTGACCGCGGCGCCGAGCGCCGCCATCGCGATGTTCATGTCGGACGGGTTGGTGGCGATGCACTGCGGGCTGGTGCCGAGGATTGCATGGATGCGGTTGATCCCGCCGATCGCCGGGCACCCGCTGCCGCGCTGGCGCTTGTTGCAGGGCGTGTCGACGTCATAGAAATAGTAGCAGCGCGTGCGCTGGAGCAGGTTGCCTCCGGTGGTCGCGGCGTTGCGCAGCTGCGGCGAGGCCCCTGACAGGATCGTGTTGCGCAACAGCGGATAACGCTGGCCGATTCGCTCGTCGTAAGCGCAGGTCGAGTTGGTGACGAGTGCGCCGATCCTCAAGCCACCGCCCGGCGCGTCCGCGATCTCGCGCAACGCTAGCTTATTGATGTCGACCAGCCGCTCGGGCCGCTCGACGTTGTACTTCATGAGGTCGACGAGGTTAGTGCCGCCGGCGATGAACTTGACGGCGGAGCCGCTCTTTTCGCGGACGGCGGCGTCCGCATCAGCGGCGCGGGTGAAGCTGTAGCGGTTCATCGGGCGGCCTCGTGCACGGTTGCCACGTGCGCGGTCTTGGCACCCTCGCCCATGACCCGCTCGATGGCGGCGAGGATGTTGGGATAGGCCCCGCATCGGCACAGGTTGCCGCTCATCAGCTCGCGGATCTCGTCGGGCGTCTTGGCGTGGCCTTCCTTGATCATGCCCACGGCGGAGCAGATCTGGCCCGGCGTGCAGTAGCCGCACTGGAACGCGTCGTATTCGATAAACGCCTCCTGCATCGGGTGCAGCGCGTCCACCGTGCCAAGGCCCTCGATGGTGGTGACGGTCTTGCCGTCCTGCATCGCCGCGAGCGCTAGGCAGGCGTTGATGCGGGTGCCGTCGACGAGAACGGTGCAGGCCCCGCACTGGCCGTGGTCACAGCCCTTTTTAGTGCCGGTGAGGTGGAGTTGCTCCCGCAATACATCGAGCAGCGAAGTCCACGGCTCGACGTCGAGATGGATCGACTGCCTGTTGATATGAAGATCCACGCCAACTAGGTGGTCGCGGCCCGAAGGTTCCGTGGTCGACAAAGTCGTCTCCATGAGCTTACGTGGCTGCGGTACCGCGTCGGCTTTATGCGTCGCGGAAGCCCGGTGAGGGCATGATGAGCTGGCCGTGCGGGAGCCCAATGAGCCAGGCTCAGGCATGTTCCACCGACATGTTTCGTTAGATTTTCCGGACTGCGATTGCATCAAATGAGAATGCCGCTGTTGGCACGTTAAGCTACTGGCGACGGTTGACCGGAAACAATCCAATCCTCCGCGTGTCGGACCGGCTGTGACCGACGTGGGTTGTTTGTCTACCCTGCAGCGATCCTCCGCCATCGCTCGGCTAGGGCTTGTGGAGGTTCAGGGTACCAGTTTCCGGTTTGGCGTGCTTCAAGCTGCGAATGGATCGCTTTGTTTTGACCGACGCCCAATGGGCGAAGATGGCGCCGCACGGCTTGGGCAAGCCGTGCGACCCTGGCCGCACCGGCATGGACGGGCGGCTGTTTGTGGAAGCGGTTCTTTGGATCGCCCGCACCAGCAGCCCGTGGCGCGACCTGCCGGCGATGTTTGGCAAGTGGAACACGGTGGCCAAGCGCTTCCGCGGCTGGGTCAAGGCCGACGTGTTCCAGAAGATGTTTGAGGCCGTGTCGGACGAGCCGGACATGGAGTGCGCGATGGTGGATGGCACGATTGTCAAGGTGCACCGCCACGGCCAGGGCGCAAAAGGGGGACGCAAAGCCAGGCCATCGGCCAGTCGCGCGGTGGCTGGACCACCAAGATCCTCGCGCTGACCGACGCGCTTGGCAACCTGGTCCGCTTTGTTCTGCTCCCGGGGCAGCGTCACGACACGATCGGCGTGGCGCCGCTGATCAAGAACATGACGTTTGCCGCGCTGCTGGCCGACAAGGCGTTCGACGTCGACTGGATCATCAGGGACATGCAGGCGCGCGGCGCGCAGATCGTGATCTCGCAGCATCCCAACCGCAAGGCGCCACTCGCCATCGACAAGGACCTCTACAAGGAGCGCCACCTTGTTGAAAACTTCTTCTGCAAGCTGAAGGAGTTCAAGCGCATCGCCATGCGCGCCGACAAGACCGACACAAGCTTTGCCGCCCTGATCTACCTGTGCGCCGGCCTCATCAACTCACGATGAATCTCCACAGATCCTAGTCCGAGGAGAGGTTGTCCATACGTCATAGAAACTCGGATCATGTCGAAGCGCGTCCAGAGGACGTCGCATTGAGTCATGCAAAGGGCGAAGTCGTTGCGGACCGACGTGCGCACGTTGGCCTCGCGCGCGCGATCCTGGCCACCCTGCCTGGTCTGCCCCTCTGCCTCCTCGTTACGGCCGTGGCCATCGTTCTCCAGCTGATTGAAAAGCGCATCGTCGGCGAGCCCTACGTCGAGGCACTCGTGCTGGCGATCCTCGTCGGCGTCGCCCTACGCACCGCCTGGAAGCCGCCGGCCGCGCTCCGTCCCGAAATCGACCTGTCGGCCAAGCTGCTGCTCGAGGTCGCCGTGATGCTGCTCGGCGCCTCGGTTTCCGTCCAGGCGGTGTTGGCGATCGGCCCCGCGATGATCGGCGGCATCGCGCTCGTGGTGGTGGTCGCCATCGGCGTGCCCTTCGGCATCTGCCGCCTGCTCGGCCTTCCCCTGCGCTCCCGTGATCGGTGCCGACGGAGACGACGTGGCCTCCTCGATTGCATTCACCGCCGTGCTCGGCGTCGTGGTTGTTCTCGGCCTCCCCTTTCTCGTGCTGGTGCTTTCCATGACGGTCCCGCAGTATGGTGCGCTTGCCGGTCTCACCGTCTATGCCGTGCCGCAGGTGCTCGCCGCGACGCTGCCGATCGGCGCGCTGGCGAACCAGGTCGGCGCGGTGGTGAAACTCGTACGCGTGCTGATGCTCGGCCCGGTCGCGCTCCTGGTGTCGCTGTTGACCGAGAGGTTGCGCGATGACGAGGATGGGACAAGCGCCGCGCCCGTCGCGTCGGGTCACGCTTACCGACGTCCAGCCCTACACGCCTTGGTGCCGTGGTTCATCGTCGGCTTCGTGATCGTCGCGCTGCTGCGCACCTTTGACGTGATACCGCACCTTTGGCTCCGTCCCATCGCCGTTACGGCCACGCAGCTGACCATCGTCTCGATGGCGGCTCTTGGTCTGGGTGTCGACGTACGCTCGGTTGCCCGCGCCGGCCTGCGTGTCACCGCCGCCGTGACGCTCTCCCTTTTGGTGCTCGGCGCCATCAGCCTCGGGTTGATCTACGCCGTGGGCGTGAGCTGACATCCGCCTTCAGTGCCGGCAAGCACGACGGCGGCCCGCACCGCGTTTGGAAACGATCGTGGCCGGGCCGACTTGCCTCGACATTGAAAGTCAGGAGACATCACAATGACCGAACCCGCCGCGAGCCCCGTGCTGCAGCCCGTCACGATCGGCGACCTTTGTTTAAAGAACCGCATCGTCATGGCGCCGCTCACCCGCAGCCGATCGGACGATGCGGGCGTGCCGCCGGATTTCGCGGCCGACTACTATGCCCAGCGCGCCCAGGCCGGGCTGATCATCAGCGAAGCGACCAACATCTCGGCTCAGGCCCGCGGTTATGCCCTGACGCCGGGCATCTGGTCGGACGCGCAGGTCGAAGCCTGGCGCCCGATCGTCGACGCCGTGCACCGTCGCGACGGCCTCATCTTCCTGCAGCTCTGGCACACCGGTCGGATCTCGCACCCCGACCTTCACGGCGGCGCACTCCCAGTCGCGCCATCGGCGATCAAACCGGTGGGACAGGCGTTCACCAACGACGGAATGAAGGATCACGTCACGCCGCGCGCGCTGGAGACGGACGAAATCCCGCCGATCGTCGAGGACTACCGGCGCGCCGCCATCAACGCGAAGGCGGCGGGCTTCGATGGCGTGGAGGTGCATTCCGCCAACAACTACCTGCTCGAGCTGTTCAGCCTCGGACGCCCGTTCATCGCCAACCCCGACCTCGTGGATCGCCTCCGCACCGGGGCTCCGCTCGCCGATGCGCCGAAGCAGTACTGGTATGGCGGCGGCTCGGTGGGCTACTCTGACTGGCCGAGGATGACGGAACGCGCCGTAGCTTAGGTCGCAAACCATTCGCGAATGTCCGTCGACGCGAACGATCAGCTCGGATTGAAAGCCGTCTGACTGCGTACGTTCGCTCTCATTCGCGACTTGTAGGACAGCAGACACGCGGTTCACGGGCAGGACGTGTCGCAGCGCGAACGTCAGTTTTCGCGTCGCTGCACTCGATAGCGGAGGACCGGTTCCCACCCATGCCGGGCTTCGCCGCCAAAGGTCGAAGGTAATTACCCAGGGGGTGGCCAGCCTGGGCGAGTGCCGTCAGGCGCCGATGG
>CALMGA010000484.1 GCA_937863205.1 uncultured Beijerinckiaceae bacterium | reverse complement strand
GAAATAGCCTCCGTACAGGCCGAGCGCGAACTGGACGACCATGATCGTGGCGGTGCCGGCGCCGAACCGCCGACGCAGGAACGTCCCGAGCCCCGGCCCGGCCAGGAGCGCCAGCGTCGCGATCAGCAGGAGCCAGGGCAGCACGCGGTCGAACAGCGCCGACGGCGTCAGCAGGAGCAGCAGCGCGCCAACGAGGCCGCCAGCCACCGTGGCGGCGAGCGTCGGGCGAAGCGGGACGCCGCAGACGCGCTCCAGGCCGGCGCGGTACACCCACGCGGCGGCCACGCCGCCGGGATAAAGCGCCACCGTGCTCGATGCGTTGGCCGCAACGGAGGGCAGGCCGGCGCCGATCAGGGCTGGCAGCGTGACGAAGCTGCCGCCGCCAGCCGTCGCGTTCATCGCGCCGGCGAGGATCCCCGAGGCGAGAAGAACAGGCCAATCGGTCATCGCGGTCCCGGCCGAACGGGTTGGTGGTGAGGGATCGAAGGTGGTGCGGGCGGTCGGAATCGAACCGACACTCTGTCACCAGAACCGGATTTTGAGTCCGGCGCGTCTACCAGTTCCGCCACGCCCGCGTTTCGCCGCCCGCCGTTGCCAAGCCGCAGCCTTCCTTGCCATAGCACACCCGCGCCGGTCCAGCGTCGGTACGCTTCGAAAGCGGCGTCAACCGTCGCGCGAAAACCTGCTTAGCGGCAAAGCTTCATCTGCGCCAAGGCCAGCTTGTAGCCGTTGTTGGGGACCGCGCAGACGGGTTGTGCCATCGCCGCGGCCTCCGCCTTCTTTCCCTGGTTGACCATGAGCTGAGCCAGGCGCACCCGCAGGTAGGGCTCGAGGTCGATCGACAGCACGCCGGGCTGCAGCATCCGCTTGTCGCCGAGCGCCTTGAGCAGTTCAACCGTCGCCGTCGCCATGTCGCCCTTGGCGGCGAAGGATTCGGCATAGGCCGCCCGCACGCGCGGATCGCGGGGATAGGCGATCACCAGCGCCTGGCTCCGGGGGATCGCCTGCCTGACGAAGCTGGGAAAGGTGGGGTCGAGGGCCGCGATCGCCTCGCCGGTTTCGTAGGTGCCCCTGATCGGCACCGCGCTTGCGGCCGCGACGGCGAAGTAAAGGCCCGCGAGCACCGCACCGAACGCGCCATGGAGCGGCTGTAACGCCGTGCGGGGCCAGAACGCGCACAGCAGGGAGCCCATCGCCGCGCCGCCCAGGGCGCCCCCGAGATGGGCGGCAAGGTCCACGTTCTGACCGCCGAGGTTCTGCGCGATGGGAAGAAGCGAGGGCACCAGGATCTGAAACGCGCCCAGGAGCAGCCGCGTCCGCACCACGCCCGAATCGAAGTGCAGCGCGATGACCGCGGTGGCAGCGGACAGGCCGAGGATCCCGCCCGAAGCGCCGACTCCGACCTGATTGGGCACGTTCCACAGCATCGACAGGGTGCTGCCGCACACCGCGCTGACCGCGAAGGTCGCGGCAAACCAACGCCACCCGATCACCCGCTCCAGCAGGCGTGCGGCGAACCAAAGGGCGATGCCGTTGAACACGAGGTGCAGGATGCCGCCGTGCAGCAGCGTCGCCGTGACGAGGCGCCACCATTGCGCGTCCTTGACGATCGCGAGACGCTGCGAAGCGCCCAGCGCCCAAAGCGTCAACGGCGTCAAGTCCTCGAAACGCTCGCCGCCGAGCCGCAGTTCGAATTCCGCGACGAGAATCGCCGTGATCAACGCGATCAGGGCGTAGGCGAACCACGGACGCCCGGCCATCGCCGCCTCGGCATGCCGGGCGTGGGCGTCGACCACGGGACGCGCCCGTGCGGAAGCCGGGCGGTGCGCCTCGAAAAGCGCGACGATCTGATCCGCCGGCCGGTCGAGCAGGTTGATCTCGATGGGGATCTGCGCGACCTTCGCGAGACCGAGCGACAGGCGCAGGCGGCGGCCGATGCGGGGAACCAGCGAGGCGGCCGTGACGGGATCCAGCGTCGCCGTGATGAGGCTGACGCGGCGGCCGCGCACGACGCGGAGTTTGGTGATGCCCGTCCATGGGATGGGGCCGACGACCGACCGGACCGGCTCGAAGCCGAAGTCGTCCAGGATGAGGGCGGGCGCTCCCCGCACAAACCGCCAAACCTGACGCGCCGTCGCCAGGATCAGCAGCAGCGCGAACGCCGCGGCCGGAATGCGCAGCCCGACGTTGATCCCGGTATCCAGCGCGACGACGGCGAACAGCGGCGCGCCGATCAGGTCGCGGGTCAGCAGGGCGGCTGTTCTGCGTGCGCTCCACCGGAGGACGACGTGACCGGCCCGGGGCGGGGTGTCGATCGACGGCGTCGTGACCATTGAGTCCATCGAAGGCTTCATCCGGGACGGCGAAGGATCCATGCCGGAGACGGCCTTGCTCGCCAAGGTCCGCCCGGAAGATCCGCCTGGCGCATCGGACCGGATATCGGATCCGGTGCTTCAGAACGCGACGTTTAGGATCTCGTAGCTCTTGCCGCCGCCGGGCGTGTTCACCTCGACGGTGTCGCCCTTCTTCTTGCCGATCAGAGCCCGCGCGGTGGGCGAGGTGATCGATACCTTGCCGTTCTTCACGTCGGCTTCGGACTCGCCGACGATCTGATAGGTCTTCTCCTCATCGGTGTCCTCGTCGACCATCGTCACGGTCACGCCGAACATCACCGTGTCGCCCTTGAGCTTGGAGGTGTCGATCACCTCGGCGCGCGACAGCTTGTCTTCGAGTTCGGCGATGCGGCCCTCGTTGTGGCTCTGCGCCTCCTTGGCCGAATGATATTCCGCGTTCTCGCTGAGGTCGCCGTGGGATCGCGCCTCGGCGATGGCCTCGACGATGCGCGGACGCTCGACCTGCTGGCGGTGGCGCAACTCGTCGTCCAGCTTGGCATACCCCACGGGGGTCATCGGGACCCTGTCCATTTGTGCCATCGCGCACTCTCTTTGAGATCGACTCGAACCGACAGCCGTATCCCCGACAAAGATAACCACGCCCGATCCCCCGCCCGCACCGGACGACGATCAGTCGAAGTAGTCCTGGAGGGCGCGGACCTCCAGGTCGCCGGCCTTGTAGGCCACGATACCCTGGGATGCCGCGACGGCCCCGGCTAGAGTGGTATAGTAAGGCACCTTGTGCAAGAGGGCCGCGCGGCGGAGCGAGCGCGAGTCGGACAGGGCCTGGGCGCCTTCCGTGGTGTTGAACACGAGCTGGATGGTGCCGTTGACGATGGCGTCCACGATGTGCGGGCGGCCTTCCGACACCTTGTTGACCTTGCGCGCGTCGATGCCGTGATCCCGCAGGAAACGGTGGGTGCCACCCGTCGCGCGCACGCTGAAGCCGAGCTCGGCGAGGGTGCGCACGGTGTCGAGCATGCGCGGCTTGTCGATGTCGCGGATGGACACGAACAGCGTGCCGGCCGTCGGCACCTTGGTGCCGCCGCCGAGCTGGCTCTTGGCGAAGGCGCTGCCGAAGGACCGGTCGAGGCCGATCACCTCGCCGGTAGAGCGCATCTCCGGGCCGAGCACGGTGTCGACGCCGGGAAAGCGGGCGAAGGGGAACACGGCTTCCTTGACGCCGACGTGCCCCAACTGCCCGAGGCGATGGCCGTCGCGGTCGCCGGCGAAGGGCCGCATCGGGATGTCGGCGAGCTTTTCGCCGGCCATCAGCCGCGCCGCGATCTTGGCGATCGGCTCGCCGATCACCTTGGCGACGAAGGGCACGGTGCGCGATGCCCGCGGGTTCACCTCCAGAACGTAGATGAGGCCGTCCTGCAACGCGTATTGCACGTTCATCAGGCCGACCACGTTCAGCGCCAGCGCCATCTTGGTGGTCTGCGCCTCCAGGGCGGCAAGGGTGTCGGGGTCGAGCGAGCGCGGCGGCAGCGAGCAGGCCGAGTCGCCCGAATGGATGCCGGCCTCCTCGATGTGCTCCATGATGCCGCACACCCGCACCTCCGTGCCGTCGCAGAGCGCGTCGACGTCGACCTCCGTGGCGTCCACGAGGTAGCGGTCGAACAGCAACGGGTTCTTGCCCAGAACGGTGTTGATCTGCCCGGTCTTGTCGTTGGGGTAGCGCGCCTTGATCTCGGAGGGCACCAGCCCCGGCAGGGTGCCGAGCAGGTAGTCGCCGAAGCTGTTCTCGTCGCGCAGGATCGCCATCGCCCGCCCGCCCAGCACGTTGGAGGGCCGCGCCACCAGCGGCAGGCCGAGGTCGTGCGCCACGAGGCGGGCCTGCTCGACGGAATAAGCGATGCCGTTGCGGGGCTGGCGCAGGTCGAGCTTGTCGAGCAGGCGCTTGAACCGATCGCGGTCCTCGGCGAGGTCGATCGAGTCGACGGTGGTGCCAAGGATGGGGATGCCGGCCTTTTCCAGCGCCGGGGCGAGCTTCAGCGGCGTTTGCCCGCCGAACTGCACGATCACGCCCTTGAGCCGGCCGGCCGAGGCTTCCACGGCCATCACCTCCAGCACGTCCTCGGCGGTGAGCGGCTCGAAGTACAGCCGGTCGGAGGTGTCGTAGTCGGTCGACACGGTTTCCGGGTTGCAGTTCACCATGATCGTCTCGAAGCCGCGCTCGCGCAGGGCGTAAGCGGCGTGGCAGCAGCAATAATCGAACTCGATGCCCTGCCCGATGCGGTTGGGGCCGCCGCCCAGGATCACGATCTTGTCGCGACCGGACGGGCGCGCCTCGTCCGCATCGACGCCGGGCAGTTGCGCGCCGGCGAAAGCGGCGGCGTAGGTCGAATACATGTAGGCGGTGGGCGAGGCGAACTCGGCCGCGCAGGTGTCGATGCGCTTGAACATCGGGCGCACGTCGAGCGCGTGCCGGGCGCGGAGCACCTCCGCCGCCTCGCAGCCGGCCAGCGTCGCCAGCCGGGCGTCGGAAAAGCCGGCGCTCTTCAGCAGCCGCATGTTGCCGGCGTCGGGCGGCAGGCCGTGCTCGCGCACCCGATGTTCCAGCGCGACGATCTCTTCGAGCCGGTCGATGAACCACGGGTCGATGCGACAGGCCGCGTGGATCTCGTCCTTGGCCAAGCCGGCGCGCAGCGCCTGTCCCACGACCAGCAGCCGGTCGGGCGTCGGCCGGCCCAGCGCCGCCCGCAGCCGGTTGCCATCCTCGCGGGCATCGCCGGTCGAGCCCTCGATCTCGATCTCGTCGAGGCCGTCAAGGCCGGTTTCCAGCGAGCGCAGGGCCTTCTGCAGGCTTTCGGCGAAGGTCCGGCCGATCGCCATCGCCTCGCCGACCGATTTCATCGCGGTGGTGAGGATCGGCTCGGCGCCGGCGAACTTCTCGAAGGCGAAGCGCGGCACCTTGGTGACGACGTAGTCGATCGCCGGCTCGAAGGAGGCCGGCGTGGCGCCGCCGGTGATGTCGTTGGCGATCTCGTCCAGCGTGTAGCCGACCGCGAGCCGCGCCGCGACCTTGGCAATGGGGAAGCCGGTCGCCTTGGAGGCGAGCGCCGAGGATCGCGACACCCGCGGGTTCATCTCGATCACGATCATCCGGCCGGTGGCGGGATCGACGGCGAACTGCACGTTGCTGCCGCCGGTTTCCACGCCGATCTCGCGCAGCACCGCCAACGAGGCGTCGCGCATGATCTGGTATTCCTTGTCGGTCAGCGTCAGCGCCGGCGCCACCGTGATGGAGTCGCCGGTGTGCACCCCCATCGGGTCGATGTTCTCGATCGAGCACACGATGATGCAGTTGTCCGCCCTGTCGCGGACGACCTCCATCTCGTACTCCTTCCAGCCGAGCACGCTTTCCTCGACCAGCACCTCGTTGGTGGGCGAGGCATCGATGCCGCCCTCGATGATCTCGATGTATTCGCTCTTGGTGTAGGCGATGCCGCCGCCGGTGCCGCCCATGGTGAAGGAAGGGCGGATGATCGCCGGCAGGCCGATGTCGTCGATGATCGCCAGCGCCTGGGACAGCGTCTTGATCTGATGCGAGCGCGGCGTGGCGAGGCCGATCTTGGTCATCGCCTCGCGGAATTTCTCCCGGTCCTCGGCCTTGTCGATGGCTTCCGCCGTGGCGCCGATCATCTCGACGCCGTGCTCCTTCAATACGCCCATGCGCTGCAGCGAGAGGGCGCAGTTCAGCGCCGTCTGCCCGCCCATCGTGGGCAGCAGGGCGAAGCCGCCGGGCACGGCGTGGCGCTCGGCCGCGATGATCTTGGCCACGACCTCGGGCGTGATCGGCTCGACGTAGGTGCGATCGGCGAGATCGGGGTCGGTCATGATCGTGGCCGGGTTGGAGTTCACCAGCACGATCCGGTAGCCTTCCGCCTTCAGCGCCTTCAGCGCCTGGGTGCCGGAATAGTCGAACTCGCACGCCTGCCCGATGATGATCGGGCCAGCCCCGATGATCAGGATGGTGGCGAGATCGGTGCGCTTGGGCATTGTGGGGGTCCGAAGTCCTGGCGCGGCGTGCTGACGCGGCGCTGAAGGCCGCGAAACGGCCGGCTGCCGGGCGGATGCCCAGGCTTGTGCGTCTTTCTGACGACAGCATCGCCGCAAGGCAAGCGGACGACGGCCGCCCAAGCTCCGCAGGCCTTTGCCCCGCCGGCCGCCCGGTCTTTGCCTCCGCGCGGGCAAGCAGGACGCTGCGTGCGAAGATGCGCGGGTGATAACAAGGGTCTCAACCGTCGTTGCCATAGGCAACACTGCCCGCCGTGCTATAGGAAGCTCAGCCACGACGATGCGTTCGTCCCGGCCCTGCTGCCGGACGCGGGCCGGCAGGACGGGACATCCCTGCGCGTGACAACAGGTTCCAAGAACAGGATTTCATTTCGATGACACGTCGACCGAGCTTCTCCGGCCTGAGCTTCTCCGGCGCATCGGCCCTGGCCGCCGCCATCCTGATGGTCGCCTCCGCCACCCCCTCGCTCGCCGAAGGCCCTTTCTCAGCCTACCAGGGCAACTGGTCGGGCATCGGCGTCGTGTCCGTTTCCAACGGCTCGAAGGAGAAGCTGCGCTGCCGGGCGCACTACGACGTGGGCAGCGGCGGCAGCACCTTGTCGCAGAACCTCACCTGCGCGAGCGACAGCTATAAGTTCAACGTCGTGGCGGACGTCCGTTCCGAAGGCGGCGCCATTTCCGGCAACTGGGAAGAAACCTCGCGCAGCGCCAAGGGCCGCATCAGCGGTTCCATCACGCCAAGCCAGGTTTCGGCCTACGTTCAGGGCGTCGGCTTCACCGCCCGCATCGGCATCGCCGCCCGCGCCGGCAAGCAATCCATCACCATCAGCCCGACCGGAACGGACATCAGCAACGTGTCCGTGACGCTGTCCAAGAGCTGATCCAGGGCTGATCCAAAGGCGAACCGGGGAACGGCTCGGCGGAGTTCCTCGTCCAGGCGCTCCGCATTCCCGCACGATCGTCAAGAAGGCCGGGTCCGTCCCGGCCTTTCGCCACCGACCGCCCACACGGACCGAGCGAAGCGCATCCCTGCCTCCGCGATCCACGAGGAGTTTCGCTTGGCACGTCGGCCCACGAAGTCGCGCGGCTGGTTCTTCCGGACCAAGCAGCCGCACCACTTCACTTGGCTCATCGCCCTGGTGCTCGCCGCCATCGGGCTGATCGGCCTGCGCGTCCACATCGACTTCGTGTCGAGCCACGTCTTCTGGTTCGTACTGGCAGCCTACATCGTTCTCGCGCTGGGCACCGTCATCGACGGGCTGTGAGGGCCGGCGTCGGGCCGGGCGGGGATCGGCCCGCCGGTCAGTCCAGCAGCATCCGCTTCAACAGCTCCACCTCGTCCGACAGCGTCCTGTCGTTGCCGGCCAGCCCCTCGATCTTGCGCACGGCGTGGAGCACGGTGGTATGATCGCGCCCGCCGAACCGCCGCCCGATCTCGGGCAGGCTGCGCAGCGTCAGCACCTTGGAAAGATACATCGCGACCTGGCGCGGGCGCACCACGTTGGCCGTGCGCCGCGAGGACAGGATGTCGGCGCGGCTGACGTTGTAGTGCGTGGCGACGAGCTTCTGGATGTCCTCGATCTTGACGCGCTTGGGCTCGCGGGTCCGCACGAGGTCGCGGATCGCCACCTCCGCCGTTTCCACGCAGAGCGCGGTCTGCGTCAGCGAAACGTGCGCCATCAGCCGGTTGATCGCGCCGTCGAGGTCGCGCCCGTTGGTCTGGATCACCGAGGCGACGTAGGCGATCACAGCCGGCGGCACGTCGAAGCCCGGCACGTTGTGGCGCACGGCCGCGACCCGGCTCTCCAGCATGCGCACGCGCAACGCCTCGTCGAGCGGCCCGATCTCGACGCACAGGCCGCCCCCCAGGCGAGACCGCACCCGCTCTTCCAACGCTTCGAGATCGGCCGGCGGCCGGTCGGCGGCGATGATGATCTGCTTGCGGGCATCGATCAGCGCGTTGATGGTGTGGCAGAATTCCTGCTGGATCGACTTGCCCTGAAGGAACTGCACGTCGTCGATGATGAGGATGTCGATGCCGCGCATGCGCTCCTTGAAGGCGAGCGACGTTTGCGCCTTCAAGGCGAGAACGAAGCCGTACATGAACTTCTCGGCGGTGAGGTAGATCACCCGGCGGCGCTGCCCGAGGGCTGTGTGGGCGATGGCCTGCAGCAGGTGGGTCTTGCCCAGCCCCACCGCCGAATGAAGGAACAGCGGATTGTAGATCAGCGGCTCGTCGGGCGCGGCGGTTGCGATGCGCTGGGCGGCGGCATGGGCGAGCTGGTTGGATCGACCGACGTGGAAGGTTTCGAAACTCATGCGCCGGTCGAGCGGCGAGCCGGTCAGGTCCCCCTCGCCCGTTTCGCGCGGCGGCTGCCTGGGCGACTCGGCGCCCGACGAGGCGGAACCTGCCGGCGCCTCGCCGACCGACGGAAGAAAGCGTGGTGCCGGGGCGGCCGGCGGCTGGCGGCCGAGGACACCCTCGAAGGCCTGCGGGCGGGCGCTGGCCGGCCGCGACGAGGTGCGCACGCCGATCGCAAGCGCCTGCACGCCGACGATCTCGGCCGACAGGATCGCCAGCATGCGGTCAAGGTAGTGCGATTGGATCCAGCTCTTCAGGAACTTGGTGGGAACGCTGAGCTGCGCGACGCCGCCGACGACGCCGTCGAGTTCGAGGCGGGCGAACCACGAGGAGAAGACTTCCTCGCCGAGTTCGGCGCGTAGGCGGCGGGATACGCGGCTCCACGCCTCGTCCGAACGGCCTGGCCGGATGTCTTCGGCGACCGGGGAGCTTTGCGGGGACGCGTGCACATCGATCTGCAGCTTCGACATTGATGCTCTCTACGCTTCGTGCACGGGGCCGGCGCGCTCGGTCAAGCGCGACGGCAGGGGATTCGACGGACGTCAAGAACGGGCGCGGACGGCGATCATGGCAGCGCAAAGTAAACAAGACACCGCCGAGCCGCCGCCCTCGCGCCGGACGCCTCGATCCCCACGGCGATCTCGCATGATGATGCCCCACAGAACACTTGCCTCCCCCGACACCCGGCTCTCGCGAGCGTCGGCCGGTCATGTCACCTCAGGGTCGGCCGACGTGCCGAGCGTGTCCGCCACGGCCGGCTGCGCTTTCATTTCGAAAACGCAGCGCGTCGAGGAGTTTGGCCGGGATCGTCGTGCGGATGGCAAATCGTTAAAAAAGGGTAACAGGAACGTTTGGCGCGGCAAGCGCCCGCGGCGGATCGCAGGTCCGCAAGATGTCGTGGGATGGGTGAGCCCGGCGCCAAATCGAGACTTGCCTGAGCTAAGCAACTGATTCAACGAGCACCGATGCGGCGTCAATCATCTTGAGTCACAGCCATGTGCAAAACGGGAACAACACGCCCGTTCGACCATCGGGATCAAGCGACATGGTTAATAAAAACTGCTTATCTATTAAGATCTTGTTCCCACGCCGTTTTCTTTGACTCGCCTCGAGGGCGGCGTGGTGGCGGCAGCGACGACGCCCGGACACAAAAAAAGGCCCGGACAAGCCAGGCCTTGGACAACGCGCGCCGATTCCGGGACGGGTCAGTCGGCAGCGAGGGCGCGGACCCTCTTCGACAAGCGCGACACCCTGCGCGACGCGGTGTTCTTGTGGACGATCCCCTTCTGGGCGGCCCGCATCAGCAGCGGCGCGGCCACGTCGAGGGCCGCCACCGCAGCCGTCTGGCTGCCGCTGGCGATCGCCTCCTCGACCTTGCGCAGGAAGGTGCGCATCTGGCTGCGGCGCGATTTGTTGATGGCCGTGCGCCGCTCGATCTTGCGAACGGCCTTCTTGGCCGACGATGTATTCGCCATTGCGACCCGTAACCCTGCGATAGGAGAAAAGCGGCGAGCCGACCACAGCCGAACGCGCCGCGCGGCCGTCAAACGGCCGTGGCTTGCGCGCTTATAAGCCGATGCGTCGGCGACCGTCAATCATTCCGGGGCACGCGAAGCTTGCGGCCCCGAGAGCGTGTTCAAAGCCCGCAGATCAAGCCGCGACGAGGATGAGGGTGGCCAGCGGCGGCAGGGTCACGACGATCGACTGGTGTTCGCCGTGAGCGGGAACATCCTCGCTGCTGACGCCGCCGTGGTTGCCGACGTTGGACCCGTTGTAGACGGCAGCGTCGGTGTTGACCGCTTCGCGGTAGAAGCCGCGGCGGGGAACACCGATCCGGTAGTCGCCGCGCGGCACCGGCGTGAAGTTGCACACGGCCACCGCGAGCGCATCCTCCAGGCCGAAGCGGGCGAAGGCGACGACGCTGTTGTGCGCATCGCTGCCGACCAGCCAGCGGAACCCCTCCGCCTCGCAGTCGCGCTCATGCAGGGCGGGCGTATCGCGATAGGTCCAGTTGAGGTCGCGCACCAGGCTCTGGATGCCCTTGTGCCGGGGATCGTGCACCAAGTGCCAATCGAGCGACTCGTTGTAGTTCCATTCCCGCTCCTGGGCGAACTCGCAGCCCATGAACAAGAGCTTCTTGCCGGGATGGGCGTACATGAAGCCGAGATAAGCGCGCAGGTTGGCGAAGCGCTGCCAGTCGTCGCCCGGCATGCGGGCGATCAGCGAGCCTTTGCCGTGCACCACCTCGTCGTGGCTGATCGGCAGGATGAAGTTCTCGGAAAAGGCGTAGACGAGGCCGAAGGTCAGGTTGGAATGGCTGTAGCTGCGGTAGATCGGATCCTGTCCGATGTAGTGCAGCGAGTCGTGCATCCACCCCATGTTCCATTTGAAGCCGAAGCCAAGCCCGCCGTCGTAGGTCGGTTTCGACACGCCGGGCCAGGAGGTCGACTCCTCCGCCACGCTCATCACGCCGGGCGCGACGCGATAGGCGACCTCGTTCATCTTGCGCAGGAAGGCGACGGCTTCGATATTCTCGTTGCCGCCGTACTGGTTGGGCACCCACTCGTTCGCCTTGCGCGAATAATCGAGGTAGAGCATCGAGGCGACCGCGTCCACGCGCAACCCGTCGAGGTGGTACTGGTCGAGCCAGAAGCGGGCGTTGGCGATGAGAAACGCCTGCACCTCCTTGCGCCCGTAGTTGTAGATGTAGGTGCCCCAGTCCTGGTGGAAGCCCTGGCGCGGGTCGG
>CALMGA010000483.1 GCA_937863205.1 uncultured Beijerinckiaceae bacterium | reverse complement strand
TGTGAATAAGCGTGCAATAGGTACCCCGTTGACGGTGTTATCGGCTTCCAACAAGGACCCCGGGATAGCTCGTCCACACTGCTCTTCGACTTCAGAAGGGCGGCACCGGGGATGTTGGTTGTGGAGACAGTCGCGAGGATCCGCCGCGCGTACTTCGTGCAGGGCAAGGCGATCAAGGAGATCGTCCGCGAGCTGAAGGTCTCGCGCAAAGTCGTGCGCAAGGTGATCCGATCCGGCGAGACGTCGTTTCGCTACAAGCGCAGCCGTCAGCCGGCCCCCCGCATCGATCCCTGGCGCGGCGACCTCGACCGACTGCTCCTGGCCAACAGCGACAAGCCGAGCCGCGAGCGGCTCACGCTGACCCGGATTTTCGAGACGCTGCGGGAACTGGGCTACCAGGGTGGCTACGACGCGGTGCGCCGCTACGCCAGGAACTGGAGCCGGGAGCGCTCGGCGGTGACGGCGGCGGCCTATGTCCCGCTCTCCTTTGCGCCGGGCGAGGCCTACCAGTTCGACTGGAGCCACGAGGTGGTGCTGATCAACGGCACGACCGTGAAGATCAAGGTCGCCCACGTCCGTCTTTGCCACTCGCGCATGCTGTTCGTGCGGGCCTACCCGTGCGAGAGCCAGGAGATGGTGTTCGACGCCCACGACCGCGGCTTTGCCTTCTTCAAGGGTGCGTGCCGGCGCGGCATCTACGACAACTCCGGCAAATGCGTGCATTTGCTGAGAAAACGGCGGTGGAGACGATCCTTGTTGGCCGCGAGCGCGCCTACAATCGTCGCTTCCTGCAGATGTGCAGCCACTACCTTGTCGACCCGGTTGCCTGCACGCCGGCCTCGGGGTGGGAGAAGGGTCAGGTCGAGAACCAGGTCGGCCTGGTGCGCGAGCGCTTCTTCACGCCGCGCGTCCGGGTGAAAAGCTACGAGGAACTCAACGCGCTCCTGCTTGACCAGGTGATCGCCTACGCCAAAGCCCATCCTCATCCCGAGTTCAAGGAGCGGACGGTGTGGCAGGCGTTCGAGGCGGAGCGCCCTTTCCTGGTGCCCTACGCCGGTCGCTTCGACGGCTTCCACGCCGTCCCGGCCTCGGTCTCCAAGACATGCCTCGTGCGCTTCGACAACAACAAGTACTCGGTCAAGGCCGGTGCGATCGGTCGCCCGGTCGAAGTGCGCGCCTATGCCGAGCGGATCGAGGTGCGCCAGGACGGCCGCATCGTCGCAGATCATCCCCGCGCCTTCGGACGAGACCAAACGGTGTTCGATCCCTGGCACTACGTGCCGGTTCTCGCCCGCAAACCCGGCGCGCTGAGGAACGGCGCGCCGTTCAAGAACTGGGTCCTGCCCAGCGGCCTTGAGCGCATCCGTCGCAAGCTCGCCGGCGCCGACGACGGCGACCGGCAGATGGTCACCATCCTCACCGCCGTGCTCAGCGACGGGCTGCCGGCCGTCGAGGCGGCCTGTCAGGAAGCTCTGCGCGAGGGTGTGCACTCGGCCGACGTGGTCGTGAACATCCTGGCCCGGCAACGCGAGCCCACCACCGCCGTCACCGTGATCACGCCCGACGCGCTCAAGCTCCGCCATGAGCCCGCCGCCGACTGTGCCCGCTACGACACCTTGAGGAGAGCCTTGTGATGGAACGCCAACAGATCCTCGCCACCATGGGCGAACTCAAGCTCTACGGCATGAAGGCCGCCTTTGACGAGATCATCAAGACGGCGGTGAAGCGCTCGCACGAGCCCCAGACAATCGTCGGCGACCTGCTCCAGGCCGAGATCGCCGAGAAGCAGGCGCGCTCGATCAAATACCAGGTTACGATCGCCAAGCTGCCGCTGGCCAAGGATGTCGACGAGTTCACCTTTGCGGGCACGCCCATCAACGAGGCCCAGGTGCGCGACCTCGCCAGCGGCGAGTTCCTGGCCCACCAGCGCAACGTCGTCCTCGTCGGCGGCACCGGAACGGGCAAGACCCACCTCGCCATCGCGATCGCCAGGGCCTGCATCCGGGACGGTGCCCGCGGACGCTTCTTCAACGTCGTCGACCTCGTCAACCGTCTTGAAGCCGAGGGCCGCGCCGGCCGGCAGGGCCGCATGGCCGACTACCTGTCGCGAATGGACTTCATCGTCCTCGACGAACTCGGCTACCTGCCCTTCGCCCAATCCGGCGGACAGCTCCTGTTCCACCTGATCAGCCGCCTGTACGAACAGACCTCGATCATTGTCACAACCAATCTCGCCTTCGGCGAATGGCCCAGCGTGTTCGCCGGTGACGCCAAGATGACCGCCGCGCTGCTCGATCGCCTCACCCATCATTGCGAGATCGTCGAAACCGGCAACGAGAGCTGGCGCTTCAAGAACCGCGCCTGACCTGCCGCGACCCCGCGCCATCTGGATCCGCGATCACCCGGCCGAGCAACCCCGACCAGCTCGGCCGGGTGATCCCGGCCGCTGTGCCCCAGCTCAAAGGGGTCCCGATTCAAAGCCGATCTGGGATCCCGTTCCAGTGCTGTTTGACA
>CALMGA010000482.1 GCA_937863205.1 uncultured Beijerinckiaceae bacterium | reverse complement strand
TCAAAGGTGCGGGCGCGGCTGCGCGTCCTGGGTGACGCGGCACCCGGGCCGCAGCACAACCACGTGCCGGCGCGCCTTGCGCCGCTGCACGAGGCGTTGCGCGCGCACTTTGCGGCGACGCCGGAGGCCAAGCTGCGCGCCGTGCGGGCGTGGCTTTGGGCCGAGCACAAGGTGCGCGTCAGCCATGCCGTGCTGTGGACGGCGGTGGCCCGGCTCGGGCTGACACACAAAAAAACATCTGCGCGCGGCCGAGCAGGATCGCGCCGACGTAGCGGAAGCGCGCCGCGCCCTTACGGAGCGTCAGCCGACGCTGGATGCAGCGCGGCTGGTGTTTTTGGATGAGACTTGGGCCACAACCAACATGATGGTGACCCATGGCTGGGCGCCAAAGGGCACCCGCCTGATGGCCCCCGTGCCGCATGGCCCATCCCGCATGATCATGGGCACACCACCACCTTCTTGTGTGGCCCTGCACGCGGGCGGGGCTCGTCGCGCCGCTGGTGCTGGACGGCGCGATCAACGGCGCCGCCTTTCTGGCCGACATCGAGCCGTTCCTGACGCCCACCCTTGCCAAAGACGACGTGGTGGTGCTCGACAACCTCGGCTCGCACAAGGTCAAGGGCGTGCGCGAGGCCGTTGAGGCGCGTGGCGCCAGCCTGCTCTACCTGCTGCGCGACGCCGGTGCCCGCAGCAAGCCGGCGCTGTGGAAGCTCTTCAAGCGCCTGCTCACGCAGTTCAGCCCGGACGAGTGCGCCGGCTACATCCGCCAGGGCAGGCCGGGGAGACGGGCGCATGACCCGGCGCATCATCAGCAGGCCGCGGTGTCGCCGCGGCCAACGCCCGAGCTCGCGCCGGTCCTCGCCGGCGCCCGCCCGGAGGAACTTCACTCCGGGCGTTCCAGCCAGAAACGTCGCCGGATCAAGCCAGCGCACGACCCGGCCCGCTCGTCAGCCGCGCTCGCGGCCGGCTTCCGGTCCAGCCCCGGCAGCGGCAAGAAATCAAAAACCCCATAGCCATCGCAAGCGGCCCGCAGGTTCGGTCTTCGGCGACTTTCGTACGCTCGCGGCGCCCGAGACTCTCCATGACACCGGAATGGCAAGTTCCAGGCGCTGACCTTGGAGCACGCGGACACTCCTATCTGGTCGTTTTGCACGCCAGGGCTGTCACAGCGGCACCAGAATGGAAATGGCCTGAGCCACGCAGACAACCGGTGCGATCGGCTCGATCGGGCACTTCTCCGGGTACGCATGTCCGGCGATGTCTCCCATGTCCGAAGTTGACAGTGCGAGGCACGAGATCCACCGAGGCAGCGTTGCGCAAGAGGTTCGGTGCGCCGTCACGCTTGGAGGCCTTCCCGACGACTTGGCGACCGCGTACGAATGCCGCTCGGCGCGGGCGCGAGGCGTTCTGCCGGTGCCCGTGAACTTTGGCTATTGTCAAGTCGCTGATCAAGGAAGCGCCTTTTGGCCCGGTCGAACCAGAACACATTCAATCGCCGGCTTGCAGCAGTCATGATGGCCGATGTCGTCGGTTACAGCCGCCTCATGGAGAGAGACGAGGTCGGCACGCTTCGGCAAGTTCGCCTGATGCAGGAGACCTGCATCGATCCGATCACGGCGGCGCACGGCGGCAAACTCGTCAAGTCGACCGGCGACGGTTTTCTTTTTGAGTTTTCAAGCGCGCTTGATGCGATCCTATTCGCTGTTGCCCTCCAGAAGAATTTGCAGGCGATGGTGGCTTCGGCACCGAAAGCGGAACGCCTGGTGGTCCGCATCGGCGTTCATGCCGGCGACATCCTTGGCAGCGGCAACGATATCTTCGGCAACGGCGTGAATATTGCCGCTCGACTCGAAACGCTCTGCACGCCCGGCGCCGTTTGCATGTCCGATATCGTTCAGCAGCAACTGCACACCAGGATCGACGTCCCGTTGGTCGATCGCGGCGAGCACTTGGTGAAGAACATCACGCGCCCGATCCGCGTCTACGAGATCGGCACCGACGTGATCATGTCCGCTGCCCTGATCCGCCCTGAACCTGTGCCGGCCGGCACAGGCCGCCGCAGGCGAGGGCTCGTGGCGGGAGCCTTTGCGCTGCTCGCTTTGAGCGTCTGCGGCATCTGGGCGGCCCGTCTTCCGCGCTTCGCGTCGAACATCAGGGAGCCGGCGAAAGTCAGGTCGTTCTCACTCGCGGTGCTGCCGTTCACGACGTTGAGCGACGATGGCAAGCCTGACCCCTTCGCCGATGCGCTTGTTGATAATCTGACGACCGATCTTTCGATCGATCTGCCGGCGTCCAGCGTCATCGCCACGGCTTCGACCTTCACCTATCGGGGCAAGGACGTCGACCCCCGCCGAGCCAGCCGGGATCTCGACGCCAAGTACCTGCTGACTGGCAGCGTGCAGAAGGCAGCCGAGCACTTCCGCGTCAACGTTCATCTGATCGATGGGGACAGCGGCGGGCAACTCTGGTCGGACGCGTTCGACGGCTCGCTCGCCGAGGTCGCCGCGTTGCAGGATCAAATCACCGTCGGCATCGCCAATACCCTTTCGTTGCAGGTCGTCCGCATTGAGGCTGATCGCCAGAAATACACCACGAACGTCACCGCCCTCGACCTGATCTTCCGCGCCATCGCCGTCGCGACCCGCGAACTCACGCCGGAATCAGCCATGGCCGCCGAGCGGGATCTACGCCAAGCCCTGGTCCTCGACCCCGACAACATCCTGGCGATGGAATGTCTCGCAAACCTGCTGCTGAGCACGGCGACGAAAGGCGCCGCGCGCGGCATTGCGGTGGATGACGAGATCATCAGGCAAGTGCAGGATCTTCTCGCCCGCGTCCGGACGCAGAACCCGCGCTTCCCCGGCCTCCACAACCAGCTCGGTTTCCTGGCGTTGTTATTTGACAAGCCCGAGGAGGCTATCGAGCACTACCGCACGGAGATCAGGAACGATCCCAGCGCCGCGTCGGCTTATGCCGGGCTCGGCATCTGCCTCATCAAGACCGGGCGAGCGCAGGAGGCGGTCCCGTTGATCGCGCGCAGCATCCGGCTCGATCCGCGCAATCCCGGCATCGCCAGCAACTACCAGGCGATGGCGCTCGCCTACTTCGCCTTGAAGCAGTATTCGGATGTGGTCGAACAGGCCGACCATGCTTACGCCGCGAACCCGAACAACGCCGAGGTCCTGTTCCTTTCCGCTGCGGCGGATGCTTTGCTCGGCAAGGAGGACGAGGGCCGCTCGAAGCTGGCCGAAGCCCGCAAACTGGATCCCGAGCGCACTCTGGGCGGGTTGCGCCGGAACATCCGCGCCAAGGAACCGTCCAACATCGAGCTCACGAACCGCTTCATCGACGGGCTTCGCCGCGCCGGCTTGCCCGATTAACGAATCCCACAAGCTCGAGCACCGGACCCTAAACCGGACTCGGTCCGATGCTCTAACTTATTGTGCCGCATCGGATTAGCCCGAAAACCGCTACGCACTTTTCGGTCCGATGCTCTCGCCTCGCATCCGGTCAGAATGCCGGGATCGCGGGTGTCCGTCGGGCAACCGTGATCCGGGCGAGCACCACCGCGGCGACGGAGCGGGCCAGCAGCGCGTAACCCTTGTCGCGCATGTGAAGGTCATCATCGGCGATCATCTCCGTCTGCGTGATCACGCCCTCCCGCAACCAGCTCTGCATCAGGTCATAGCGTCGGATCACGGCGACGCCGGTCTCCGCGCCGACCTTACGCACCACGTCGCGGTAGGCTTCCGCACCATCGATCCCGGCGAGACGCGGACACCATTGCGGCTCCATCAGCATCACGGCGATCCCGGCGCCTTGCATGGCGCGGATGCCATCGCGTGTTTCACTCTCGAAGCGCTGGAGCGGAACGCGGCGCATCGGGTCATTGCTGCCGGTCTGCCAGATCACGAGATCGGGGCGGCGCGCGATCACGTCCGGTTTCAAGCGTGTCGCCATGTCGTCGGCATCCTCGCCGCCCACGCCGCGGTTGATGACGCTCACGTCGGGTCCGCCCGGCATGGCGTGGCGCAGCAGGATCTCGAGTTGGGACGGGTAGGAAGCGGCCGGCGTCGAGGCGCCGACCCCCTGCGTCGACGACGAACCGAACGCGACGATGGTGAGCGAAGCGCGGGGAGCCACGGCGCGCGGCTGAATGGCGTACGCTGGAGCGATGATCATCACCGCCATGGCGGCAGCGAGGATCTTGCTGATGGCGATCATGTCGGCCTCCCGAGACCCGGCGGCGGCGAGCGCCGCTGTCGGGATCCGTTCTAGCCGCCGGGCGTCGCGGGATCTGTGATCCGCCGCACGTCGCGACCCTGGTGGCAACGTCGGTGTCAGACCTGGCTTCGCGCGATCAGGCGGAGCTTGCGCTCGTTCTTCAGGAGAATGCGGCCGCGCCCAAGCTCGATCAACCCATCGCCCTGCCAGACTTGGAGCTGCCGGTTCACGCTTTCCCGGGTCACGCCGACATGGCGGGCAAGCTGCTCCTGCGTGATGAGCAGGGTTTCGCCGAAGTCGTCGGCGAGGCCGACGATCCGGTCGGCGAGGCGCGCGTCGAGGCGCGCGGTCAGCGTTTGCTCGAACTGGGTGAGTGTTGCCCGCAGCTTGAGGCAGATGATCTCGATGAGCTTCACCGCGAGGTGCGGCGCCCGTTCGATGTGGGCGAGCATGTCGGCGCGGCGAAGCACGAAAATTTCGGTCGCCTCCGTCGCCACCACGTCGGCCGTGCGGCCCCGGCCGTCGAGCAACGCGATCTCGCCGAACACGTCACCGGCGCCCAGGGTCGCAATGACGAGACGCTGACCATCGGCTGGTCCGACCTCGACGATCACCTGCCCGCGCCGGATGCCGTACATGGCATCCCCCGCATCGCCCTTCTGGAACAGCGTCACGCCTTTGGCCAGCGAACGCGTCGTGCAAAGCGCAGCCAGGGTGTCCAACTCCTCCGGCGCAAGCGTGCCGAAGTAGGCGTTGGCGCGCAGCATGATCGCGAACTCGGTGCGCCTGCCTAGCGTGATCTGCACGCCATCAACTCCCTGAAGCGGCGGCGGGCGGGGCTGCGCGCGACGACCATGGTTCAATTATCGCAACCTGACGCACTGTCGATCCATGCCCGATCGGCCGACCTGTATGCCGTGGCGAGCCCGAGCGGACCGCCTGAAGGTTTGCAGACGGAAGAACATAAGCCATGCTCAAGTCGCTCTCAATCAAGTCTTAGGTCGTTGCCGGCACCCCTTTTCGCGCAAGCTTGCCGGCTGCGACGGCGTCGATGACGTGCTCTGGGCCACGGCCTGCCAGATGGCTGCCACGCTGGAGGTGCGGGTGCTGCAGCTGCCGGAAGGGGAGCGCGTCACGGTGCGCGCCAGCTACCCTCCCGGGGACGAGCCGAGCGACGCCGACCTCGCCGCGGTGTGATGGAGATGGAGCGGCGGCGCTCCCGCCGGGCGCGGCGCCGATGCGCACCGGACGCGGCACGGTCGGCTTGCTCGACCTCGACAGGCCCGGCGCCTAACCGACGCCCTGCTCGACCGGAGCGCGCTGGCCTTGAGGCGCGTTCATCTCGCCGGCGTCCTCGACCGGGCGCAGCGCGCCATTGAAACGGACAAGCTGCACTCGGCGCGGCTCACCTCCATCTCGCACGACCTGCGCACGCCGCTGGCGAACGTAATTTCTCCAGCAACAACAGTCTGTTATGGGCGATCGCGTGAGGAAGAACGGGACGGCGGACTTGCAGGGCGCGTAGATGGCTACTGGCATCGTCAGCCGATCAGCACCGGGATCGTCCTCGCCATGGCGGCGAAGATCACGGCGCTCGACGATGATGGATGCCGCCGCGTCGCCACGAGGCTATATCCAGAAAAAGGAAAGCATGTCCAGAAGTAACGCGAATATTGGGTAGCGACATGCCAAACAGACAAATAGAGCAAAGCCAAGACCCAGGGTAGGAATGATGGTGATGGTTGCCATGGGACGCCCCGGATTGGCGATACTGTAGGCCCATCAGAACACGGGGTGCGTGACGCGGCTCACCAAAGACGGCGTCGAGGCACAGCGGGACGAATCGCGGCGGCATCCCTTTACGTCCAAGGCGCCACGGACACGTCGGGCGACCAAGTCGAAGACGTCGACCACGCCAGCAACGAGGCCGCGCGTCGTGTCGAACTCAGCCGCAAGCGCCTCCAGCAGCGCTCCGGCCCTCTCCGTCAACTATCGCGCCGGCTTTGGCCAGATCATCTCTCCATAACGAGGGCGCCAACGAGGGCGTCGTTGACGAACACGCGACGTGGACCAGCCTTCTGTGCAGTTCCTCACAGTCACCCGCTCGTAGCCCATCGTAAGGTCATCACGTCAACTTCCTGCGATGACGCAGCGAGTAAACCCGACAAGTCGGGCCTGATCCTCTGTTTGATCGGATACGTCCATGACCAGCTGTTCTTTCATAAGGCCGCGATGGTGCTGAGTGCAACGGCCACCTCGATCCTTGCCCTATCAGCGACGGCGCAAGCCGCCGGCGACGGCTGCCGCGCCGGCTTCGTTTGGCGGGAAGCCATGCCGCGGGACCACGTTTGCGTGGTTCCGTCCTCGCGCGATCAGGCCCTGATCGACAATACGTTCGCGGCGACGCGGGTCGACGAGACGAACCACGACTATGGTCCGGACACCTGCATCAGCGGTTTCGTCTGGCGCGAGGCGTTTGCTGGCGATCATGTCTGCGTCACCCCCGAGATCAGGGCGCAGTCGGCCCGGGAGAACGCCCTGGCGGCAAGCCGCGTGTATGTCGAACCGATCCCGCGTGCCGGCAGCGCCGAACCTGTCGGCGCGAGAGAGCCGATCGTCGGTGGCCCTTACCGTGTTCGACCGATCGAAGTGGTGCCAGTCCTCGTCGAGGCGGATCCGGTCGTCGTGGAACCAACCTACGTCTTCGGCGGCCAGCAGTACGACTGGGTCGACAATGGTTGGAACGGGCCCGGCTTCTACGTCGCGGGCTTGGCTTTCCAGCTCGGTCGCGGCTTCGGCGGACGCAGCGGTTTCAACGGCTGGCAGCAGCCCATCAAGATCGGCAGTCCGCGTAACGGTTCCGCCACTCCGATTCAGACTGGAACGCCGACGCAGGGCGGCAAGGGCGGATCGCAGGGCGGCGCCGGTGCCGCAGGCGGCAAGGGCGGATCGCAGGGCGGCGGCACCGGTCCCATCGTCATCCATCCCACAGGCCCGACCCCCGTCGCCTATCATCCCACCTCAGGCTTTGGTCCTCGGCCGACGTTTTCGCGATACGGCGGCACCATCCGCGGCTCCTTCGGGAGTCCGCGTTCGCCGACCTACTCTCCCACCGTGTTCCATCCCGTTCGCACCGCACCTCTGGGGGGTGCCTATCAAGGAAGCGGCTTCCGCGCTGCTCCTCAACTGCGTGTCAGCGCGCCCCACGTCAGCGCGCCCCACGTCAGCGCGCCCCGCATCACCGTGGCCCGCATCAGCACACCACGTATCAGCGCTCCGCAATTCACCGCGCCGAAGGGTGGCGGCCGCCGGCGCTGAGCGCGACATCCCGTGTGTCTGCGATGACGAGTTGCTGGCGCTTGCCTTCCACGGCGAGCGTCGTTCGGCGTGTCGGATCCGGGCCGAGGCTCAGACTGTGCGTCGGGGCTTCATCAAGACGAGGCTCATGCGCGCTGAGCCGATACGACCATGGTCGGCATGTCGGCGCCGCGCTCCTCAAGTCACTAATCCGTGACCATTCAACCAGACCGCAACGTCGACCATCGACGAGCGTCCAACACGAAGTCTTCCCCATCATGTCCGCTTCAGTTCTCCGTTTCGGCGCCGCCTTTCTCATCGTGGCAGCATGGGCAGTCGCCAACCTCATCCCCGACACCGCGCGCACGATCGCGCTGGGAATCGCCGCCGGCCTGCAGCTCGAGTCGAGCGACGCTGCCGCGTACCAGCACGCAATCCAGACGACATTCTGGTCCGGGATCGGCGTCAGCACGGGCGTCGCGCTGCTCCTGCTCGGCCTGCTGTGGTGGAAGCCGCTACGCCGCTTGTTGCCGACCATCCTGCTCGCGCTGACATCGGCCGCGCTGTTGGCGCCCCGCCCGGCCTTCGCCTACTACCAGCAGAAGGACTACGCCGAGCCCTACCTGATCATGCCCAACGAATCGGCGTTCTGGGCTCCCGACGTCGGCGACAACCAGGACTCCCAGAAGGCCTTCGCCTCGTCCGAGTACCTCAACAAGAACAAGATCGCGACCAAGCGCTTCCTGATCCCGCACGTGAAGCTCTCGAACTCGGGCTTCTGGACCTTCTCGGACTACTCCGTGCCGGCGGGCCGCCTCTACATCGTCGACCGCTCGCCCTACAACCAGGAATGGGTCAGCAGCCTCGCCAAGGGTTCGTCGGCCAAGGACGAGGGTTTGCAGTGCCAGTCGTCGGAAGGCCTCGACATCAACGTCGGCATCACGATCTCCGCCTTCGTCACCGAGGAGAATGCGGCCAAGTTCCTGTTCCACTACGGCATCAAGCCGCCGGCGGGATCGCGCACCGACCCGGAGGTGATCTTCACAAGCGTGCTGTACGGGCGCTCGCTGACCGACGTGATGCAGTCCAACGTGCGCAACGCCGTCCAGGCGCTGGTCTGCTCGCAGATCGCCGGCCGCACGCTGATCCAGGACAGCGCGCAGGCCAACGCGATCATGGACGCGGTGAAGAAGGACATCACGGCGTTCCTGACGGAACAGGGCATTTCGCTCGACTTCATCGGCTGGGCCGACACCTTCACCTTCGATCCCAAGGTGCAGGACGCGATCAACCGTACCTTCATCGCCAGCCAGGATCAGGCGATCGCGACGCTGCTGGCCCAGCATACGTCGGCGATCCAGGCGCTGGCCGTCGCCGAGGCGCTGCGCAACAAGTGGAACGGCGCCACGCCGGCCTCGGTGTCGCTGACCTTCATGCCGGAAGGGCTGACGAACGCGCTCGGGGCCTTGGCGTCGGGCCGGAAGTGAAGGGCAGGCTCCACCTATTGCACTGACGCGGACAAAGGATCCGCGAATGGTGAGCGGTGCGAGGCTAGGCCATGGCTCAAACGGTGTCCGTGAGCCCTTGCGAAAGCGACGAGGTGCGGCTCGCCAAGATCATCGGCAATCGGTCTCGGCCGCTCAAGCATGTTTTGCGGGCCCGCATCGTCGGCTGTCGGCCGAGCGCCTGAACGTACAGGAGGTCGCCCGGCAAGCGGGCGTCAGCCGCCCGGCGGTGTGGCGCTGGCAGCAGCGCTACGGCGAGGAGGGCGTCGACGGCCTGCTGCGCGACAAGACCCGGCCGCCCGGCACGCCGGCGGTGCCGCAGGCCAGGGTCCAGGCCGTGTTCGAGCGCACCCTGCGCGCGCCGCCCGGCGCCGTTACGCATTGGACCGGCCGGGCGATGGTGTGAAGCGGCGTGATTGTTGACTCCGAATCGGCGCCGAAGGCAGACCCTATTCAGAGGATCTTTATTCCCGTCAAACGAGCTAATCACACTGATCGAGGTGGGGTCACCCTTCGGCGCCTATATGGGGGTCAATCATGCCGCCAGTTCACACCCGAAGCGGATCAAGTGAGGTTGCAAACATAGCGGCACGGCAATCGCGCCAGGTGATGCGCCAAAGACTGCGGCAACTGCGTGCCGGCAAATGGGTCTGTGCTCGTTCTCCGCGCACCGCCGCCGTAGGTGCCATCGGCGAGCCGCACGACGTTCGGAGACGAGGACGCATCTCTGATGGCGGATGTTTCGCCTTCAACCGAGCCGTCAACCCGTCGCGCTGCTGGTCCGAGCGTTCTCGGCAAAGCAGGGGTTCGCCGGAAGATCGCGGCCCTCATGCTCCCACATGCGGGCCGACCTTGGCCGATCCAGCGGCGCCTCCGCATCTGTTGAGATCCGGTCAAAGGCTTGCTTCCGCAGGCCGGTCCGTATCCGGAGGTCATCCCCGAAGCGAATCTCGCCTGATGGCCGACACCGCCTCGCTTGGCAGACAGGCGGCGGTCGCGGATTTCTCAACGTCGACTCTGGTGAGGCCACCCGGTGCGGCGCACGCCTCATCCAGGCCGAGAACCACGAGTCCACGGCCGTCAGCCATGCATACCGGCTCTGATCAAACCCATATCGCTCAACAATCGACGCTGCCTGGCCGAGCAGCTTCGGATGGCGATGCGAGAGGAGCGGATGATGCTGACACCGATGCTCGGACTTGCGGATCTCGGCGCGCTTTACGCGCAAGGCCGCACCTTGCACGACACCATGGACGCGGTCGCTGCCCGCCTCCAAGCTCCCGGCGACCCGGCGACATTCATCGCGGCCTGCGATCGCGAGGAGTTGCGGCGCGAGGCGGACGCGCTTCTGCGACGCGCGCCCAAGCCCAACAGCCTGCCGCTTTGGGGCGTACCCTTCGCCGTCAAGGACAACATCGACGTCGCCGGCCTGCCAACCACCGCCGCCTGCCCGGCCTTTGCCTACACGCCATCGCGTGACGCCTTCGTCGTCGCGCGGTTGAGGGCGGCCGGCGCGATCCCCATCGGCAAGACCAACCTCGACCAGTTCGCGACCGGTCTCAACGGGACCCGTTCGCCCTACGGTGCGCCGCGCTGCGTCTTCAACGACGCCTACGTTTCCGGCGGTTCGAGTTCCGGCTCGGCCACCGCTGTCGCCGCAGGCCTCGCGGCCTTCGCGCTCGGCACCGATACCGCCGGTTCCGGCCGCGTGCCGGCGGCGTTCAACAACATCGTCGGCATCAAACCGACGCCCGGCCGCCTCAGCGTCGATGGCACTGTGCCGGCCTGCCGGAGCCTCGACACCATCAGCATCTTCGCCGGATGCGTCGCCGACGGCGTGGCGATCAGACGGATCGCCGAAGGCCGCGACCGGTCCGATGCTGATGCGCGGCCCGGCGAATTCGTCGGGCTGATCGGGCGGCGCGTCGGTGTTCTGCGCGCGGAGGATCGCGCGTTCTTCGGCGACACGGACACCGCCCGCCTCTACGAGCAGGCGGCGGCAAGGCTGGCCGGCTGCGGCGCACGGGCGGTCGCGTTCGACTACGCGCCATTCCGTGAGGCGGCCGCCCTCCTCTACGAGGGTCCGTGGGTCGCCGAGCGGCTCGCCGCGCTCGAAGATTTCCTGCGCGATCACGCCGATGCGTTCGACACGTCGGTGCGCGCGATCGTCGAGGGCGGACGTCGCTTCAGCGCCGTCGACGCCTTCCGCGGTCGCTACGCGCTGGAAGAGCTGCGCCACCGCACGGAGGCGACGTGGGCAGCCTGCGACGCGCTGCTTCTGCCGACCGCGCCGACGATCTACACGGTCGAGGCGATGCGTGCCGATCCGATCCGGCTCAACAGCCGGCTCGGGCACTACACCAATTTCGCCAACCTGCTCGGCCTCGCCGCGATCGCGATCCCGGCTGGCTTCACGCCGGCCGGCCTTCCCTTCGGCGTCACGCTCGTCGGTCCGGCTTCAAGCGACGACGGGCTGGCGCCGCTCGCCGACGCGCTGCACCGGGCCGCGGATTGCGGCATGGGGCGGGCCCGCGCGAAGATCGGCGCCGCGATGATCGCCGAACCGGCCGGCGACGCGATCGAGCTGGCTGTCGTCGGCGCGCATCTGTTTGGCCTCCCGCTCAACGAGCAGCTTCAGGCGCTCGGCGCGAAGCTCGTGCGCGAGGTGCGGACCGCCGGCGATTACCGCCTCTACGCGCTTCCGGGCACGGTGCCGCCCAAGCCCGGCCTCGTGCGCGACCCCGGCTTCGCCGGTCCCGGCGTGCCGGCGGAGATCTGGTCGCTCACGCCATCCGCCTTCGGTCGCTTCGTCGCCGCCATCCCCCAACCCCTCGGCATCGCTCGCATCACGATGGATGATGGTTCGACGGCGAGCGGCTTCCTGTGCGAGGGCTGGGCGATCAGGGGAGCTTCGGAGATCGTCGGAGGATGGCGCGCTTACGTCGCCACCGGCTCTTGAGCGGCTTGGCATCGGGGCGCTCGCCGGCTGCACGCCGGGCGGGCGTCCGTTTTGCATAGCCGATCGCAGGATCGGAGCTCCCATGCATCGTAGAGTGTTCTTGCAACGCGCCGGTGCGCTTGGAGTGACCGGCCTTCTCGACGCCCGTCCGAGCTGGGCGGCAGGGAAGGACACGATCGTTATCGCCATCGCCGATACGATCAACAGCCTGGACATCCAGCGGTCCGGCACCAACCGCCCGGCCTATCAGGTCGCCATCAACGCCTACGACCGCCTCCTGTCGTTGGGCACCATCGACGACGGCTACGGCGTTCATTCCGATTACGGGAAGCTGCGCGGCGAACTGGCGGAAAGCTGGCAGGTCGCGCCCGACGGCCTTTCCGTCGTCTTCAAGCTGAAGCCCGACGCGGTCTTCTCCGACGGAACCCCGGTCACCGCCGACGACGTGAAATGGTCGTTCGACCGGGCGGTGTCGATCGGCGGCTTTCCCACGCAGCAGTTCGGCATCGGCAAGATGACCAAGCCCGAGCAGTTCACCATCCTCGATCCGCACACGATCAAGGTCACGTTCCCTGTCGGTTCGAAGCTGTCGCTTCCCGACTTCACGGTGCCGCTGGCCATCGTCTACAATTCCAAGCTGGTGAAGGCGCATCTCACCCCGGCCGATCCGTGGGGTGCCGAGTACACCCATCGCAACACGGCCGGCTCCGGCGCATTCCACGTCGAGCGCTGGGATCCCGGCCAGCAGCTCGTCTACGTCCGCAACGATCACTGGAAGGGCGGGCCCGTTCCCGCGATCCGCCGGGCGATCATCCGCGAGATCCCGAGCAAGTCGACGCGTCGCGCGCTGGTGGAGCGCGGCGACATCCACATCGACTTCGACGTCGGCGGCAAGGATGCGGCCGAGCTGAAGCCGAGCCCGAAGCTGAAGGTCGCGAGCTGGCCGATCGTCAACACCGAGAACGTCCTCAGCCTCAACGTGGCCTTTCCACCGTTCACCGACCGCAAGGTGCGGCAAGCCGTGGCCTGGTCGATCCCCTACCAGCAGATCTTCGAGCAGGCGGCCTTCAGCCAGGGCAAGCCGATGTTCGGAGCGCCGGGCGTGTCCGGCAGCGGCATCTGGCCGGCGGCCTTCCCCTACAAGACGGACCTCGACAAGGCCAAGGCCCTGCTGGCCGAGACCGCCTACAAGGACGGTTTCACGGTGCCGCTGTCGATCGACCTCAGCACCGCCGAATGGAGCGAGCCTTCGGCGCTGCTGGTGCAGGAAAACCTCGGCCGCATCGGCATCAGGTGCACGATCGACCGCATTCCCGGCGCGAACTGGCGCACGCTGGCGCTGGTGCAGAAGAAGTTCCCGATGATCATCGACGGCTTCGGCGGCTGGCTCGACACGCCGGAATATTACTTCTTCTATACTTACACGAAGGGCACGCTCTTCAACGCCGCCAACTACGACGATCCGGAGATGGCGGCGCTGGTGGCCAAGACCATGCCGATGGCGACGACGGACCCGGCCTACGCGCCGGCGATCCAGCGCATGATCGCCATCGCCATCGCCGACGTGCCGCGCATCCCGCTCTGGCAGCCGGCCCTGGCATCGGCGATGGCGAAGGACGTGTCGGGCTACGAATCGTGGTTCCACCGGGGCGTCGATGCCCGCCCGCTGCGGTTCGCCTGAGGTGGCGCGCTCGACCGGCAAGCTGAGATTGGTCGCACAGCGGATCGGCGGGGCGGTGCCGGCGCTGATCGGCATCGTGGTCGTCACCTTCCTGCTGACGCGCGCGCTGCCCGGCGATCCCGCCGCCTATTTCGCCGGGCCGACGGCCGATGCCGAGAGCATCGCGCAGATCCGCCATAACCTGGGGCTCGACCGCAGCCTGCCCGTGCAGTTCGCCGTCTACGTCGGCGGCCTGCTCCACGGCGACCTCGGCCAGTCGATCTCGACCGGGCAGAACGTCGGCCACGAACTGATGACGCGTCTGCCGGCCTCGCTCGAACTGACCCTGGCGGCGCTGATCGTGGCCATCGGTGTCGCGGTGCCGCTGGGCATCCTCGCCGCGACGCGGCCCGACAGCCTCGTCGACCATCTCTGCCGCTTCGTGGTCACCACCGGCGTCTCGCTGCCGACCTTCTTCACCGGGCTCGCGCTCGTCTACATCTTCTACTACCGGCTCGGCTGGTCGCCGGCCCCGGTCGGCCGGCTCGACATCCTGTACGCGAACCCGACGGCCGTCACCGGCTTCTTCACGGTCGATGCGCTTCTCAACGGCGATGTCGAGACCTTCAGGGCGGCGCTCGCCCAATTGGTGCTGCCGGCCGCCACGCTGGCGTTGTTCACGCTGGCGCCGATCGCGCGGATGACCCGCGCCTCGATGCTGCAGGTGCTGGCGAGCGACTTCGTGCGCACGGCCCGCGCGGCCGGCCTGTCCCGCCGCAAGGTGCTGTTCACCTACGCCTTCGGCAATGCGGTGCTGCCGGTCATCACCACGCTTGGCATGGTCTTCTCGTTCGTGCTCGGCGCCAACGTGCTGGTCGAGAAGGTGTTCTCGTGGCCCGGCATCGGCTCGTTCGCGGTCGATGCCCTTGTCAGCTCGGATTACGCCGCCGTGCAGGGCTTCGTCCTCACCATGGCGATCCTCTTCGTGCTGCTGAACCTCGCCGTCGACGTGCTCTACACGCTCATCGATCCCCGCCTCGGCGTGCCGGCATGAGCGACGGCATGATCGACGTCCTGGCCATCGCGCCGCCCAGCGCCTTGCGGCGCAACTGGCGCCATCTCATCCATGTGCTGCGTGGCAACCCCCTCACCTTCTCCGCCGTCCTGCTGTTCGTGCTGCTCGTCCTCGTTGCCCTGCTCGGGCCGAGCCTCGTCCCGTTCTCGCCTCTCGCCAGCGATAGCTCCGAGGCGCTGAAGCCGCCGTCGGCGGCGCATTGGTTCGGCACCGACAGCGTCGGCCGCGACGTGTTCTCCCGCGTGGTCGTGGCGACGCGGCTCGACCTGCTGATCTCGGTCAGCGCGGTGACGCTGTCGTTCGTCGGAGGCTGCCTGATCGGCTCGCTCGCCGGCTTCCACGGCGGCTGGTTCGACCGCTTGTCCGGCCGGCTCATCGACACCATCATGGCGTTCCCGCTCTTCGTGCTGGCGATGGGCATCGTCGCCGCGCTCGGCAACAACGTCGCCAACGTGGTCTATGCCACCGCCATCGTGAACCTGCCGTTCTACGCCCGCCTCGCCCGCACCGAGGTGATGGTGCGCCGCGAGGCCGGCTTCGTGATGGCTGCCCGGCTGTCGGGCAACAGCGGCCCGCGCATCCTGGCGATGCAGGTGTTCCCCAACATCCTGCCGCCGATGATGGTGCAGATCTCGCTCAACCTGGGGTGGGCGATCCTGAACGCCGCCGGCCTGTCCTTCATCGGCCTCGGCGTGCGGCCGCCGACGGCGGAATGGGGCATCATGGTCGCCGAGGGCGCCAACAACATCGTGTCCGGGGAATGGTGGCTGGCGATGTTTCCCGGCCTGGCACTGATGCTCGCCGTCTTCACCTTCAACCTCCTCGGTGACGGCCTGCGCGACCTCGTCGACCCGCAGCGACGGACCTGATGGGCCCTGTTTGATGGCGTTGCGCGCGGAGCCGCCGCCGGCGAAGACCACCGGGGCGCTGCTCGACATCGACGACATCGTGGTCGACTTCACCACGCGCAACGGCCTCGTGCGCGCGGTCGACACGATCTCGTTCCAGGTCAAGCGGGGCGAAACGATCGGCATCGTCGGCGAGTCCGGCAGCGGCAAGTCGGTGACCTCCTACGCCGTGATGAAGATCCTCGACCGCGCCGGGCGGATCACCCACGGCACCATCTCGTTCGACGGGCGCGACCTCACGGGGGCGTCCGAGCCGGCGATGCAGAACGTGCGCGGCTCGCAGATTTCGATGATCTTCCAGAACCCGCGCGCCAGCCTCAACCCGATCCGCACCGTCGGCCGGCAGATCGCCGACGTGCTGATCCGGCACGGCCAGGCCAGCGCCGCGACGGCACGCGAAAAGGCGATCGAGGCGTTGCGGCTCGTGCGCATCGCGCGGCCGGAGGAGCGCGTCGACGCCTTTCCCTTCCAGCTCTCCGGCGGCATGTGCCAGCGCATCGTCATCGCCATCGCGCTCGCCTGCCGGCCGAAGCTGCTGATCGCCGACGAGCCGACGACCGGCCTCGACGTGACCACGCAGAAGGCGGTGATGGATCTCGTCGTCGATCTCGGGCGCCGGCGCGATATGGCGACGATCCTCATCACCCACGACCTCGGCCTCGCCGCGACCTATTGCGATCGTCTCGTCATCATGGAGCGCGGTCGGATCGTCGAGGCGGCGGCCTCGAAGCGGATCTTCGCCGCGCCCGAGCACCCCTACAGCGTCAGGCTGATGAAGGCGACGCCGCGCCCCGGCATCGGGCTGCGCGACCTGCTCGCGGTCGAGGCGCCGCCGGTGGTGTCGATCCCGGCCGGCGAGCCGCTCCTCGAAGTCAAGGACCTGGTCAAGGCGTACGGGGTGTTTCGTGCCGTCGACGGGATCAGCTTCGATGTCAGATCGGGCGAAAGCCTCGGCCTCGTCGGCGAGTCCGGCTGCGGTAAGTCGACGACATCGATGATGGTGATGCGGCTGCTCGACCCGACCAGCGGCACGATCACGCTCGATGGCCGCAACCTCGCCGCCGTTCCCGCGGCGCGTTTCGCCGGTGACAAGGATCGCGGCAAGCTGCAGATGGTATTCCAGGACGCGACCGAGAGCCTCAACCCGCGCTACACCGCCTTCCGCGCCATCGCCGATCCGCTCTACCGCCTCGGCGGCGTCAAGCGCAGCGAGGCCGCGCGCGAGAAGGTCGAGCGCCTCGCCGACCTCGTCGGTTTGCCGCGCAACCTTCTCGACCGCTTCCCGCACCAGCTGTCCGGCGGCCAGAAGGCGCGCGTCGGCATCGCCCGCGCCATCGCCCTCGACCCCAGGCTGGTGATCCTGGACGAGCCGACGGCGGCGCTCGACGTGTCGGTCCAGGCGATCGTGCTGAACCTGCTGGCCGACTTGAAGGCGACGCTCGGCATGAGCTACCTCTTCGTTTCGCACGACCTCCACGTCGTGCGGCTGCTGTGCGACCGCGTGCTCGTGATGCGCGGCGGCACCATCGTCGAGGCGGGCGAGACCGGGCAGGTGATGACGCAGCCCGCGCACGCCTACACGCGCGAACTGCTCGCCGCCCTGCCGCATCCGCCGTGAATCCGCGCGTCACGCGTCGATGAGGCTGACGTGGGCGGCCACGACCCGCCAACCCACGGGCAAGCGCACCCAGGTCTGGCTCTGCCGGCCGATCTTGCCCGGCGCTCCGGCGCGCTTGAACAGCGTCATCGCGGTCGCATGGTCGCGCCCGTAGGTGGTGATCACCGTCCGCGACAGCTCGCGATCGAGGCCGGCCGGCGTCCGGCCGCGGCGGAACGCGCGGATCGCCTCCATGCCGTAGAGGTTCTCGCCGCCACCGTAGCGGATGGTCAGCGGATCGTCCCAGAACAGGGCTTCGAGCGTGGCGACGTCGTTCGTCACCAGCGCCCGTTCGTAGGCTGCGAAGGCGGCCTCGACCTCGGCCTTCACGGCGGGAAGGTCGATCATCATGCGGGATCGATCGGCGCGGGACCGATCGGCGCGGGATCGATCGGCGCGGGATCGATCGGCGCGGGATCGATCGGCGAAGGCGGCACGCCGCCCGCCTCGATCGCCTCCCCGACGGCAAGGCAAAGGTCCTCGCGAAACCGCGGGGCGATCACCTGCACGCCCACGGGGACCGTCCCGACGAGGCCGGTGGACACGCTCAGCGCCGGCACGCCCAGGATCGGGATCGCCACCTGCGTCAGCTGCGACCGCCAAATCTGCCGGAACCGCTCGGGACCTTCGAGATCGGCGCCGTCGGCGAACGGCAGATCGCCTGAGATCGGCAGCAGAACGAGCGGGTTGTCGGCAAGAAAAATCTGCCAGCGTCGCACCAGCGTGGCGCGCAGCGTCAGCGCGTGGAGCACCTCGGCGGTGCCGACGCCGCGCACCAGCGGTTCCAGCGCGCGCAGCACGGCGAGCGCGCCGGGATCGTCCTCGGCCTCCGCCGCCCGCAGCTTGTCGACGTAGCCCTCGCCCAGCCACAGCTTGATCTGCAGGTCCGCCGCCTCCTGCAGCGGCGGCAGCGCCTCCATCGGCTCAACGTGCCAGCCCGCCGCTTCGAGGCGCCGCGCCGCGTCGAGCAGCGCCGCCTCGACGGCAGGCGCGATGGCGAGCTCGTCGGGCTTCAAGCAGAGCACCACCCGCCTCGGGGCCGGTGGACCGGTGAGGGGAGCCGGCACCCACCAGGGATCGCGGGGCTTCCCTCGCGACATCGCGGCCAGCGCCAGCCTGAGATCGCCGATCGTGCGCGCCAGCGGGCCGAGGGTCGCCATGAGTTGGCCGCCAATCGAGCGCTCCGGCATCGAGGCGTTGAAGGCGGGGATGCGCCCGAGCGACGGTCGCAGCCCGTGGATGCCGCAGGCGTAGGCGGGGTAGCGCACCGAGCCGGCGATGTCCGTACCCTGGCCGATCGCGCCGATGCCGGCCGTCACGGCGGCGGCGGCGCCTCCCGAGGACCCGCCCGGCGTCAGGCGGGGATCGCGCGGGTTCCGGGTCGCGCCATGCGGGAGATTGTTCGTGAACCAGCGGTAGGAGAAGGCCGGCGTGTTGGTGCGGCCGAGCAGGATGGCGCCGGCCTCGCGAAGGTTGGCGACGCCTGGATTATCCTCGCTCGCGATGAGATCGCGCTGGCTGCGAAGACCGTTGGTGCTGGCCGATCGCGCTTCGTCGGTGTTGACCCTGGTCGTCACCGGCACGCCCGCGAGGGGGCCGACTGTCTCGCCGCGCGCCAAGGCGGCATCGAGGGCGGCGGCCTGCGCGAGAACGGCGTCCGGCCGGCAGGCGACAACCGCGTTGATGGCGGGATTGACCGCCTCCAGCCGCGCCAGCGCGTTCTCCGCCACCTCGGTTGCGCTGACCTCGCGCGAGCGCACCAGGGCGGCGGTTTGTTCGGCCGTCATCCGCCAAAGCGCCGTCATGCCACGAGCCAACCTTTGCGCGGATGTCCGACACACGTTGTAATGTCAGGTGCTGCTTTTGCCAGGGGTTGGAGAGGACGCGCGATGACGATGATGGATGAACCGGACACGGCACTCGAAACCTACGTCGACGGTGCCGCGACCATACTTGGCCTCGCCATCGAGCCGGAGTGGCGCGACGCGGTGCTGGCCAACATGCGGGCGATCGCACGATCGGCGCGCTTCGTCATGGCCGCTCCGCTCGGCGACCACAACGAAGCGGCCCCCGTGTTCCGCGCATGACGATCGCGCGAGCCGCCACCGCCGCCGCCATCGCGCGGGACGTGCGCGGCAAGGTGCGGTCGGCCGCCGCCGTCGTCGCTGAAACGCTGGAGCGGATCGCCGCCCTCGATCCCCGGATCAACGCCTTCACCGACATCACCGCCGGCCGCGCGCTGGCGCGAGCCCGAAATCTCGATGTACGCCTCGCCGCCGGCGAGGACATCGGGCCGCTGGCCGGCGTTCCCTTCGCCGTCAAGAACCTCATCGACGTTGCCGGCCTCACCACGCGGGCCGGTTCCCGGATCAACGAGCGGAACTTACCGGCCGAGCGCGACGGAAGCCTGGTTCGCCGGTTGGAGGCCGCCGGCGCCGTGCTCGTCGGTGCCCTCAACATGGGCGAGTACGCCTATGACTTCACGGGCGAGAACGTCCATGCCGGTCCCTCGCGCAACCCGCACGCGCTCGATCACATGACCGGCGGATCGTCGGGCGGCTCCGGCGCGGCGGTCGCCGCCGGCATGGTGCCGCTGGCGCTCGGCTCCGACACCAACGGATCCATCCGCGTGCCGTCCGCGTTCTGCGGCACGTTCGGTCTCAAACCGACCTACGGGCGACTCAGCCGGGCCGGGAGTTTCCCGTTCGTCGGGAGCCTCGATCATCTCGGCCCCATGACCCGCAGCGTGCACGACCTCGCGCTCGCCTACGACGCCCTGCAGGGCGGCGATGCCGAGGACGGCCATCTGGCGGAGCGACCGATCGAGCCGGTTCGCCCCGTGCTGGAAGACGGCGTCGGCGCGCTCAGGATCGCGGTCGCCGATGACTACTTCGAGGCCATGGCCGACGCCGATGCGCTGCAGTCCGTGCGCCTAGCCGCCGGATGGCTCGGTGCAACCCGTCGCGTGACCATCCCCGACGCGGCGCGGGCGCGGGCGGCTGCCTACGTCATCACCGCCGCAGAGGGCGCGGCGCTTCATCTCGAACGCCTGCGCGCGCAGGCCCGGGACTTCGATCCCGCCGTTCGCGACCGGCTCATCGCCGGCGCGATGATCCCGGCAGTCTGGGTGGACAGGGCGCAGAAGTTCAGGCGCTTTTATCAAGCAAAGGTCCACGCGCTCTTCCAGCACGTCGACATCATTCTCGCGCCCTCGACACCCTGCCGGGCGCCCAGGATCGGGCAGACGGCCATAATGGTCGGCGGGACCAGCGTGCCGGCGCGGGCCACGATCGGCCTGTTCACGCAGCCCATCTCCTTCATCGGCCTTCCCGTCGTCGCCGTTCCCGTCTTCATCGACGAAGGCCTCCCCCTGGGCATTCAGGTCATCGCGGCGCCCTGGCGCGAGGCGGACGCGATCCGCACCGCGCGGGCTCTTGAGATCGCGATGCCAGCTCTGGCACGCTGACCTTGGCACGCTGACCTTGGCACGCTGAGGCGGCGTTCACTTCGTCGTTTCCTGTGGCGGCACCAGCAGAAAGGTCGCGAGCGTGCCGGCCGATGCGCTTCTGCTCTCAAAGGCCGCGTTTCGCATCCCGCGCAGTTGCGCTCTCTCCATCGACCATCATGGATCATGATGGTCGATCGTCATGCCACACCGGTTCGCATTGACCCGAGGTCTTCTTGATCCCTCGGTTGCCGCTGGGGCCGGACGGCAGCATGGATGGTCCGAATGGACAGAGGCGCACCTCAGACCGAGTCGCGGCCCTTCTTGGGGACCCCCGTGTCCCCAACGATCCAGGCGCGGATCGGCCCCTGTTGCTCGATGACCGGCAACACGTTGGCGCAGACCCGGGCCAGCACCGCCTCTTCCGACCACGGCGCCTGCCCGACGAAGTGCAGCAGGGATTGATGCTTTGGCAGCCACCCGCGCCGGCGCCGTCACGGCCGCCATCGGCTCGACGCTTTTGCGCTCCAGCGGCATCAGTAGCCCGAGGCAGTCGTCCCGCACCGGAGCGATCCTGTCGGCATGGCCGATCACCTCGACCAAATGATCGACATGGGCCGAAAACGCCGCATCACTCTCCTGCGTCCAGCGCTCCATCGCGGCCCGCCCGCTCCGTCGTTGATCAACGGCGCTACAAGTTTCTCCACACGGATCGATGATAACCCTGTGACGCAGTAGTACTAGGTCACGGACCCATAAGCTCGCAACCAGATGCGTGAGGCCGCCATCTTGACGAGGGCAAGATAGTTGCTGGCCTGCTTGTCGGAACGCGTGGCCACGGCCCTGTAGTGCTTGAGCTTGCTGAAGAAGCGCTCGACGTGGTTGCGGAAGCGGTACAGGAAGGGGCTGAACGCAGGCTTGTTGACCCGTCCTGACATCGGTTGTGATCTGGCGTCGAACACATGACCCCGTCTAAAATGGATGTAAGCGCTTCTTGGACATAGAAGAATTGCGGATCTGGAGGGGTCACGATCGCCGCCTGCCGTGACCCCACCAAAAAGTTGATTTCTAACGTGAGCACAAGTGTTTACGTCATCTACGGCTGGGATCATGCTTTCGACGCCGATCGACAGTGCTGCTCGACGACGGGCCTCACCTCCGGCAGGTCGACCCGCTCGTGCACGCTGCCCGTTTCGGCCGGCAGGTCGGGCGACAGCGCCAGCCCGCAGGCCGGGCACGCCGTCGGGCGATGATCGATGACGGCGTCAGGCTCGTCCGCGATGACGCGGCTGTGGCCCTCGTGGCCCGGCTTGGCGCCGCCGGGGCGGGACTGCTCGCGCCGCTCCTTGCGGTCCGTCGAGGGCGGCTTGGACGAGGTGCGCTTTCGTTTTGGCCGGGCGCTGCAGCTTCCCCACCAGCTCGATCAACTCGTCCTTGCTCAACCGCTCCAAATCACCACGGCTCATGCCGGCATGGAATCAGCACTCGCCACGCCGCGCAAGCATGCCTTGCGCACCAGGCGTCACGGCGCCAATGCGCGTCGCTGACAACCCCGTGGGTAATTACACCTGAAACTCTGCCCGGAGGAACAGCAACGGAATTCCTATAACTTTCGCGTTCCCGCAGACTCGTTTTTCTATAGGACGACAGTCATTGTATACTTGGGAGCAGAATACAAAGGCCTTCTGCCGTTCAAACCGCTCCGCTCGATGAGCTATACCTGAACATCGGTCATCTTTGCGCTTGCGCTGGTCAGCTATCCTGCTTGTTGTCACCGAACGGGAAGTCGCCGACATCTTTCGCGCTCCCGGATCGGAGCGCGACTCCAAACTCATCGAGGTCCATTCCATACGCGCCGCGATCAACGCCATACGGTATGTTCCCGACGCGATCATCGCGTCGGAGACGATGCCAGACGGAGATTACAAAGATTTACTGGACGCACTCAGATATAAGACTTCATCCGCCCCGGTCATCATTACATCGACTGATCTCCAAGAAGCTCGCAGGGTCGAGATCTTGGAGGCGGGAGCCTACGACTGCGTGGATCTTACGTTTGGCAAATCCGAAATACTCGCGCGTGTCCGGAGAACGCTGCGGCGAAGTCCGACCTATCGCGTCCTTCCCGATATATTCGAGATGGACAAGCTACTTGTTGATACCAATGCAAAGCAAGTGAGAGCTGGTGGCTATCTGATTCCAATGGCTGCAAAGGAATACGATCTCCTTGAGATCCTCATTTTGAACGTCGACCGAGTGATTTCCACCGATTTCATCTGCTCGCGTGTTTGGAGAATAAGTTCCGACGCTCAGATTGTCCGTCACTATATTAAGAGACTGCGCGACAAATTGGGCAGCCCGCTCGAAAATCAGGACTTCATCAGAAACCTCCCTGGAGTAGGCTATCAGCTTCAGCGCTGTGCAGCCGGCGGTCTTCGTGCCGGGAAATGACGTTGGTCACCCGCTCCGACCCGTCAGCCTGCGCCGTGCTTGAGATCGCCGGGATTGCCGGAAGGGCGACGTCGTTGGCAACTTCGGATCATATCGTTCGATCTACCTCTCCTTGGTGCGATCGACCAGCCGCCGGTAGATTGCCGGCGAACCAGTGCGGCCATCGAGGCCAACGTCGTACGAGCTTTCCGCAGGTGCGTCGTCGAGGATGAAGCGACGTCAAACCGTTTTGCGATATCCCGACACGGCCGCGTGCGGCAGCGCCCTATCCGCAGCGTGATGGAGAAAGCGGCCGCCAGGACACGCGGGCCTGTTCGCGATAACGGCTGGCGGTTGCCGGAAGAGCTGGGGGCCAGGATGGAGCCGCCGCCGCCGCGCCATCCCTCGGGCTGCCGAAACCCGTGAACGCCGGACCGGGCGGCAGCGGGGTGCGATTTTCGTGCTGCGCGCGGGCTGTCGGTGGAACGCGCTGCGCGTCCCGGCCTTTGCTCGTCGTCGGCGGCGCCCTGGCGTTGCCAGGAGTGGGCCGGAGCCGGGGGCCTTGCGGCCTGCTGGCCTGCGACGAGGTCGCCGGAGTCGATCGGACCTGGCTGGCCGCTGACGGGGCGATGAGCAAGGCCCCGCTCGGAGGGAAGGAAGACCGGCCCCAACCCGACAAACCGCGACGAGGCGAAGCCTCGTGGATTGGACAAGCGCTCGCGGCACCGCGCAGCTTGCCGCCAAGCGCGATGTTGAAGCACGTTGCCGGAGCAAGGGCGAGGCGCTGGAACCGGGGCGCGCACGCATTCCTGGCCGAGCCGCTTCCATGCGGTGCCGCTCGGCTGGAACGAGAAGCCTGAGAACGACCTCGCCCTGCCGCACTTCGCATCATCACATGGCGTCACGTCCTGGCGGGACAAGGCCTCAGAGGTAGGCGATGATCCCGCCGATCACGCCCAGCAGACCCAGGATCAGCGCCGTGTTGAACGGCCAGCGTCGTCCGCCCATGACGATGGCAATGGTGGCGATGGCGATGGCGATGTGGAGCAGGGTCGCCGACACGGTCAGGATCTGGTGGTGGTGCTCGTGGCGCTCGGACGCCTCGTTCTCCTCATGGACGAGCTTTTCCAGTTCTTCCGCCTTCTTCTGAGTTCCCCGCGACCTCGTCTCGTAGTCGGCGCTCTTGGACTTGATGCCGTCCTGCTTGTCGGCCGGCGACCCGTCGAGGGCGAGGTCGTACATCGTCTTCTTCAGGCTTTCGCGCGAGAACTGCCCCCACAGATCGGTCGCCTGGTTCTGGCGGATCGCTGCCGTGGTCTTGGCGTTGATGGTTTGCGCCGTTTCGATGGTTTCCAGCGAGCCGATCGCCGCCGACAGCACGGCGAGCACGGCGATCACGATCGACACGCGGGTGAGGAACGGGTTGGCGCCGTGCGCCACATGCTGCGCGTGCTCGGCGTGTTCGAAATGCTCGGTCGGTGACTCGCTCATCCTGTCCTCCCCCTGGTGTTCGCGCCTTCCTCGCATCGCCGCCTGCGGGCCGCAATGGATGCCAGCGAGATGCCCGGCGGGACATCGATGGACAGATCTCGCGAGCCGACCTTATAAGCTCGCGGTCGACGCGCCCGATGATGGGCGCCGACGACGCCGGGTGTCATGCAGGCTACCGTTATTCAGGCTGATCTCAGCGACTCGGCGATCCAGCGCCAAACCATGGTCGATTGCCAGATCCGCACCTTCGAGGTGACGGACCAGCGGCTGATCGCCCGCCTGATGGCCGTGCCGCGCGAACAGTTCGTGCCCGATGCGGTGCGCGTCCTCGCTTATTCCGACGTCGGGCTGGAGATGACCGAGAACGGCGGCAGCGGGAAGCGCTACCTCCTCCCGCCGCTCGTTCTCGCCCGCCTGATCCAGGGCGGCCGGGTGCTTGCCCGCGACCGCGTCCTCGATGTTGCCGCGGGCGGCGGCTATTCCACCGCGATCCTGGCCGGCCTGGCCACGCAGGTGGTGGCGCTGGAGGACACATCCGGGCTGCGCCAGGAACTTGAGTCGAGGCTCGCCGCGGTCGGGCTCGGCCGCGTCCAGGTGATCGAGCGCACGCTCGACCAGGGTGTGGCGGAAGCCGGGCCCTTCGACGTGATCGTCGTCAATGGGGCGGTGGAGAGCGGCCTTGACGGGCTGCTCCGCCAACTTGCCGAGGGTGGGCGTCTGGTTGCGATCCTGCGCGATCCGGTCGACCCGACCGGGCGCGCCGCCAAGGCCATGGCGTGGGAAAAGCGCAACGGCGAGATCGGCACGCGCTACCTTTTCGATGCCTCCGCCCCGGTTCTTCCCGCCTTCAAGCGTCCCCCGGCCTTCACCTTCTAACCGATAAGCGCAGCGCCGGCGCGGTCGCCGCTCGATCCGCCTTGTCGTATTTTTGCGGCACTGCTCCGTTTTCCTGCGCGTAAGGACCGCAGTTAACCAGGTGTCAACTTATCCGGGCCGCATTCCCCTATAAGTTCACACCCATGAAAAGCGGCAGGACCTGTATTCCGCGCGGCTTGCGAAAGCATGCGACCCCGTCGTGCGATGGTTGGACTCGTTCCGGCTCGATCCGGTGTGCCGAGCGTTGTCCGGACGGGCGGCCGTTCGGGCTGTTGCAGGCCGTCGCCGTTTTGGGTGCGACGCTCGCCGGATTCGCGCCGGACGCGGCCGTGCGGGCGGAAACCATTTCCAGCGCCCTCGCCCGCGCCTACGTCGGCAACCCCGATCTAAACCAGCAGCGGGCGGGAACGCGCGCCACGGACGAGAGCGTGGCGCGGGCGAAGTCGCAATACCGCCCGCAGGTGCAGGGCACCGGTTCGGTCGGCTTCAACCACACCGAACTCTCCCTGGGATCGAGCACCTCCACCACCAGCAATGCGACGACCACCGGCGCCACCGGCGTCAACGGCGGCACCGGCGCCGTGGCCGCCGGCGGCTCCGCCACCAGCAGCGCCGCCAACAACCTCAACGCCAACACCTTTCCGAGCCAAGCGCAGCTCACCGTCACCCAGAACATCTTCAACGGCAACCGCTCGGCCAACGGCGTCCGCCAGGCCGAGTCGCAGGTGCTGCAATCGCGCGAGCAAACCCGCAACACCGAGCAGAACACGCTGCAGAACGGCGCCACCGCCTACATGAACGTGCTGCGCGACACCGCCATCCTGGAACTCAACAAGAACAACATCACCGTGCTGGAGGAACAGCTGCGGCAAACCCGCGACCGCTTCAACGTCGGCGAGGTGACCCGCACCGACGTAGCGCAGTCCGAGTCCAGCCTCGCCACGGCCCGCTCGCAGTACTTCACCGCCCAGGCCAACCTGCAAACCTCGATCGCGAACTACCGCCAGATCATCGGCGTCGAGCCGCGCCGCCTCGAAGCTGCCCGGCCGATCGACCCGCTGCTGCCGCGCACGCTGGAGAGCGCCATCGCCGTTTCGCTCGCCGAGCATCCTTCCGTTCAAGCCGCGTTCCACAACGTCGACGTGGCGCAGTTGCAGGTCCAGCTCAACGAAGCGCAGCTTTATCCCACGCTGAACGTCGTCGGCAACGTGCAGGCCGCCAACGCCTACGAGGGCTATCCCCAGGGCAAGCTGTTCAACGGCTCCATCCTCGGCCAGCTCACCATCCCGCTCTACGACGGCGGCAACACCTACGCCTTCGTGCGTCAGGCCAAGGAGCTGCTGGCGCAGGCGCGGCTGCAGGCCGACCTGCAGCGCGACATGATCCGGGCGACGGTGGTGTCGAGCTGGGGCCAGCTCGAGTCGGCCAAGGCGGTGATCCGCTCGTCGCAGGCGGCGGTGAAGGCGTCCGAGATCGCGCTCGATGGCGTGCGCGAGGAGGCCAAGGTCGGGCAGCGCACGACGCTTGACGTGCTGAACGCGCAGCAGACGCTGCTGCAGTCGCGGGTCAACCTCGTGTCGGCGCAGCGCGACCGGGTGGTGGCGAGCTACACGGTTCTGGCCTCGGTCGGCCGGCTGTCGGCGGCCAACCTCGGGCTGAGCGTGATCGAGTACGACCCCACGATCCACTTCACCCAGGTCAAGGACAAATGGATCGGCCTGCGCACGCCCGACGGCCGCTGAGCCTTCCGCCAACGCCGCCAGACCTGTCCACAGCGGCGCTGGTCTCTTCGCTTGCTGCCCGGTGCCACCGGGAACTACAGTGCACCGTCTATTCAGCCAGCGAGCCTGCGCGAGCGCCGGCGGGGTGGGGAACGACCCGGGAGCGCGTGCCGTAGCCATGAACGCCGTCAATCCGCTGCAACCCGCTCCGCCGCCCGGCGGCGATCCGCGCTCGCACGAGCCTTCGATGGAAGAAATCCTCGCCTCCATCCGCCGCATCATCGCCGACGACCAGGTCGCGCCCGCCGCAACCGCGAGCGGGAACCCTTCGCCGCAGGCGCCGGCTGCGGGCACGTCCGGCGCGAGCTCCCTCCGCGGCACGTTGCGCGAGCGCATTCCCTACCGCGGGGAGGATCGCGAGGCGTCCACCGATGGAGGCGAGCGGCTGCGCGCGTTCGCCTCGCCTGAGCGCGAGGCTACGTCCAGCGGTCTGCCTCGCGAGGTGGCTGTTCGCCCGGCGGAGACCGCGTCCGCCGGCAACAGCCTGTCCGGCTACGGGCAGGTCACGGCGCCGCAGTTTCCCATGCCGGATGGTCCGGCCACCGATCTTGCCGGGTCGGATCCGGGCCTGTTCGCGTCTCCATCGAGGCCGGCGCCGCCCGTTGAAGTATCAACGGCCGGCTCGCCCGGTCTGCCCGAGCTCGCCACGCGGGATGGCGAGGCGGAGCGGGCGCACGGTGCGGCCGAGGCGGCCCGTTCTCCTTCGCGCGAACCTCGCACGGAAACGGGCGAGCGCGCGGCGGCCCTGTTCTCGACGAGCACCAACCAGTCGGTATCCTCAGCCTTCAACATGCTCGCTGCGACCCGCCTCGCCGACAACTCCGACGAGTTGCTCGCGATGGCCCGCGACATGATCCGGCCGCTGCTGAAGACCTGGCTCGATGACAACCTGCCGAGCCTCGTGGAACGGCTGGTGCGCGCCGAGATCGAGCGGGTCGCCCGCGGCGGGCGCTGATACGCGCCTCGCGGCGCTGCGGGCAATCACGACCGCGTTGACTTCGTCAAGCGCGTCCGCTTTCTAGAACCGCGGCACCCTCGCGTCCGGGCCATCTCGGGACCGCGTTCTCGGGGCCGCATTCTGGGTGTTGCCTTGAGCCGGCGCGTTTCGCGACGGGCACCGGCCCCGGCCGACGGATGAACGTTATGGACAAGACCTTCGATCCCGCCGCCGTTGAGGCGCGGATCTCGGCGGCATGGGACGAGGCGGGGGCGTTCAAGGCCGGCCGGCCCGACCGCGCCGGTGCCGACCCCTTCACCATCGTCATTCCGCCGCCCAACGTCACGGGCGTGCTGCATATGGGACATGCGCTCAACAACACGCTGCAGGACATCGTGTGCCGATACCAGCGCATGCGTGGTCGCGACGTGCTGTGGCAGCCCGGCACCGACCATGCCGGCATCGCCACCCAGATGGTGGTGGAGCGCCGTCTCGCCGAGCGCGGCGAACCCGACCGCCGCGCGCTCGGGCGCGACGCCTTCCTTGATCGGGTGTGGGCGTGGAAGGCCGAGTCGGGCGGCGCCATCGTCGGCCAGCTCCGCCGCCTGGGGGCATCGTGCGACTGGTCGCGCGAGCGCTTCACCATGGACGAGGGGCTGTCGCGCGCAGTGCGCAAGGCCTTCATAGCGCTGCATCGCGACGGCCTGATCTATCGCGACAAACGTCTGGTGAACTGGGACCCTAAGCTCGGCACCGCCGTGTCCGACATCGAGGTCGTCCAGGTGGAAACCAGGGGCCACCTCTGGTACCTGCGCTATCCCTTGGCGGACGGGGACGGCCACCCGACCGGCGAAGCGATCACCGTCGCCACCACGCGGCCGGAAACCCTGCTCGGCGACGCGGCCGTGGCCGTGCACCCCGACGACGAGCGCTACCGCCACCTCGTCGGGCGTAAGGTGCGGCTGCCGCTCGTCGGGCGCCTGATCCCGATCGTCGCCGACACCTACTCCGACCCAGAGAAGGGCACCGGCGCGGTGAAGATCACCCCGGCCCACGACTTCAACGATTTTGAGGTCGGGCGCCGTCATGGTCTGCCGAATATCAATGTGTTCACGGCAAGTGGTGAAATTATCGCGAGTGACTTCGACTTGCTGCCACGGGCACACCTGCCCGTGGCAAGTCAACCCAACCTATTGCAGACGGGCACGTTCGGCGGCGTGTCTGGGTTCGATATCGATTGGATACCTGAAAAGCTGCGTGGCTTAGATCGCTTTGTTGCGCGTCAGGTCATTGTTGAAATGTTGCAAGCGTCCGACGCCCTCGACCGTGTCGAGGACCACCCGCTCGCCGTGCCGCATGGCGAGCGCTCGGGCGCGGTGATCGAGCCCTGGCTCACCGACCAGTGGTACGTCGACGCCAAGGCCCTCGCCGGCCCGGCGCTCGACGCGGTACGCGGCGGCGCCACCCGCTTCGTGCCGGCGCAGTACGAGAAGACGTTCTTCGACTGGCTGGAGAACATCCAGCCCTGGTGCATCTCGCGCCAACTGTGGTGGGGCCACCGCATCCCGGTCTGGTACGGGCCCGATGGCGCGCACTTCGCCGGGGAGGACGAGGCGGCGGCGATGGCGGCGGCGCGGGCGCACTACGGCCGCACCGTCGACCTCGCCCAGGACGAGGACGTCCTCGACACCTGGTTCTCCTCCGCCCTTTGGCCGTTCTCGACCATGGGTTGGCCCGACGAGGACGGAGAGGTTGCCCGGCGCTATCCCACCGACGCCCTCGTGACCGGCTTCGACATCATCTTCTTCTGGGTCGCCCGGATGATGATGATGGGTCTTCATCTCCTGGGTGAAGTGCCCTTCCGCGACGTCTACATGCACGCCCTCGTACGCGACGAGAAAGGGGCGAAGATGTCGAAGTCCAAGGGCAACGTGCTCGACCCGCTCGACTTCATCGACGGCATCGACCTCGCCGCGCTGGTGGCCAAGCGCACGGCCGGGCTCGCCGACGCCAAGGACGCCGCCCGCGTGGCGTCGGCGACGCGGCGCGACTATCCCGACGGCATCGACCGCTTCGGCGCCGACGCGCTGCGCTTCACCCTGGCGGCAATGGCCGTGCAGGGCCGCGACATCAAGCTCGCCGTGGGACGTGTCGACGGCTACCGGTCCTTCGCGACCAAGCTTTGGAACGCTGCCCGCTTCGCCGAGATGAACGGCTGCGCCCGCATCGCCGGCTTCGACCCGCGCGCCGTCGGCGAAACCCTGAACCGCTGGATCATCGGCGAAACCGGCAAGGCCGCCGCCGATGTCGCGGCCGCGATCGAAGCCTACCGCTTCAACGAGGCCGCCAACGCGGCCTACCGCTTCGTGTGGGGCGTCTTCTGCGATTGGTACCTCGAACTGGCCAAGCCGCTGCTGCAGGCCCCGGCGGACAACTTCGAGGGCGAGGCGCGGACGACCGGGACGGAAACGCGGGCCACCGTCGCCTTCGTGCTCGATGAGATCCTCAAGCTGCTCCATCCCTTCATGCCCTTTCTCACCGAAGAGCTTTGGGCGATCAAGGGCAGCGAAGGACCGGCCCGGACCAGCCTGCTGGCGCTGGCGCCTTGGAGCGACCTGTCCGCCCTGGTCGACCGCGACGCCGACGCCGAGGTGGGCTGGGTCGTCGACCTCGTGTCCGAAGTGCGTTCGCTGCGGACGGAAATGAACGTGCCGCCCGCCGCCCTCGTGCCGCTCGTGCTGATCGCCGCCGACGAGGACACATCCCGCCGCGCCCGGCGCTGGACCGACACGCTGAAGCGTCTGGCCAGGGTGTCCGCCATCGGCCATGCGGCGGAGGCGCCTCGCTTATCCGCCCAAATCCCGGTGCGCGGCACCCTGATCGCCCTGCCGCTGGAGGGCATCATCGACGTCGCCGCCGAGCGCGCGCGCCTGGCCAAGGAAATCGCCAAGCTGCGCGGCGAGGTCGACAAGACCGTGGCCAAGCTGGACAATGCCGATTTCCTGAAGCGCGCCCCGCCCGACGTCGTGGACGAGCAGCGCGAACGCCTCGCGGATGCGCAGTCCCGCCTCGGCAAGCTCGCGACCGCTCTGTCGCGCCTCGCCGGCTGACCCGGCCGGCATGCTTCCGGAGCCGGTCGAATGCGAGCCGCTCCGCCTCGTATGCGACGACGGCTTCGCGCTGGCCGGCCATGTCTGGCGCCCGCCCGCCGGGTCGCCGGCCAGCCGGGTGAACGGCACCGTGCTGATCGCCCCCGCGACCGGCGTTCTTGCCCGGTATTACGGGCGTTACGCCCGTTTCCTCGCCGAGAACGGTTACAACGTCGTCACCTTCGACTATCGCGGCATCGGCTTGTCGCGCCCGCCCAGCCTGCGCGGCATGCGGGTGCGCTGGGCCGACTGGGGTCGGCTCGACTTGGAGACCGCGCTCCGTCACGCCGCCCTGCAGCCGCGCCCGCTCCACGTCGTCGGCCACAGCATCGGCGGGGTGCTGATCGGCTATGCCGCCAGCGCGTGCGCGATCGACCGCGTGCTCACGGTGGGGGCGCAGTATGCCTACTGGCGCGATTACGCGACCGCGCGGCGGCGGCGCCTGCTGCTGCGCTGGCACGCGGCGATGCCGGTCCTGGCGCTCGTCTGCGGCTACTTTCCCGGTCGCCGCCTCGGCTGGCTGGAAGACCTGCCGCGCGGCGTGGCGCTGGACTGGAGCACCCGCCGCGCGCGCCTGGAGGCGAGCCATCCTTTGGCCGAGCGGGCCGACGTGCTGCGCGCCTTCGCGAAGGTGAGGGCGCCGATCCTCGCCGTCACCGCCAGCGACGACGATTACGCCACGCTCCGGGCTGTGGGTCGCGCGCTCGCCTACTTCAGCGGCGCCGAACGCAGGGTCGCGATGCTGCGGCCGGCGATGCTGGGCGTGCCGGCGATCGGCCACTTCGCCCTGTTCCACAGCAGTTATCGCGACACCTTCTGGCAGGCGACGCTCGGCTGGCTGGGCAAGGGCGCCTTCGCCGGCTCGCAACCCTTCGACCCCCGCCGCCCTCACCGGGACGACGCCGCTCCGGCGCGAGAACGCTGATCGTGCCGCCGTCGGCACGGGCGTCGCACCGGCCGGCCCCGTTCGCAAGGTTTTCCCGGCAACCTTCTCCGCCATTTGCCGAGCGTTTCGAGCGACGGGGATGTCACACCCCTTCACGTCGTGCCGCGCGATAACCATTTCGTGGCGGGATCGGTTGTCGGCCGAGCGCGACGCGGTCTTGTGGCGACCGGGTCACAGCGTCGAGCCTTCGCCGCAGCCTGCCGGGCCACCCGGCCGGAGGTCGCTTTTCAGCCATGATCGGCCCGCTAATCTCGCCTTGCTTGCGATGGATGCGTCCACCCATCAAGCAACCGCAAGACGACGTCGAAGAGCCCGCTTCGATTCAAGACGCGACGGGGAAGGCCAGGGCCCTTCCATCCACCAAATCCTGATGGGATCGACCGACAGCATGGACGCGCGGGTCTTCGACAAAGCCAAGCTTCCCAGCCGCCACGTCACGGAGGGCGCCTCGCGGGCGCCGCACCGATCCTACCTCTACGCGATGGGTTTGACCAAGCGGCAGATCCATCAACCCCTCGTCGGCGTAGCCTCGTGCTGGAACGAGGCCGCGCCGTGCAACATCTCCCTGATGCGTCAGGCCCAGGCGGTGAAGAAGGGCGTCGCCGCCGCCAACGGCACGCCGCGCGAGTTCTGCACCATCACCGTCACCGACGGCATCGCGATGGGCCACCAGGGAATGAAATCGTCGCTGGTTTCGCGCGACCTCATCGCCGATTCGGTCGAGCTGACCATGCGCGGGCACTGCTACGACGCGCTCGTCGGCCTCGCCGGCTGCGACAAGTCCCTGCCCGGCATGATGATGGCGATGGTTCGCCTCAACGTGCCCTCGATCTTCATCTACGGCGGCTCGATCCTGCCCGGCAACTTCCGCGGTCAGGACGTCACCGTGCAGGACCTGTTCGAAGCGGTCGGCAAGCACTCGGTCGGCACCATGTCGGACGACGACCTCGACGAGCTGGAGCACGTCGCCTGCCCCTCGGCCGGTGCCTGCGGGGCGCAGTTCACCGCCAACACCATGGCCACCGTATCGGAAGCGATCGGCCTCGCGCTGCCCTACTCCGCCGGCGCGCCGGCTCCCTACGAGATCCGCGACCAGTTCTGCATGGCGGCCGGCGAGCAGGTGATGGAGCTGATCGCGCGCGGGATCCGCCCGCGCGACATCGTCACCTTGCGAGCGCTGGAAAACGCCGCCACGGTTGTCGCGGCCTCGGGCGGCTCGACCAATGCCGCGCTGCACCTGCCGGCGATCGCCAACGAGGTCGGAATCAAGTTCGATCTCCACGACGTCGCCGAAATCTTCAAGCGCACGCCCTACATCGCCGACCTCAAGCCGGGCGGGCGCTACGTCGCCAAGGACATGTTCGAGGCCGGCGGCATCCCCGTGCTGATGAAAACGCTGCTCGACAACGGCTACCTTCACGGCGACTGCCTCACCGTGACCGGCCGCACGCTGGCCGAGAACATGGCGAAGGTGAAGTGGAACCCGCACCAGGACGTGGTGCGCCCGGCCGACAAACCGATCACCGTGACCGGCGGCGTGGTGGGTCTGCGGGGCTCGCTCGCGCCCGAGGGAGCCATCGTCAAGGTCGCCGGCATGCCGGCCGAAGCGCTCACCTTCACCGGCCCGGCTCTTTGCTTCGACTGCGAGGAGGACTGCTTCGCGGCGGTCAGCCAGCGTCGCTACGCCGAAGGTTGCGTCTTCGTGATCCGCTACGAAGGGCCCAAGGGCGGCCCCGGCATGCGCGAAATGCTCGCCACCACCGCCGCCCTCTACGGGCAGGGCATGGGCGCCAAGGTGGCGCTGGTCACCGACGGACGCTTTTCCGGGGCGACGCGCGGCTTCTGCGTCGGCCACGTTGGCCCCGAGGCGGCGGTCGGTGGCCCGATCGCGCTCGTCAGGGACGGCGACATCATATCGCTCGACGCCAACGCCGGCACCATCGAGTTGCTCGTCGGCGAAGACGAGCTGGCCCAGCGGCGCAAGTCGTGGGTTCCGCGCCCGCACGATTTCGGCTCGGGCGCGATCTGGCGCTATGCCCAGACCGTCGGCCCGGCCGTGAACGGAGCCGTCACCCACCCCGGCCAGAAGGGCGAGACGCATGTCTATGCCGAAACGTAGCCGCCAAGCGCGCTTGGCGGCGGCGGCGGCGCTGTTCGGGATCCTCGGCACCGGCGCGCCGGCCCGCGCCTTCGACGGCTCCACGGCGACGGCCAGCGACGAGCACCCCGCCCCGCTGCCGATGTTCAGGAATCCCAAGGCGGCGTTGCGCGCCGGTTTGGAGGGCGTGCGCAGCGGCCAGCCGCGCAAGGCCATCGCCGCGCTCCAGTATGCGGCCGAGGGTGGCGAACCGCTGGCGCAGTGGAAACTCGGCAAGATGTACGCCGACGGCGACGGCGTGCCGCGTGACGAGATCAAGGCCTTCGAATATTTTTCGCAGATCGTCGACGGCTACGACGACGACGAGGCCAACCCGCGGGAAGCGCCCTTCATCGCCAGCGCCTTCGTCGCGTTGGGCGGCTACAATCTCAACGGCATCGCCCATTCCCGCATCGCTCCCAACCCGGAGCGGGCGCTCGACATCTTCCGCTTCGCCGCGGTGAACTTCGGTGATGCCGACGCTCAGTACAATCTCGCGCGCATGTTCCTCGACGGCACCGGAACCGCCAAGGACGAGCGGCAGGCCGCGCGCTGGCTCTTCCTCGCCGCCGACAAGGGCCACGTACCTTCCGAGGCGCTGCTCGGCCAGCTCCTGTTCAACGGCTACGACAGCACGCCGCCGCAGCGGGCCAAGGGACTGATGTGGTTGTCGTTGGCACGCGACGGTGTCAGTGACAAAGCCAAGGAGACCTGGATCCTCGACCTTTACGCCCGGGCGATGGGTTCGGCCAGCGACGCCGACCGTCAGGTCGCGTCCCTTTACCTCGAAGATCACGGCAAGCACCGAAACTGAGGGCGCCGCCTCCGGCTTGATCGAGCATCGAAAGCTGTCCGAGCCTCAGCCGTCACTCGAGGCGAGGGCGACGACGCTGCCGGTGAGATCGCCGGTCGGCGAGACGAGGGCGTCGAGCACCGAGAAATGGTCGGCGCCGGCCAGCGGCAGGAGCCGTGCGTCATCTCCGGCCGCATGGCAGGCTTCGACGTAGTCGCGCGACTGCCGCCGGAGTTCGGGCAGTTCATCCGCGCCGTAAGCGACGACTTGCCGCGCGCGGGGGCCAGCCTGCCGGATCGGCGACAGATCGGCGACATCGTCCTGCGTCAGCAACAGGGGATCATCGATGGTCGTGCCCCGCAGCGGTTCGAGATCGAAAAGGCCGCTGACCACCAGCACGCCATCGACGCCCGGCCAGGCCGAGGCGAGGGCGGCAAGGTGCCCGCCAGCCGACCAGCCGGCGACGACCAGCCTGCCTCGCCGGCCATTGCGCAGATTGTCGAGCGCTGCGCGGACCTCGCCCACGATCGCCGCCAGCTTCGCCTCGGGCGCCAGCGTGTAGCCGATCACGGCGACGTCGATCCCGTGCGCCAGCGGCCCCAGCGCCATGCAAGAGAAGTCGTGCCGGCTGTTGCGCTGCCAATAGCCGCCGTGGATGAAGGCCAGCAGCGGCGCCACGGCGACGCCCGAAGCGAACAGGTCGAAGCGCTGGCGCGGCGCCGCTCCATAGGGCTGGTCGAGGCCGGCCGGGCGATCGGCCCGCAAGGCCGCACTGAGCGCCGACCAGCCGGCGAGACGGCGCGCGCTGTCGGGAACCGCCGCCCGGTTATCGTAGGCCGCGCTGCGGGCGGCTCGGTCCAGGCTACGCCAGTTCGTTTCCGGCGGCTTCGCGGGGTGCGCGTGCAAGAAAGCGTCCTCCGACCGCACGCGTTCCGCGGCGGAATGCCCATCCCGGCCGTCCACCCCGTCTCGGGTCTTGACGGACCGGTGAGCCGAAGCCGCACGCAAAGAGTGCCTAGCCGGCTTCCCCGCGCTATACAAGCGATACGAGAGGGTTGCGTATGCCGAGATTCTATTTTGACCTCTACAACGGTGAAGTGACGATCGACGAGGAAGGCCATGAGCTTGCCGATTTGGAAGCCATTCGGATCGAGATTCGCCGCACCCTGCCGCTATTGCTCCATGACGCCGTCGTCGGCCGCGACAAGGCGCAATTTCGGACCGACGTGCGTGATGGTGACGGGAAGCGCGTGCTGACCGCGACGATCCTCATGGTGATCGACTGCGTCGAGGATCCGGGCGCGCACGCCAGAACACAAATGGACGACTGACGCATCGGATCCGATGCGAGGTCGCGCATTGCAGCCGTGCCGGGATTGAGCGAACCAGCGCCACGAGGTGGTTTCCGACGGCTGGGATCAGGCTGGCAAGCGCAGCCCCGAACCGGCCACCAAGGACGTTGTCAGCGTTCTCGCGAAGGGCGTCGGCAGGCGGATGTAGATGCCGATCGTCAGCTTCCAGCGCACCGTCTCCTTGCGGCTTTCGAGCGGCATCATCGCCTCGATGTGCCCGTCAAGCAGCGGCGCGATGAACGCGCGAAGGTGCTCGGCAACGATTGCAACCTTGCGGCTGATGCCGGTGGGGTGCAGCCACATGCGCTACCTGATGCAGCGCGTCGCCGTCGAGCGTTCTCGATGGCGGCTTCCGGTTCACAAGCAGCCTGCACCAGGTCTGCGCCGGTTGCCGCAAGGTCGCGGACGGCGTTCTTCACGCGGTGAGATCGACCGCGCTCGGCTCGGCGAGGTTCGGATTTTCCGCCGCGTCGTCCATCCCTCCGAGCCCGTACAGCTGGCCTTCAAGCAAGGCGACATCGTCGGCCGGCAACCTGTCACGGCATCCCTCGACGACGCGCCGGCCCCGCTTGGCGATGCGCGCCCGCACCGCTTCGTCGTCCACCGTCGAGGCGACGTCGCGCAGCAGCCGCAGCAGGCGCCGGCTTACCGCCGCGTCGCCGGTGGCGTAGGCGCGGATCTGCTCGATGGCCGTGTTCAGGAGATCATCGAGACCGAGCCAGGGTATGACGACACGCAGGTTCTGGGGCGGGTCGTAGAGGATGGACTCGGGAGGGTCGCGCTCCAGCCAGCGGATCAGGATGCGGGTGAGTTGATCGATGCAGCTGATGGCGGTGCTCGGGTCGTTCACAGCCGGCGAGATCGCCTTGAGCGCGATGTCGACGATTTGGATCACGCCGAACTCGACGTCCTGCTGCAGCGTGCGCATCGGGCCGATGTCGAAGGCCCCCGTCAGTTCCACCGCGTGCTCGCGGTCGAGGCGGCTGCGCCGCGACACCATCAGCAGCGGCACGCCCGCCGGCACGAACTGCCCGACCTTGCGCGTCACCCGCAGCTGCAGGTGATGCTGCTTGGCGAACGCGACGAGGCGATTGATGTCGATGACGCGGATGTAGCCCGACACCTCGCTGAGCATCGGGAACTCGACGCCCTCCAAGCGCGCGGGTGGCATCGCGGGCGCCATCGGACGGAAGCGGCGGGGCTCCGGCATCAGTTCGTCGATCGCCTCCTCCGTGTCGCGGGCGATGCGGTCGACGATGTGGTTGACGCTGATCGCCTGCGAGATGTGCTGGATGAAGAACAGCAGCCAGCCGCAGCAGACGAGGGCAAGCATCATCGCTCCGACCGCCGTCGCCACGGGGGCGGCGGGATGCGGCAGCGTGCGCGCCGCCGGCATCGCCGCGACGCAGTAGGTGAAGGTGCCGAGAAAGATGCCGAGCGTCCATTGCGTGGTGCGGTCGCGCGCGAAGCTGATGAGGATGCGCGGCGAGAACTGCATCGAGGCCAGCGTCAACGTCATCAGCAGGATGGCGAAGACGATCGATACGACCGTCATCGTCGACGTCGCGATCACGCCGAGGATCGACTGCACCACGCCGGGATCCTCGTGCGACGGGAACAGCGTTCGCGGCACCCAGGCGCTGACGAGCGGCACCGCTTCCTCGAGCGACGACACGATCGCTCCCGTCGCGCCGAGCACCACAGCCAGCAGCAGGGGGCGGATCAGGAAGCCGCCGCGCAGGGCGTAGGCCGCCGCGCGGATGCGGAGCGGCATGAACCCGATGAAGCCGCGAACTGTCACTGCCATTCGTCTCCGTCGGGTGGGCGACCTGGAAAGGGCGCATCACATCCGTTGCGAGAGTATGGACTTCATCCAGAGCACATTCACGGCCGGCCGAGATCTGAGCATCCGGTCCGACACGAACCCTTCACGATGCTCCGAAACGTCAGCTCCAACGTGCCGGGTCAATGGCGGTTCGAGCAGGCGCAGGGCCGCGCGCACGACTTCGCTCGCAATGGCATAGCGGCGGGACGCCATGCAGGCGCGTACAGGGCATCCTGCTCGCGGGTGATCGAGACGATGAGGGTTGCGCGCCGGCCTGGGCGAAGCCCTGCACCGCAAGACATCCCGCAACAGGCAGGCTGTGATGTACGCCTGCCGACGGCGATGGTTCGTACCGGCTGGGGTGGATGCATCGGTCCTGGCCCATCGTCGGCGGCTCTTGGGTTTCCGGAACCATTCCTGGCCTCCGTTGAGGCTTCAAGCTAGGGAGGTGTCCGGGTCGCTGGCGTCGACCAATCTACGGAGAACCAGCTTTTGTTGAGCGGAAGCAGCACGATCCTGCGGGATGTCATCGCAGGTCACAGATCCAGCATCGTCGAGGACTGGCTCACGCGCCTGCGGGCGAGCGCCGAGGCGGTGACCGGACGCGTCCGCGGAGGCGAACTGCAGCACCAGGCGGAAACGGTGCTGACCGGGTTGCACGACAGCCTCGTCGAGGGCGAGGCCGGACAGGCCGCGTTCCGCTCGCTCGAAGACACACTCACCGACATCGCGCGCGAGCGGGCCGTGCAGGGCTTCACGCCGACCGACACTGCCATGTTCATCTTCTCCCTGAAGGAGCCGATCTTCAAGGCGCTCAGCGCCGCTTACGTCGACCAGCCGAAGTCCGCCAGCGAGGCGGTCTGGGCCTCGACGGTGCTGATCGACCGCCTCGGCCTGCACACGATGGAGGTGTTCCTCAAAAGCCGCGAGGATGTGATCGGTCGGCAAAGCCAGGAGATCTCTGAGCTGTCCTCGCCGGTGGTGCGGTTGTGGAAAGGCATCGTCGCGCTGCCGTTGATCGGCACGCTGGACAGCGCCCGCACCAGCGTCGTGATGGAGAACCTGCTGCAGGCCATCGTGGACGAGGAGGCGGCCATCGCCATCATCGACATCACGGGCGTGCCGACCGTCGACACGCTGACCGCGCAGCACCTGCTGAAGACGGTCTCGGCCGCCAAGCTGATGGGCGCGGAGTGCCTGATTTCCGGGATCAGGCCGCAGATCGCGCAGACCATGGTCCACCTCGGCGTCGACCTCAGCGTCACCTCCAAGGCGACGCTGGCCGATGCCTTCGCGCTGGCGCTGAAACGGCTCGGCCTCGGGCTCGCGCCGGCGAAGCGCGCCTGAGATGGACCACATTCCCATCCTCAAGATCGGCGATGCCCTCGTTGTCACCATCCAGGTCGACATGCATGATCGGCTGGCGCTCAAGCTCGAAGAGGACCTTGCCGCCAGGATCGTCGCGACCGGCGCCCGTGGCGTCCTGATCGAGATTTCGGCGCTCGACATCGTCGACAGCTTCATCGGCCGCATGCTCGACACCATCGCCTCGGTATCGCGGGTGCTCGACGCGGAAACGGTGGTGGTCGGCATGCGCCCCGCCGTGGCCATCACCCTGGTCGAACTCGGCCTGACGCTGCCCGGCATCAAGACCGCGCTGGACGTGGAGCGCGGCATGGCGCTGCTCGCCGCGAGCGTGGGTGACGACGGCCTGGAACGCATCCATGCCGATCCTCGAGAATAACGCCGCCAAGGGTGCCGCGACCAGGAGCGCAACCGTTGAGATCCGTTCGGGCAACGACGTGGTGCGGGTGCGACAGCTCGTGCGGGAACGGGCGGTCGCGATCGGGCTCAGCCTCGTCGACCAGACCAAGATCGTGACGGCGGCAAGCGAGATCGCCCGCAACACGTTGGATTATGGCGGCGGCGGCACCGCGCTCATCGAGACGGTGCAACTCGGAGCGCGCCGCGCCGTTCGCCTCACCTTCGAGGACGAAGGCCCCGGCATTTCCGATGTGGAGCGCGCGCTGACCGACCATTTCACGACAGGTGGGGGCCTCGGGCTCGGTCTGGGGGGCGCCAAACGGCTCTGCAACGAGTTTCTCATCACCTCGGCTCCCGGTCAGGGCACACGCGTCGTCATGGCGAGGTGGAAATGATCCCGGCGAGGAGGTCGTGATCACCGCCGCGCTGCCGATCCACGAGGCGAGCCAGGTCGCCGATGCGCGGCGACGCGCGGTCGAACGGGCGCGCAGCCTGTCGCTGTCCGACACGGCGGCAGGTCAACTTTCCATCGTGGTGACGGAGCTGGCCACCAACATTCTGAAGTTCGGCCGGGAGGGCAGCATCCTGCTCGGCAGCTACGAGGACGCCGGCGGCGAAGGCATCCAGGTGCTCGCCCTCGACAAGGGTCCGGGCATGGACGTGGTCCGCTGTCTCGCCGACGGGTATTCGACGGCGGGCAGTGCCGGTCATGGCCTGGGTGCGGTCCGACGATTGGCCAAGGTCTTCGCGATCGAGTCCTGGTCGAACGGCACGGCCGTGCTCGCGCGGGTCGGGCCCGGCGACGTCCGCCGCACGCCCGTGCCGGTCTGGGGCATGTTCGAGATCCCCCTCGCCGGTGAGGCAAGCTGCGGCGACGCCATCTGCGCGCGCCGCCATGCCGACGGCTGGACCGTGATCGTCGCCGACGGCCTCGGCCACGGGCTGAAGGCTGCGGAAGCCTCGATGCAAGCCATGCGCGTGTTCCGCGGCATCGAACACCTGCCTGCCTCGGACATCGTCGCGCGGGTCCATGACGGGTTGCGCCATTCCCGCGGCGCCGCGGTGGCCGTGGCACGGCTGGACGAGGCCACCGCCATGCTGAGCTTCTGCGGCATCGGCAACGTTGCGGCGTCGATCGTGACGGCGCATGGGCGCCAGCAGCTCGTCTCGCTGCCGGGAACGGCGGGCCACAACGCCCGCAAGCTGTCGACCTTCGACCATCGGTTCAATCCCGGTGCCCTTCTCGTCATGCACTCGGATGGCTTGTCCAGTTCCTGGTCGTTCGATCCCATGCCCGGTCTCCTCGCCGCGCATCCCGCGTTGATCGCCGGCGTGCTGTTTCGCGACCATGGGCGAGCGCGGGATGACGCGTCGGTCATCGTCGTCCGCGGCGCGTCACCATGACGACGGGCGCCGCTGGATACGGTTCGGTCTGGCCGATCGCGACATTGCCGCTCGAGTTGGAGGATGACGTCGTCCACGCGCGGCAGTGCGCCCGCATCGTGGCGCAGCATCTCGGCTTCGGCGGCCAGGACCAGACCCGCATCGCAACAGCCCTGTCCGAGATCGCGCGCAACGCGCTCGACTATGCCGGCGGCGGCAAGGTCGACGTCCTTCTCGCCGGCGCGCCTGATCGTTGCCTCGTGCTGCGGGTCCGCGATCGCGGACCCGGCATCGCCGACCTGGCGCGGATCCTCGACGGCCGCTACGAGTCGCCGACCGGCATGGGCCGCGGCATCACCGGGGCGCGCCGGCTAATGGATCGCTTCGCCATCGATACGTCTGCGTCGGGAACGACCGTCGATCTCGCCAAGCTGCTGCCGAACGGGGTGCAGCCGACCGCCGCTTCCGTTCGCGCCCTGTCCGACGCGGTGCGCGCCTTGCGTTCCGCAAATCCCGGCACGGTCGTCCGCGACGAGAACCGCGAACTCGTCGAAACCCTCGCGATCCTGGCTGAACGCGAGGAGGAGGCGCAGCGCCTCAACCGCGAGCTGGAGGAAACCAATCGCGGCGTGGTCGCCCTGCATTCCGAACTCGAGCGCAGGGCCGAGGAGCTGAGCCGCGCGGGCGAGACGCTGGAGCGGCAGGTCACGGCGCGTACCCGCGAGCTCGCCGAGGCCAACACCCGCCTGCTCGCAGAGGCCAAGGCGCGAGAGCGCATCGAGGCCGACCTCCGGCAATCACAGAAGATGGAGGCCGTCGGCCAGCTCACCGGCGGCATCGCGCACGACTTCAACAACATGCTCGGAGCGATCGTGGGTGCGCTCGACATGGTCCAGCGCCGGCTCAAGCAGGGTCGGCACGAGCGTCTCGACACGTACATCGAAATGGCGCTCAGTTCGGCAAGCCGCGCCGCAGCCCTGACGCATCGGCTGCTCGCCTTCGCCCGTCGTCAACCGCTCGATCCCAAGGTGGTCGATGTCAACGCCCTGGTCACAGGCATGACCGACCTTCTGCGGCGCACGGTCAACGAGGCGATCGAGCTGCGCTTCATGTTGGATCCGTCGGTTTGCACAACCCTCTGCGACCCCTTCCAGCTCGAGAACGCGATCCTCAACCTCGCCATCAATGCGCGTGACGCGATGCCGGACGGTGGCTGCATCGAGGTCGCGACGCTCAACGTGATCGTCGCGGCCGCGAGCGTGACACCCGCGGCGCCGGGTGAATACGTGGTGGTGCGCGTCACCGACACCGGTATCGGCATGCCACCCGAGGTGGCCGCGCGCGCCTTCGACCCGTTTTTCACAACAAAGCCGATCGGACAGGGCACCGGGCTCGGGCTGTCGATGATCTACGGCTTCGCCCGGCAGTCGAACGGCTGCGCGGTGATCACCAGCGTGCCGGGCCAGGGAACCGCCATCGACATCCTTCTGCCGCGCCATGATGGCGAGGTCGCGACGCTGCAAGCTTCGGCCGGCGACCTGGCGGTCGCCGACGGACGCGGAGAGGTCGTTCTTCTGGTCGAAGACGAGAACAGCATCCGCGACCTGATGCGCGAGGCCTTCGCCGATGCCGGCTATGCCGTGCTGAGTGCCCGCGATGGTGCGGAGGGTCTCGCCGTCGCTCGATCGGCGCCGCAAGTTGACCTGCTCGTGACCGATGTCGGCCTCCCCGGCCTCAACGGACGTCAGCTCGCCGACGCCGTGCGCGAGTTCCGCCCGGCCCTCAAGGTGCTCTTCATCACGGGCTACGCCGAAGGCGTCGCCAGCCCTTCCGGCTTCCTCGAACCCGGCATGGCGATCCTGACCAAGCCCTTCGACGTCGGGACCGTGCTCGCACGGATGCGGGCCATGCTCAACGAGCGATAGGCCAGCCGGCTCCTCGCTGCGCGTGCTGACGCCGGTCGTTGAACACAGCCGGGCAGGTCGTGGCGCGGATCCGCCAAAATGACGTCGACCTTGTTCTCAGGCGGCACTGGACGCGATGGTGGACCGAGTGACCCTGCCCTGGATGAAGGCCCTGATCCGGTCGACGGCGAAATCGAGATGGGCTCGCGTCAGGCCGGGGTAGATGCCGATCCAGAAGGTGCGATCCACGATCAAGTCGGCGTTGGCGAGCGAGCCGACGACCCGGTAGGCGCGATCCTTCATGTAGGGCTGTCGGAGCAGGTTCCCGCCAAACAGCAAGCGTGTGCCGATCCTCTCGTCGTTGAGATACTTGACAAGGTCATCGCGGCTGAAAGGTGCACCGGGGCGCAGTGTCAGGACATAGCCGAACCAGGACGGCTCGCTCTTCGGGGTCGGCTGCGGCAAGATGAAGAACTCTTCCAGCTCGCTCATCAGCTCCTGCATATAGGCGAAGTTGTTCCGCCGCGCGTCGATGAAGCCGTCGAGTCGGTCGAGTTGGGCCAGTCCAACCGCCGCCTGCATATCCGTGATCTTCAGATTATAGCCAAGGTGCGAATACGTGTATTTGTGGTCGAAGCCGAAGGGCAGGTCGCCGAGTTGCCAGCCCCAACGCTTCTTGCACGTATTGTCCTCACCGGGCGCGCAGTAGCAGTCGCGGCCCCAGTCCCGGATCGATTCCATGGCCCGGAGCACGACGGACGAGCCGGTGAACACCGCGCCGCCTTCGCCCATGGTGATGTGGTGCGCGGGGTAGAAGCTCAGCGTGCCGACGTCGCCGAAGGTGCCGACCTGCTGCCCGTCGTAGGTGGCGCCGAGCGCGTCGCAGCAGTCCTCAACGACCCAAAGGTCGTGTTTCTTGGCGACGCGCATCACCTCGTCGAGCGCGAATGGATTTCCCAGCGTGTGCGCCACCATGATGGCGCGGGTCCTGTCAGTCACGGCCTCCTCGATGCGGCTCGGCAGGATGTTGTAGGTCGGGATGTCGACGTCCACAAAGACCGGCACCAAGCCGTTCTGCAGGCTAGGGTTGACGGTGGTCGGGAAACCCGTCGCGGCCGTTATGACCTCGTCGCCTGGCTTGAGGGCACGGTCCTTGTGAAGGTGCGAGGTCAGGCCCGTCAGCGCCACCAGGTTCGCCGAAGATCCTGAATTGACGGTCAGGAGCTTGCGTCGCGCGCCGATGAAGCCGGCGAGCTTCTTTTCGAAGGCGGCATTGAAGCGGCCTGTGGTCAGCCAGAAGTCGAGCGCGGAGTCGACCAGGGACACCATTTCGGATGCGCCGTACACCTTGCCGGACACGGGAACCGCCGAGCGTCCGGGAGCAAAAGGTGCCGGCACATGCGCGAGCCCCGCGTACTCAGCCGTGAGCTCGAGGATCTGCTGCCGAACCGCTTGGGCACGCGCGTCCGTCCCGTCCGTCATAGGCAATCTCTGCAGTTGGAGCCCAACGGTTCAAGGTCCGCAACTGAACCCTTCCGCCCAAGAAAAGCAAGCACGTCCACGCCGCAGCCGCCCTCGGCTACGCGCGCGCGGACCGGCAAGTTCCCTTGCTACCCATCGACCGAAGGTCGAAGCACGATGAGTTTAAACACCAGGAGGCGAAGCACATCCAGCTGCCGTACCGACAGCCGAAGAGATTGGATGGGGTAGAACGGCGACAGGTACAACTCCACAGAATGATGGCCTTTGAACACCTCGGCACGCAACCGCGCTCCGGCACCGGCGTAGGATCCGTCGAGGTCCGGCAGCGTGATGGCGATATCACCGGGAAGCGTCGTCTCGTACTCAATGAGAGCGGTAAAGGAGCAACCCTCGGCGGCGAGGGCCGGTTCGCCGAGGTAGAACAGGACATGCGCCTCGATGCCGCTCGTGCGGACTTCGAGCGCATTATGGACGTAAGCGATGGAGCAATCCTCATTCAGCACCGTGGCATCGCTCCACAACAGCGACTGCTGGCTGAACCGGGCCAGCATCGGCGGCTGATGGGACACCGGGCGGGGCAACGTAAGGGCCTCGCCATCCCGGACAAGAACGAGGCGAAGTCTCGTGAAGCGCACAACGCCCGCTTTCTCCAGCGGATCGATGCGAACAGGCCCCGACGCACCGGAGTGCGGCAGCTTGCCGACGAAAACGTTGACGCCGGCCTTGAGGCGAATGTGGCGACTTGCGACTTCGTTGAGGGCGCCCAAAGGCGCGGTGGGCACGTAGATGGTCATCATCTCGTCGCCGGCCACCTCGCATTCACCCCAGAGGTACAAGTCATAAGGTGTCAGCTCGGCGTATTCGTCGAGCGGGATGAGCAATTGTGGATCCGATATTGCAGCCCGGACCAGGAGACCCCGCTCGCTGACGTCCAATTCGCAGTTGACGCCCTGCAGGCGACCACCAAGTCCGTTCTCCAGAACGATCTCGTGCGTGTTCCCGTGCGGTTTGCCGGCGCGGCCGTGCCGAAGCGCGTCGGCACCGTCGCGGCTGGGTGAGGGAAAGGTTGCACCCCGCTCCCGTTGGATGGATTTCAGCAGCAGAAGCCCCCCGCCGGCAGGCCGGCAAGAGCGGATGTTGACAAGGATGGGCTTGCCCGGCTCGATCACCGGCAACGTGATCCCCCGCTCCTCATCGGGGGCCAGGGAGACCCGCTGCACGAGATCGAGATCATACAGAAACTCGAATTCCTCCTCTCGTGCGGATCGGTCCGACACGACGAGCAAGGTGATCGCCGAGGCGGCATCCGGGTACACCACCAGGCTGCAGGCGTCTTCCGAGCGGGCGCCGGCGACTTCGAGGTGCCACCCTGACAGGAAGGTCGCTTTAGCCACCGGGTCCGCCAAACTTGCCTTCGGGTTCCACAGCACACCATCATCACCCGAACCTGCGCGATGCCTGACGTTCTCAAGCCGCGCCTCGGCCAAGGCCCGACGTAGGTGCAGGATCTCGCTGCTTCTCTGTTCGAGTCCCGGCAATCTGACGGGGGCGCAATAGGGCACGGCGCGGGCACGCTTCTGCGTGATCGACGTGAACGTTTGAAGCTGCGAGAAGAAGACCGGGATGTTCTTGATATAGTTGTCGAACGCGCGGTCCACCGTCCGCACCGCCCTCGCGAACTCGGCGGGATCATCGCCCCAGGCGTAGCCGTCCCAACCCATTTCCTCAATGCCGAGAGGCCACGGGAAGAAGCTGTTCCTCATCATGACGACGGGGCAGCCGCACAAGGCGGCCTCGTTGATCAACGCCGAGTCTTCGAAGCAGTAGAACGCTTCCGAACGTTGGAACAGCGCGGCGAGGGCGGCGCGCGACGCGGGTTCGAAGCGCGTGATCTCGACACAGTCGACCGGCAGCCCGAACACGGTCTGGTTGTGGACGACCTGGAATTTCTGGGCGTAGAAGCAGGTGCCTTTCCTGGTCGCGCCCGGCGCCGGCCTGAACAGGGCGGTATCGACGGTTGGGATGCAAAGCACGTTGGCGGAAGGGCCGACGACCCGCGCCAGATGGCGCGAGTGTGCGAAGCAGATCTCGTCATGGTCGAAGCTTGTGCTGCCACCGAGCAGGCCGGGATAATTGCCGAACCAGCGGACCCGAACGGGAGCGGTCAGCGGGTTGCCGTGGATGGTCTCCGGGTAGAGAACGACCGGCGTCAGGCCGTTCTCGTAATGGTGGGCGGCGATGTCCGCCGTCAGCAACGGCGTCTGCAGCCTCGGGTTTACACCCAGCTCCTCGGTCTGTGGAATAAGGAACAGCCAAGCGCTGCGTCCCGTCATGTTCAGCCAGTGGCAGAGAACGTGCAGGCCACCTACTCCCGCCGATGATCCAGTATAGGGCGGTGAGACAATATAATATGGAGAGGTATTATCCCTCGGAAGCAGCGTATCAGGGTAGAGGCAATTCATCCCGAACATGACGCCCCAGTAGCAGTGCGGGTGCTCGGACGCAAATCAAATGGGCAGGCCGTCCGGCCCGGCGCCGAAGACGGCGAGCGGCGCTCTGGAGCGTCCGCCTCGCACTTGATCTCGTTCTTCGCCAGCGATAAGCCGCTCGAGCGATGGGCCAAGCGGGCGGTTGATCTCGGCTCGTTCTGAAGGAGCCCTGATGAAAGCTGTCACCCTTGCCGGCGGCTTGGGCGCACGGCTGTCGGAAGAAACCGTGCTGCGTCCCAAGCCGATGATCGAGATCGTCGGCCGTCCGATCCTGTGGCATGGGATGACGATCTTCTCGTCCCGCGGTGTCACGGATTTCATCATCTGCCTCGGCGACAAAGGCTACATGACTAATGAATTCTTCCTTAATCATCGCCTTCGCCTCAGCGACGTCGCCATGCACCTGGGCAGGGGCGACATCGAGTACCACCGCCGCGCCGGCGAGGACTGGAAGGTTTCGCTTATTGAAACCGGCGAGGCGACCATGGCCGGCGGCCGCCTCGAGCGGATCCAGCCTGACCTCGACGGCAACGACGATTTCTTCATGACCTACGGCGATGGCGTCAGCGACCTCGACGCACTGCTCCGCTTCCATCGCGAGCAGAAGCGCCTGTGCACGCTGACGGCGGTGCTGCCGCCCGGCCGTTTCGGAGCGTTGGAACTGGATGGCGGCCGCGTACGCTCCTTTCGCGCAAAGCCGGCCGGCGACGGAGCCAGGATCAACGGCGGCTTCTTCGTGCTCCAGCCAAGCGCCCTGGATCTGATTGCCGGCGACGAGACCACACGGGAAGCAGGGCCGATGGAGCAGCTCGCGCGCGATAACCAGCTTTCGGCCTATTCCCACGATGGCTTGCGACAGGTGACGGACAGCCTGCGCGACGAGGACCATCTGGAAAAACCGGGCGAACGGCCCAGCGCCTTGGAACACGCGGTGAGGGCGGCAGCGAAGCATGAGCCCGAGGCCGCATTCTGGGCGGAGCGGCGCGTGCTGGTGACTAGGCACACCGGCCTCGAAGGTTATCGGCTCGCGCTCTGGCTGGAGCGCCTCGGCGCGCTCGTCGCCAGCCTGACGCTCGCTCCCGACCACCGGCCCACCCCTTTCGGCCTGGTGATCCCGCGCCGTCAGGAGAAGCCCGTAGACCTGCGTAACGCGGCCGCAGCGGCTCGCGTCGCGGTAGCCCGGCCGGAGATGGCCCTGCGCTTGGCAGCACAGGCGGTGGTGCGCCCATCCGACGCCGGTCCCGTCGCGATCGACGCCACGAAGATGTTGGGAACGGCGCACCTGTTGGAAGCGGTGCGCGCCGCGTCGTGCGTGCCCCTCATTATGGTGCTCACCAGCGACAAGGCCTACGAGAACCGGAAGCGGCCGTGGCCCTACCGTGAAGGTGACGCGGTCGGCGATGGCGACTGGTCGCCGGATCGCCCCGTGCCCGACCTCGTGCGCGTCTTCTCTTGCGGCAAGGCGGCCGTGATCCGTTTTCCCGACGCAATCCGGCCCTGGCAACACGCATTGGAACCGCCGTGCGGCTATCTCATGCTCGCCGAGCGGCTCGGCTCGGCCGACGGCGCCGCCTTCGCGCAGAGCTGGACCTTCGGCCCTCGCGACTGCCGCCCGGTGCACGAAGCGGTGGAGCGGGTTGTCCGGCACTGGGGCGCGAGGCCGCTTGGCAGACCATCGCGGCGCCGCAGCCGCACGAGGCGGCGGTTCTCACGGTGGACGCCTCCAAAGCCTGCGCTCGGCTCGGCTGGGAGGGCCGCCTCGGCCTCGACGAGGCGCTGCGCTGGACGGTGGACCGGTACAGCGGCCAGCTCGGCGGATCGGAGGCACGGGCCCCCATGGCAAGGCAGATCGAGGCCCATGGAAACTTGGCCAGCAAGCGCGATCGGGCTGGCCAGAGCCGTCTCGTCCGGCTTGCGCTGACTTGGCATACCTGCAGCTCGCGCTCGCCATGCTGTCGGCGCAGGTGTCCTCCGCGTTGGCTAAAAACCTGTTCGCCAGCGCACGCCCGCAGGACGTGCTGGCGCTCCGTCTGCTGTTGGGCGGCGCGATCCTGTGCGCCTTTTACCGAACGTGGCAGCGCGCCGTGACGCGCCACTCGCTTGTCGCGGTCGGCGCCTGCGCAGTCTCATTGTTTCTTCTCAATGGACTGTTCTATCTCGCCATCCAGCGCCTCGACGTCGGCGTCACCGTTGCCCTGGAATTCATCGGGCCGCTCGGCCTCGCCGTCGCCACGACGCGACGGTGGCTCGATCTCATCTGGGTCGCCTTAGCCGCGCTCGGCCTGCTGTTGCTCGACGTTCCGCGATTGAACGGCCGCGTCCTGGATCCGACGGGCGTGCTTCTCGCGCTCGCCGCAGGCGGTGCGTGGGCCGGCTACATCGTTGCCGGCCGGTGGGCCGGGCGCATCTACGGCACAGGATCGGCGGCGCCGACCATGGCGGGGGCGGGCCTTCTTGCCCTGCCCCTCGCGCTAGGCGGATTTGGTGGTGCGCCTTCCCTGGTCCCAGCCCTCCCCAGGATCGCCGTGATCGGGGTCCTCTCCAGCGCCCTGCCCGTGGCACTCGAGATGGCGGCCATGCCGAAGCTGTCCGCCCGCTCCTACAGCGTGTTCACCTGTCTTGCGCCGGCGATCGCCGCGCTCGCAGGCTGGATCGTGGCCGGCGAGCGGCTCGACGCCGGTCAGGTAATCGCCATCGCTCTTGTCACCGCCGCCGCTGCCGGCAGCGCGGCGAGCCACGCCGGCGGGAGCAGCGGGTCACGTCGGTCGCTTGAAACCGGCCAAGTGGAACCATCGACGACGCCCGCGCCCGCCGACTCGGCAACGACGGCGAGTTCGCGGTAGATCCTAGGAAATTCATGCCGCGGCACGCAACTCCAAGCGCGCAACAACGAAAGAGCACATGATGAGCGAGTTCGACGCCCCCGACGCCCAGATCAGCGGAACATCCTCACCCAAGGACGTCAAATACTGGACCGAGTTCTCCCTGATCGCGGAACGCTTCCCGCATTCCGTCAAGCACCTCCTTGGTCACTGGCCCGTGTACGTCCGCCGCATCCAGATGGTGCGCTTTCTCGCCCACTGGGAGTTGTACAAGCAGGTCGCCGACCTGCCTGGGTCCATCCTGGAAATGGGCGTCTCCAGGGGTGTCAGCCTGTTCAGCTTCTATAAATTCCTGGAGATCACGCACCCCGCCGATACCGGGCGCCGAGCTTACGGCATCGACTCGTTCGAGGGCCTGACGGACTTCACGGCCAGCGACGGCTCGGAAACCGCTGGAGCCGCCATGGCCGACCGCCAGCACGGAGGATGGTCCGCCGGCGCCGTCGAGGGCGAATTGTTTGCCCTGGCGGAGCTATTCAACGCCGATAACATCCTAGCGAGAGAGCGCATCAAGCTCGTCAAGGGCCGCGTGCAGCAGGCGCTGCCGAAACTGATGGAGGAAACGCCGGGCCTTCGCTTTTCGCTCGTGCACTTCGACATGGACCTTTACGAGCCGACGCGGTTCGCGCTCGAGCACGTCTGGGACGCCGTCGTCCCCGGCGGCCTACTGGTTTTTGACGAATATGCGGTGCAGCCCTGGGAGGGCGAAACGCGGGCCGTGGACGAGTTCCTTCGCGGGCGGAATCTGACCTGCGCCATGAAAAAGGTCCCTTGGTCACCCACCCCCGGAGCCTACTTCGTCAAGCCATGAGGCGGACCGGGTGCCGACGACGGACCGCGAGCGCACGGCGGGATTGGCGGGAGCCGCTGGACCTTCGCGCGAGTAGGCACAGCCGCAGTAGCGAATTCAGGCGGCGCAATCATCCGGGCTGGACCGCTTGAGCAGACGCTTGAATGTCCTCCGGAGCACCGGCTTGGTGCGCGCACCGGCGTGACGCAGCAATCGACGGCTCTCACTCGGTTCGGGTTGGCTGAGCGACGTCCTGCGGCAGTGGTGATCGCGAGGCGGGTTCGCCGCGATACATTTTCGAGAGAATATCACGTCAACCCCTGCTCGGACCCGAGCGATCCACTCTCGAAACGCTGGCGATAGTCGAAGCACGAGACGTCCGGGTGCGGCGTGCGTCCCTCGCGTAATCCATGCCGCTGGAAGTGCAGCAGGGGATGCATGCCCGCGCCGGCGACATCGGGGTAGCGCAACAGGTACCATCGCATGGCGAAGAAGCGGTTGGGATCGAGGCCTCGCCGCAGGCCATAGGTCATGAAATGGTCGAACGGGTCGGCTTCAAGCATGCCGACCTCGGGATAGGTGCGCGCGAACCAAGCTTCGGCGAAATGGCCGACCAGCTCTCGACGCGGCAGGATGTAAGCCATGCTCCGAGCCCATAGCCGACGCAACCTGCGCCGGACCCGGCCGGCGCGCCAGGATCGATGGCCCACGAGGGTCGCGACGAGGGTCTGGTGATCCGCCGATACCTGCCGCGCCGCATCCCGGTCGCTGACCAACGCCAAAATTCTACCCTCGCAGATGGCGTGCAGCCGTTCGAGCCGGGCCAGGTCCTCGTCGGCTCGCGCCAGATCGGTTTCAAGCCGCTCGATCCTGGTCCGCACCTGCGCATCGTGGCTGTCTCGCTTGGCAAGCTGCCGGCGCAGGTCCGCCGTGGCGGCCAATTCAACTTGCAGCGACCTCGTCAGCTGCGTGATCAGCGCCGCCGACCTCGCGGGCGATGCGGTCGCGAGGCCGTGCTCGGTGCGGTCGACCGCGACGGCAACCGCTTCGCGGTCCACCATCGCGTCGCGGCCGGGGCACGGCACGGCCGTCATCCGGCTGCCCCACCAACGAGGAAGCGTGCCGTGTCCTGGATCTGGACGCCCAGCGGGCTCAGCGCGAAACCAGCTCGCGCGGCCATCGAGGCGAAAGGCTCGATCCGTCCGACGTAACGGTCGTCGCACGCATCGCCGAGCGGCGCGCGCCGGATCGGCTTGGCGGGGCAGCCAAGTTCGGCGCGGATGCGCTCGGCGAGGTCGCCGACCTCCACCACCTCGAGCCCGGCGGTGTCGTAGGGCTCCGGCGCGGCCGCAAGGCCCGCCATGGCGGCGAAGCCGACGGACACGATGTCGGCGACGTGGGCGTAAGAGCGGTAGACCCGATGTCGCGCCTGGATCGTCAGCGCAGGCTCATACAACGCGGCCCGAATCAGGTCGCCGATCGCGTAGGCCTTGTTGAGGAAAGGTCCGGCGACGTTGAATACCCGGCAGATCGCTGTCAGCGCGCCGGTGTCGCGAAGCCTTGCGAAGGCCTCCTCTTCCTCGAGTTTCAGCGCGCCGTACGGGTTGGCGGCGAGATCGTCGTTCAATGTCCCGTTCCGGCGGTACACGGCGCCGGACGAGGTCGAGAAGGTGCCCGCGACGCGCAGGCGCCGCGCCTGCGCCGAGGCGAGCGCGGTGATGGCGCGGTTCGCCTCGACATAGGTCGAGATGCCGACGTTGCCGACCTTTTCACGCGTCAGGAAAGCATAGTGCGCCAGGAGAACGGGCACGTCCGGCGGCGGCTGCTCGCCGATGTCGGCAAGAGCGCGCAGGCGGAGACGGCGGCCGGACCGGAGCACCGCCTCACGTTCCCGATGCGCATAGACGGTGACGCAGCCATCGAAGCGGGCACCCAAGGCGTCATCCAGCATTTCCAGCGTAGCCGACCCCAGCCAGCCGCCGGCGCCGGTCACGACGACGTGCGGCGCCTCGCGGGCGAGCCACGCCTCGACCGGCCGGGCGAAGCGCAACAGCCGGTCAGGCGACATGCGGCAGAACCGGGGCGAGCAGGCGAGCCACCACTGCGGGCACCTCCGCCATCGCATCGACCGAGGCGGCGCAGGGGGTGCCGGGGTCGATGGCGCCGTAACCGAAGCGCGCGTGAATGAACGCAACGCCGGCGGCCCCGGCGGTCTCGGCATCGACCATGCTGTCGCCGACGAACACCGCACGCGCTCCCGACAGGGCGGCCACTGCCTCGCGCAGCGGCGCCGGATGCGGCTTGGCGGGACGATCCGGCGCCGCGCCGATGACCACCGGCAGCAGGTCGTCAAGCTTGAGCCGGGCGACTACGATCTCGGCCAATCGCTGCGGCTTGTTGGTGCACACGCCGAGCAAGACACCGCGCCCGCGCAACGCGCGGAGGGAGTCGGCCGTCCCGGGATAAACATCCTCGGGTCGGCAGGGATCGGCGGCGTAGCGCTCACGGAAAGCGGCGAGGGCGGCCGCGATGGCGACGGGATCCGCCAAACCGCAGATCCCGCCGACGAGACGTTCCGCGCCGAAGCTGACAAGTTCGCGGACCTCGTCGACCGACACCGGACGGCGCGCGACGCCCAGCTTGTTGAAGGCGGCCGCGATGCCGGGCGCGCTGTCGAGAAGCGTGCCGTCGAGGTCGAAGATGGCGGCCGGCAAGCCCGGCGGCGGTCGGTGGACGTTCCCGTCGGTGCTGCGCGGCGGAGTCATCGCCAGCGCTCAGTCCTCATCCGCGACGAGCATGTTGGCGGCGAACTCGTCGCGCGGCAGGAAGGGCGCCATGTCCTCCAGCGGCGAGCTTACCATCCGGCCGTCGTCCAGGCGCCGCGACGACAGCTTGGGGGCGAAGGGTTGCGCGGGGTCGAGCGCGACCTTGCAGATCGCCGGCCCCGCGCCGTCGAGCGTCGCCCGAATCGCCGCAGCGGCATCGTCGAGGTGGTCGCACTCATGGGTGGCGAAGCCGAACGCCCGTCCCAGCGCGATGAAGTCGGGGAAGGTGACGCCGTTCGACGGCCCGCAGCCGCGGATGTTGTCGGAAAAGAACGACTGCTGCGTTTGCAGGATCGAGTGATAGCCGTTGTTGGCGAGAAGGAAGACCTTCACGGGAAGGTTGTTGCCGACGATGGTCTGCAGTTCCTGGAGGTTCATCATGATGCTGCCGTCGCCGGCCATGCAGACGACGCGGCGGCCGCCCGCGGCCAAGCAGGCGCCGATCGCCGCCGGCAGATCGAAACCCATGGACGCCGACCCGGAATTGGAGAACAGGCGCTGGCCCTTCTTCATGCGCGCGCACTGGAAGGTGACGATGCAGGCGGTGGCGTTGGCGGTGACGACGATGTCGCCTTCTACCAATTCGTCGAATAGAATGCTGGCGAAGGCGTAGGGGTTGACCGGCGTCTTCTTCTCGAAATAAGCGGGCAAGGCGACGGGGTAGCGCGCCTTTCGCGCCTTGCACCAGGCGAGATAGTCGCGGTGCGCGGGCTGCTGCGGCCCGTTGCCGATGGCGGCGTTCAGGGCGTCGAGGAAGGCGCCGAGGTCGGCCTGAATCGGGACGTCGATGGCGAGCGTATGCTTGCGCAACTCGCCCCGGTCGATGTCGATCATGACCTTGGTCGCGTGGCGCGCGAAGCTTGCCCAATTATAGCTGATCTGGCGGATGTTGAGGCGACAGCCGAGGACCAGTACGAGATCGGCGTTCTGCACGGCGAAATTACCGGCGCGGTCGCCGATCGTCCCGGGGCGGCCGACGTAGCCCGGGTGGTCGTCGGGGATCAGGTCGTGGGCGTTGAAGGCGGTCGTGACCGGGATCGCTAGGCGGTCTGCGGCGAGCAGGAAGGCGTCCACCGCGCCGGCGGCGCGCACGCCGGTGCCGGCGATGATGATCGGCCGCTGCGCCGTGCGGATGCGGGCGACCACGTCCGCCGCCGCGGCGGCGAGCGCCTCGCCCTTGAGGGCACCCCCCTCGGCGCCGCCGCGCGCCGCGTCGCCATCGCGGCCGGGATCGAAGCCCCGCAGCACGTCCGGATCGACGAGGCTACCCTGCACATCGACGGGCACGTCGATCCACACCGGGCCCGGCCGGCCGGTGGCCGCGAGCCAGATCGCCTTCTCGACGACGAAGCGGACGTCGTTGGGCTCGTTGAGCAGGGCCGCATATTTGGTGATCGGCTTGACCATGGCGACGATGTCGACCTCCTGGTCGCCGAGCTGGCGCAGCGGCACGTCCTGGTTGGCGACCACCGTCTCGCGCTTGACCTGGCCGGACACCACCAGCATGGGCACGGAGTCGGTGTAGGCGCCGAAGACGCCGTTCAGCGCGTTGATGCCGCCGGGCCCCGTGGTGACATTGACGAGGGCCATGGTGCCGGCAATGCGCGCGTAGCCCTCCGCCGCCATGGCGCACGACTGCTCGTGGTGCATGCACAGCGTGGTCAGGCCGCGGTGGCGCGTGAAGGCATCGTTGAGGTGCATCGCACCGCCGCCCGTCACCATGAAGACCTGGGTTATGCCCGCTCGACAGGCTCGCTCGGCGATGTAGTCGGCGACACGCATCATCTTGGGCCGTCCCTGGTTTGAAGTGCCGGCGTTCGGCCTCGCGACATCCGGCTTGGCGGACGGAAGATCGCGTCTAAGCAGGTTCGCGCGGGCAGGCCAACGCTTCACCTGCTGAGCCCTTTGTGATGCCGCAGGTTCGGATCGCAGAACCGCTGGGCACTTTTGCGAAACCTGCTTAGATGTCCAGGCCGCGCTGCCTGATCAGGGCGCTCAGCTTGGAATCGTGGGCGTAGGGGCTGTCGATCATGTCGAACATGATCGGTTTGTCGGCCTCGACGCCGGCAACCATGATCTCGCCGATCATCAACTCGCGGCAGGAAATCTGCCCCTTGAGGAGCGGCACGGCGAGGTAAACGTTATCGTGCAGCAACATGCCACCGGGCCTGATAGGCTCCTTGGCATAGACGCCGCGCACCAGCGCATCGAGGTAGCGGACCTCCTTTTCCGGTGGAATGCGCTTGGCAACGCCGGGTGGCCCGCACATCTCCTCCGCCTTGAGGAAAGCCTTGAACCACTCATCGACCTGGTGGGGCAGTGAGCAGTAGGGCGACACGGGGATGCCACCTTCCTCGATGTCGACGTGGCGTTCAAAGGTGCGCGCACCCTTGGCGTAGGCGATCGTCACGGAGGAGACCCAATCCTGGTACTCGTGGGTGGAGTAGCCGATGACGTTGTCGGGAAAACGCTTCACCAGGAAGTCGACCTGGTTGAGCTCGACCTCGTTGTCCTCGCTGGGATACAGCGACACGCAATGATTGATGGCGAGCGGAATGTCTCGCTTGTTGAAGAACGACACGACGTCATCGAGATCGCGCAGGTTCGATCCCCCCGTCGACATGATCACGGGCCTCCTCGTCTTGGCGATCTTCTCGATCAGCGCCCAGTCCTTGATGTCCGAACTGGCAAGCTTGATGATCTGCACACCGAACTCAACGCATTTATCGACAGACGCCTCATCGAACGGCGTCACCATGGTGATCATGTTCCACCGGCGCACGGCCTCGACAAGCTGGCGGTATTCACCCCACGAGAGCTGCGTGTCCAGTGTCTTCTTGATATAGCGGATGTCAGTACGACTGCGGTAATCTTTATGAATAAAACTATCGACATCCCTGAATTGCAGTTTCATCGCAGCACGAACAGCATTGAAACGCGCGACCTGACCGAATTCCTGGATGATCTTCAATCCTCTATCGACGCGCCCCCAATGATTATTAGCGAGTTCAAGCACGAATAGGTTGTCGAAGACGTCACTTCGCATTGTGTCCCTTCTGCGGCTGTTCTCACACCACGCGCGCAACCGTACGTACACACGGTCAGTTCACGCCCGTTGTTAGCCGCTCCAAAGTTGCGATGCAACACGCCGATCATCCGCGCTCAGAGGATCGACAGGCTCGCCTGATGGAGCGAACCAGGTGCGGTGGAAAGCGGCGCTGCCGTTCCGCCTGCCCCATCAAGCTTCGCGTAGCGATGCCGCGGGAATGCGCTCTCGCTGCGATTGGCCTTGGAATCGCTCAATCCGCCAGCCGGTGTCCCCGCAGCCCCGTTAAGACCCTGCCCCGCAGCCGATCGCACGCGCATGGGTTGCGTGATGCAGAGCGCGAGCAGCTTTCGGGAGCGCGCGGGGTCAAGTGGACGGCACAGCGCAAGCCGAGCTACCGGAGCAAAGGATCCGGGTTTCCGAGTGATTTAGGCGAGACGGAATGGGCGGTGCTCGCCTCTGATCCCAGCGGCAACACCGGGCGGACGGCCGCGCAAGACCGACTTGCGCCAAGCAATGAACGCCGTCCTCTATCTGCTGCGCACCGGCTGTCCATGGCGCATCTGGCAGCGTGAGGGCTTTGTACCCCACTCAACGCTGGTCAACATCTTGCGCAAGTCGCAGGCGAACGGGACCTGGAAGGCAGTCTGGGCCGAGCTTTACGTGATGTTGCGCGGGCGCGAAAGGGCGTGAGCCCCACCGCTGCGGTGATGGACGGCCGAACGATCAAGTCGGCGGAAAAAGGGGCTGCCGAAGGAGCGACAGGGGACGAACTTCGGCGCCTGGCCGGCGGCGCCGTGGGCTATGACGCGGGACAGAAGGTTGAAGGGCGTCAGATCCACGCTCTTGTGGCCACGCTGAGCCTGCTGATCCCACCTGGTTGTGCATTCCGCCGCCGTGCAGGACCGCGACGGGGCGGCCCTGCTGGGCAAGGTGCGCCAGCGCTTTCCCAGGCTGTAACGCCTGTTCGCCGACGATGGCTGCGACGCCGGGCGGACGTAGGCGGCGGCCGCCAACCATCCGCTCCGGCTCGAAGTGATCCGGCGCAACCCGCAGGCGGTGGGCTATGGAGCGATCAAGCGGCGCTGGGTGGTGAAGCGCATCGTGTCCTGGTTTGGCCGCAGCCGCCGCCCTGCCAAGACAACGAGACCCTCGTCACCACCGCGCTGACACCCATCACCGTCGCTGCCATCCAGTTCGGCATCGGGCGACTTGCCCTTGAGCGGGCTCTTGGGACAGGTTCTGAGGACATCGCCACCCGCCTGAGACGACCACGGCAAGCGCATCAACGGCAGTGCGGCCCACTCCACAAAGTTGACGATAGTGGTGCTAGTTCTTGTTCGAGTACCCACCGGAATTGCCGCCCGTTGCCGTCGTCCGAGGTGCTTCCCCACCGTTGCCGACTCCGTAAAATACGTGTCGCTGATGCCCGCCGTTGCCGGAAACATAGGTGTTGCTGCGGATGGTATGGGACGTCGTCACCCGGTGCCGATACTGGTTGCCTATGGAACCGTAGGTGGCTGAAGTCGTCGCGATAATTGCAGCGACGCAGGCAGTGGCTCTATACATCGTAGGCTCTCCACTGAAGTTTCTATCAACAATGTCTTAATAGTCAGGATCAGACAATCACGTTAGAATTTCAAGCTAGATGTTTCTAAAGTTTAATTTAGAAGGATTGGTCCCGACTATCGAGTTAGGTTCCCGCGACGGTAAGAGTTGTGCCTGCGCCCGACTGTGCGCCATGCCTGCTGAAGGAGCGGTGTTGCCCGAAAGAGCCGCTTCGCGAGATCCCGCGCTCGATCCGCGAGGGAGAGGGCGCATGACATCGCCTGATCCGAAGAGGCCGGACCTTGCGGCACGATCGCAAGACGGTCGAGACGCTGTTCGTCCACTCCAAGCTGGCTCGGCGTCGATTGAGCGGCGCCAACCGCACCCGCGACGCGTCCCACCTCGCCGCAGCCACACAGAACCTGAGCAAGCTCGCGAGGCTGACCCCGTTGCTAACCGCAGCCTGACCAGCCCAGCAGGCCTCCCTGGCCAAACCCGGTACTTCTCCAGCCAGCGCCAATCCGAGCCAACCGCACATTTTGCAACGGAGTCCGTCGATTGCAGCCGATCATCTGATGTCTTCAGACCGCGCCGGGAGAAATCCAGGGCCATTTTTTTTCGTTTTTCGGCCATTTCATGCGCCTCCACCCGCCTTTACGCGCGGTCCTCCCGACCACCAGGGCCGTCGGCGCGATCGCGCCATGTCCGACCTCGCAATCGACAGCAAGTTGCGCGGCTGCGACGTGCCAAAAATGAAGATCGGCGACCCGATGCCGGGCGGCCGATTGGCCCGCGCACGCTGCTTCGGACCGCGGCGACGGACATCGACAAGCAAACCGGTGATCCGCGAGCCGTGCAGATCCTGCTCGGATTACGAAGATCGAGAGTACGGGGCGATACCTCGGCGTGTATGTCGAAGTTGCTCTGACGCTTGCCGGGCGCATAGAGCTCTGAACGAGAGGCAGCTCTGAACTCTGCGTCTGAGAGTTGCACCAGAGAACCGCCGCCGAATGTTTGCATGCTCGACACGCGGTTTCTACGAAGCGAACACCCTCATCGCGAGACTTCTGTCGCAAATGCGTGGGCAACGGCCCGATCGCTTCCGTAAACGGGGCCCGATCAAGCAGATCGTTCAAATCAAGCAAGTGGCCGAGGACGGAAAGTCGGCTTTCGCGCCCTTGACCTCATCTGCCTTCGTGATGGTCCGAGTGCTGCCGTTCGACAAGCGCCCACCAGGGCTCAAAAGGGTCACACGCCACCGGTCCTACTGGCGATGAAGTCGTGCTCTCGCCCAGCAGCGGCGATCACCTTTGGTCGTGAGAGCATCCCGTTGCGATTCCAATCAAGGCTGTTGAAGATTGTCCTCGCGTTCATCGTCGCCCGAGCGCTTGTGGCAGCAAGGAGGGTCAGGCGCCGCCGACGATGAGGAAGCGGAATTCCTTATGCGTCCATCCTTGCTTGTCCCTTCATGCCAGGACGTTCGGTGCCCTTCAACAGGTCGCCTCGTCCTTCAGTCTTGTTAGCTGACCCGACATTTTGTCAGGCATCTAGATTGCGCAAAACTTTGAGGGCGTCGGCCAGCAAATGTCAGCGATCCGCAACCTGTGCCGCCGGCGACGCCTCCGTGCGGGCTACTTCGGCTTAGGGCCGGAGCGGTCGCGGCTGGCCGGTACCGAGAAGACGGATTCGAGAGGCATGTCATAGACGAACATCAGAAATACAGACTTGGAGCACCGGACTCTGGATCGCATCCGGTCCGATGCTCTAAGTCGCTGTGTTGCATCGGATTTGTCCGAAAACCGCTGCGCAATTTTCGATTCGATGCTTAAGCAAACTCAGGAGCAGCTGCGTCTGCTCTTCCATGCCTTGATTGAAATTTGCGATAAGGGACCTTTCTATTATCTCGTTCGCTTGTCTCCATAACAGGAGGCGTTTGATGAATAATAACCTGAGCAGATTCTTGGTGACCGGTGCGACAGCCCTGGCGCTCTCGTTCACCTTTGCGGCAAGTCCGACATCGGCGGAGGCCCGCAGTGGTGGCGGGGGCGGTCATGGAGGCGGCGGCCATGGCGGCGGCGGTCACATGGGTGGCGGCCATGGAGGCTTCGGCGGTGGATTATCCAGCGGTCGAAGCGTTGGCTTCGGCGGAGGACGCGGTCGCGGCTTCGGCGGAGGATATGGTCGTGGCTTCGGTGGCTACGGATGTGGTCCGATCCGCGCTGCGACAGGCGGCTGCGGACTCGGGTACGGCTACTAAAACCAGCCGTTCGATGTAAATGTCAGAAGGTGCGTCTTGGACACCCTCTGTCTCGCTGGCTGTATGTTGACCTGAGCGGGAGCGCCGCAAGGGCATCGAATCGGGAGTGCAAACCGGTCTCAAGCGAGTCCGGTGCGGCGCAGGAGGTTGAAGCATCGGACCCCATCGAGGATCCGATGTTTTTAGTTTGATCACTCATCGACATCGAAGAAGTGCAAATGTCGAGCGGCAGGGACCGCATCGCACCTGCCACGACCCGTAGGCCGCGCAACGGGCAACGCCAGTCGCCGGGCGGACCGTATCGCGGTAAGCAGGTCGATGCGCGTGAATACGCCGACAACTTTGGCCGGGAGGTTGGCTAGCGACGCCGCGATCAGCAAGCCAGTCAGGACGGTAGGGAACGAGATCACCGGCCGCGTCGCTGATCGTCCGGTTACGGCCTTCGGGCCGGGCCTTGGCGCCGCCGGGTCTGCTCGCGCTTTCATTCATGGTCCGTGCTCGGCGGCTTGACCGAATCACGCCTGGTTTTCTCAGCTTGCGGCAGCCGCAGTGGCCGTCCGATCAGTTCTGCCCGACTCAGACGTTTGGGATCGTCGCGACCCGTGCCCTACCGAATTGGCGATCCCTGCCAGCCGCAGGGGAATGGATAGGGACGGCTGAAAGACCTGACACCTTACGACTTCACCTGCGAAAACCGACAGTTGGCCTGATCGATCGACGGTCGATCCGCTTCACCAGATCGGACATGCCGCAGGACCAGCGGGGGATGGGAATAGTCGAGTTGCGACGCCTTGTTGCAACCGCTTGGCGACGCCCATTCACTAAGCCGCGCGAACCTGGTTCTTGCAGGCCTGCCGGTGCTGCAGATCCAAACAGCTTCGGTTTCGCTGTGAGGCTGTGAGAAAGCGAAGCGCGGCTCAGGCTCGCCCAAGCTGTTTTGATGCTATCGGCTGCGTCGATGCAACAGATCGAACGCAAGGGTTGGCGCGCGATGGCTGGACGACGTATCGCGACCTACCGCTCGTCGGCTCCGCCGTCGTAGGCGTTGCGGTCGTAACCGCCCCGGCTCTGGCTGCGACGGTCGTAGCCGCCGCCGTCATAGCCGCCCCGGTCGTCGTAGCCGCCGCGACCGTAGTTGTCCGGCGCGTCGTCGTCACGGCCGCCGCGCGGGCTGGGCTGGCTGATCGCCTGCGGCTCGGGACGGCCGATCGAGCCGGTGGCCGCATTGCTGAAACCGTCGCGCTGGTAGATGTCGTCGCGGAACTCGACGATGCCGTTGGGATAGGCCCAGGCGGTCACATAGACCCAGTATACCGGCACGGGCTGCGCGATCTTCACGTTGACCTGCTGGCCCGAGCGGATCGCTTCATCAATCTGCGGGCGGCCCCAGCCGGGCGTGTCCTTGAGCAGCCACTGCACGTAATCGCGGACGTTCTGCACGCGGATGCAGCCCGACGAGATGAAGCGGTTGTCGTCGCCGAAGACGCCCTTGTCCGACGTGTCGTGCATGTACACGCCGTAGGGATTGTTGATGTTGATGCGAACCACGCCGAGCGAATTGTCGGTGCCGGGATCTTCCTTGTAGCTGTAGCCCGTCGCCTCCGTGGAATGCCAGTTGATGGAGGAGGATGGGACCTCCTGGCCGTTCTTGTTGATGACGTGGATGTGGTGCTCGTTGAGGTAGTTCGGGTCGGCCTGCATCTTCGGGATCATGTCTTTCTTGATCAGCGAAGGCGGCACGTGCCAGAACGGGTTGAAGTTGATGTCCAGCGCGCGGGTCTGCATCACCGGGGACTGCCGGTCGATGCGGCCGACGCCGGCACGGTGATGGGTGGCGACCACCCCGTTCTCCACCGTTTCGACCGACTCGGCCGGAATGTTGGCCATCACGTAGCGGTCGCCGAGGTTGCCGGAGAACGCCTTCAAGCGAACCAGGTTGATTTCGAGCTGATGCATCCGGGTGTCGGCGGAGATGTTCATGGCGGTGAACACGTCGGGGCCGACGACCCCGTTCTCCTGGAAGCCGTGGCGGGACTGGAAGTGCTTGACGCCGGCATCGACGTAGGAGTCGAACACCGGCGAGTTGCCCGACGAACTGTCGAGGTCGCCGGAGATGATGAGGCGCTTGCGCAGGGCGATCACGGCCGGCCCGTTGGAGCCGAGCTTGAGGGTGCGGGTCGAGGGAACGCGGCTCCAACCGCCCCGCGCCACGATCTGGCGATACTGCTCGATCGCGCGCTCGGTGGCGTCAAAGGTCGCCTGCGACAGCACCGGGGTCGTCGAGCGCTGCACGGACAGGCGGGCATCGGCATCGTAGCCCTGCGCCCACTCGGCCTGATCGCTGAACTGCGCGTCCTGCGCGCTGGCGGAGCCACCCGCCGATAGCAGAAAGCCGGTGAGGGACAAAAGGCCGGCGAGGGAAACGGCGCGCAACGATGGCTGCCGCACGAACGGAAAGCTTGCCACTCTCAACTCCAAACGCCCGCGGGGGGCCGGAACGCGGCCGAGGCGGCCGTCGACTGCCTGCTTCGAGGGATACAGGCGATGGCGTTAAGAAGCTGCAAACGAGCGGCTGATTTATGGCGGCGGCGAGCCGGCGCCGGCTTTCGAGGTGCTGTGTCCAAGTGGGCACAAGACAGGCGGGCACAAGAGCGGCGAATGACGGGCCGGCGAGACGACCGGCACCGGCAGGATCACAGGCGGAAGCGGATCTGGTCGGTCCAGAAGCGCTCAAGGCGAACCAGCGACTGGTTGAGCTGGGCGAACTCGCCCGACGAAATGCCGCCGATCTGCTCCACGGTGGTGACGTGCTTCTCGTAAAGGCCGGCAACGACGGCGTGAACTTCCTTGCCCTTCGCCGTCAGGCTGATGCGCACCGAGCGACGATCGAGGCGCGAACGGGCATGGTGGAGGAAGCCGTCCTCGACCAGTTTCTTCACGTTGTAGGACACGTTGGAGCCGAGATAATAGCCGCGGGTGCGCAGTTCGCCGGCGGTGAGTTCCTTGTCGCCGATGTTGTAGAGCAGGAGGGCCTGGACCGAGTTGACGTCGGAGCGGCCGCGACGGTCGAACTCGTCCTTGATCACGTCGAGGAGGCGGCGGTGTAGGCGCTCGACCAAGGTCAGGGCTTCGAGGTAGGCCGGACGCACGGTCGCCTGAGACTCGTCGCGCCCGCGGGCCGCCTCGATCTTGCCCGTCTCGATCTTGATCGCCGTCTGGCTGGCCGTGTTCATGGTGCTGTCCCCGGATCTCTCGGCCGCTCAGCGGCGGCGCCATGCCAAGGGTTATAGGGACGCCGGATGAAAGCGACGCTAAGCGACAGACTGAATCCCGTGTTTACAGATCGCCGTAAATGAAAGATAAAATCCGCGACTACTCTCTTGACCGGGCTTCTCTACAGCCTGCCGCAGCTACACTTTCCTAGGACTGATATCGTTAGCGACTTCGACGACCGTGACTTAGAGCACCGGACCCTAGACCGGATCCGGTCCAATGCTCTAACTTACTGTGCCGCATCGGATTTGTCCGGAAACCGCTGCGCACTTTTCGGTCCGATGCTCTAGATGTTGCGATGGACCCGGCCGGCCTGCCACGTCAGGGCGAAATAGATGAGGATCAGCACGACGTCGGACGCGATCCAGGTCGGGGCGATGACCTGCCGGACGCTGAGGGCGACGAAGATCTGCGAGATCGCCGCGAAGAGCCAGAGCACGCCACCCCAGGGCGTCGCCAGCCATAGCCCGACCGCAGCCAGGAAGTCGATCACCGAAAAGAACATCACCGCCGCGCTCTGCGTCATCCGCAGATGGTCGAAAAGGTCGTCGAGGGGCATCATGAAGGCCGACCATTGCAGCAGCCCCTGCGCGATCCACAGCGCCGCCAGCAGGCGCATGAAGATCACCAGGATCAGGCCCCAGCGCGTTTCCACCTGCTCGCGGGCGGTCAGGCCGATGCGGATCGCCGCCTCGCCGGCGTAGGGCGCCGCCTCGCGAAGGCTCGCGGAGCCGTCCTGGACCGCCCGGGACTCAGTGGGCGGAGTGGTCAAGCGGCGATCACGCGGATGCGCCCTCCGCCGGCTCGAACGGGTCGGAAGCCGGCCCGAGCGGCACCACCCCGGTCGGATTGATCCAGGGATGCGAGCGGTAATAGTGGTTCTTGATGTGGTCGGGCCGGAAGGTCGAGGAGATCGCCTCCACCGCGAGCAGATCGGCGAGATAGGCCGACAGGGCGGGATAGTCGGCGATGCGCCGGATGTTGCACTTGAAGTGCCCGACATAGACGATGTCGAAGCGCAGCAGGGTGGTGACGAGCCGGATATCGGCTTCGGTCATCGCGTCGCCGGTGAGGTATCGCTGGGCGGCGAGGCGATGGTCGAGCAGGTCGAGCGTTTCGAACAAAGGCACAACCGCCGCCTCGTAGGCGGCCTGCGTGGTGGCGAAACCGGCCTTGTAGACCCCGTTGTTGACGGTGTCGTAGACGAGGTGATTGACGACATCGATCTCGCGGCGCAGCTCGGCCGGGTAGAAGTCCGGGCCGGTGGCGCCGGGAAAGGCGGCGTTCATCATCCGGATGATGTCGGCCGACTCGTTGGAGACGATGGTGCCGCGCTGCTTGTCCCACAGCACGGGCACGGTGACGCGGCCGGAATAGTCGGGCTTGGCGGCCGTATAGACCTGATGCAGGAAGGCGGCCCCGTGGACCGGATCGGGGATGACGCCGTCGCGCGGATAAAAGGTGATGCCGTCCTCGCGCATCAGCCAATCGGTGACCGACACGGTGACCGCGTCCTCCAGCCCTTTCAGCTTGCGCATGATGAGGCAGCGCGTCGCCCAGGGGCAGAAATAGGAGGCGTAAAGGTGGTATCGCCCGCGCTCGGCCTTGAAGCCGCCCCCCCCGCTCGGTCCCGGCGCGCCGTCGGCGGTGACCCAGTTGCGGAACTTCGAGGCGTCGCGCTCGAAGCGCCCCTGGTTCTTCTCCTGATCGTAGCCCCTGTTGTGCCAAGTGCCGTCGATGAGCACACCCATGGATCTGACCTCTGGACACCGTGTCGCCACCTCTATGCATGAACAGGTACGTCAGGCAATCGCCAGCCTTTTCCGTGCTGGCGTAACCCCATAGACCTGCTCTTGCGATGGCGGTGCCGCAGATGAAGTCATCGAAGCCTTGCACTCGAACAGAACGGAAATTGCGCCTCGGCCTAACGTTATTGATCGCCGTCGCCGCAAGCATCCCATTGCGGGCGGACGCGGCCAGTTTCCCCTGCTCAAAAGCCCAGTCTCCGATCGAAGTCGCAATTTGTTTCGATCCCATCCTGTCGAAACTTGATGCGGATTAGGCTTCGGTTTTCCGCGCCGCCATGCAGAGAACCGGGAAGACTGGCCTTTTGGACAGCCAACGTCGATGGCTTGCCAGTCGCGCCCGTACCTGCAAAATGAGCGGTCCTTTGGCGGCACCTTGTCTGACCGACGCCTACAAGGAACGGATCGCGGACCTCATGGCGGGGCAAGTCGACTCGGCAACCAAGGAAACGTGCCGGCGCGCCGCGAGCATGGTCCATGAGGGGATCGAAGCAGGCCGACTGTCGGCGACTGCAGAGCCACCTTTCATTGCGGGAACGTTGGGTCCGATCCCGACAGCGCTGAAATCCGCACTCTACCGACAAATGGACGAACCGCCGGGGTCGGAGGATTATCTGGAAAACGGTGAACTTGTCGACGTCGGACAGCCATCGGATCTCGTGGTCATCCATGCGACCGTGGGTGGAACGCTTCAGTGCGAAGATCTCACGATTTTTCGCCGGCTACCCGGCGCGGAGTTCGTGAAGGTCGATACACCATGGACAAAAAACCTGCGGCGAACTTCGGCTGTGAGATGGTAAGCCTCGGACTCGACAGATCGAACAGGCCGACCGTTCTCGTGGCGTCCGGAAATGCCGCGGACCTCTCGTGGCAATTCTCTCCCTGGCTTGGAGTGCGCCCCTTTGAGTGGACGTTGTCAGGCCGCAGGTTTGACAGTGAGCT
>CALMGA010000481.1 GCA_937863205.1 uncultured Beijerinckiaceae bacterium | reverse complement strand
ACTGGTACCTGAAACCAGCGCGTCTACCAATTCCGCCACCAGGGCCCGCGCTCCACATACGTGGCCGTCGGCGTTCGTGTCAATCGACGTGCGCCGGATCGGGCCTGAGGAGGCGGTCTTGCCGCCATCGGGCCGGCTCCCTATTGTGCATGCCCATGGCTCTTCCATGACGCGAGATTTTGATGCGATGCCCGGCCAAGGATCGGCCGAGAACAAGGCCCTCGACCGGCGCGGGCCGCGACAGCGCCGCTTCCGCGCGATCCCCATTCGAGTGGTGCTGCCCAATCTCGTCACCCTTGCCGCCTTGTCGGTCGGGCTGACCGCGATCCGCTTCGCCGTCGAGGGCAAGTTCCTTACCGCGGTGGTGGCCGTCATGGTTGCGGCCGTTCTCGATGGGCTGGACGGGCGCCTCGCGCGGGCCCTGCGTGGCACGTCACGCTTCGGAGCGGAACTCGACTCGCTCGCCGATTTCGTCGACTTCGGCGTCGCGCCGGCGCTGATCTTGTACTTCTCCTCGCTGCAGCACATCCAGAGCTTCGGCTGGTACGCGGCCCTGATCTTCGTGATCGCCGCCGCGCTGCGCCTCGCCCGGTTCAACACCATGCTGGACCTGCCCGATCCGCCGCCCTGGCAGGGACAGTTCTTCACCGGCATGCCGGCACCGGCGGGCGCGATCGTCGGCCTGTTGCCCCTGTATCTCCAGCTGTCGTCCTTCGTCGAGCCCAACACGCGCCTGCCCGTGCCTTTGGTGATCGCCTACGTGATCTTCGTCGCCTTTCTGATGGCGAGCCGCATCCCGCACTTTTCCGGCAAGAAGATCGGGCGCATCGCGCCGGATTATTTCATCGTCGTTCTCTTCGCGGTCGCGGCCGTGCTGCTGCTCCTCGCGACGTTTCCAATGGAAATGATGATCGTCCTGTCGCTCTCCTATCTCGCGACCACTCCCTTCGCCGTGCGCCAGCGCCGCCGCCTGGAGCGTGCGGATGCCTTCCGCTGCGCCAAGCCCGAGGGACAGATCCTGGCGCCTTGAGGTGGCGCCGGCGTGCGACCGGGCGGTCAAGCTCTCCCGCAGGGTAAAGCGCCCGCGTTGGACCGGTGGCAGCGGGGCGGCCGACCTCCCACCTGAGGGGCGGCTGCCCTGGTGCGGGCACCGCGATAAGATCGGTTCACAATCGCGCGCGCAACCACTACGGTCCGGCCAAAATCGTGCCCGCCGGATCGCGGCCTGCCGTCATCGGGGCCGACCCGCGGGCGGTTCTGCCGTTCACGGCTCCTCAAGGATGATCGATGTCGAAGGAAGAACTGCTCGAATTTCCGGGCGTGGTGGCGGAGCTTCTGCCCAATGCCACTTTTCGCGTGAAGCTGGAAAATGACCATGAGATCATCGCCCACACCGCCGGCAAGATGCGCAAGAACCGCATCCGCGTGCTGGCCGGCGACAAGGTGCTGGTGGAAATGACGCCCTACGATCTGAGCAAGGGCCGCATCACCTATCGCTTCAAGTAGAGCCCGGTGCCAAGCTCCGGGATCACAAGCCTCGGGACAGCAAAGGCCGAAACATCGAGCGCGATGGCGGCCAACCCGGACGAACGGCGCGTCCGACAGGCGCTGGTTCTCGCCTCCGCCTCGCCGCGACGGCTGGCCCTGCTGCAGCAGGTCGGCATCGAGCCGATCGCCCTTTTGCCGGCCGACATCGACGAAACACCGCGCAAGGGCGAGTCGCCGCGCTCGCTCGCCGTCCGCCTCGCCGATGAAAAGGCCGCCGCCGCCGCGCGCACGCTGCGCACGCGCAGCGACCTTGCCGGCGCCTTTCTTCTGGCCGCCGATACGGTGGTCAGCGTGGGGCGGCGCACGCTGCCCAGATGCGACCTGATGGGCGAGGCCGATCAGTGCCTGCGGCTCCTGTCCGGGCGCGGGCACCGCGTGCACACAGCCGTTTGCCTGCTCACGCCCGGCGGCGCAGCACGGCGCAGACTCGTCGAAACGCGGGTCCGCTTCAAGCGGCTGAGTCGCAACGAGCTGGAGGGGTACCTCGCGTCGGGCGAGTGGCGCGGCAAGGCCGGCGGCTACGCCATCCAGGGCCGGGCCGGCGCCTTCGCGATCAAGCTCGTCGGCTCGTATTCGGCGGTGGTCGGGCTGCCGCTCTACGAGACGGTGAGCCTGCTCGGAGGCGAGGGCTTCACTCTCGGCGCCGGGCAGCACGAGCCGACCGACGCCGAATTGGCCGCCGGCTGAATTCCGGATGGCGCCCGACCAACTCCCCTTCGACCAAGCCGACAGCAGGCCCAAGCCCTGCCCGATCTGCGGCAAGCCGGCGCTCGCCGCGGTCACGGCGCCGTTCTGCTCGAAGCGCTGTGCCGACATCGACCTGCACCGCTGGCTCGGCGGCGTCTACGCCGTACCTGACGACGAGCCCGGGCGATCGGACGATGACGTCGTCCAGCCCGACGAGAGCGGCGAGTTCTAGACTTGTTCTTCACTGCCTCGAAGATCGCCGGCTACGTCCTGTTCCACCCGCTCAATCTTCTCGTTCTCGCGCAATGCAGCGGTCTGGCCCTGTGCCTTACCCGCTTCGCCCGCGCCGGGCGAGGCCTGCTGGTGGGCGCCGTGCTCGTCTTCGCCGCTGCCGCCTTCTCGCCGCTCAGCGCCCTGCTGCTGCGCCCGCTGGAGGACCGCTTCCCGCAACCACCGATCGCGATGGCCGCGCCGGCCGGCATCGTGGTGCTGGGCGGCGCCCTCGACGAGGACATCGGCGCCGCGCGTGGTCGGCCGACCCTGACGGAAGCGGCCGCGCGGCTGACGAGCGGCGTCGAGTTGGCGAGACGCTATCCGCAGGCCCTGCTCGTTTTCACCGGCGGCTCGGCCAGCCTGGACGAGACGGACCTCGACGAGGCGCGGGGCGTGCGCGAGCTTTGGCTGGCGCTGGGGGTGACGCCGGAGCGGATGCGCTTCGAAACGCGCTCACGCAACACCTATGAGAATGCCGTGATGACGCGCGACCTGATCCGCCCGCAGCCGGGCCAGAGCTGGCTGCTGGTCACTTCCGCCGCCCATATGCCGCGCTCGGTCGGCCTGTTCCGGGCGGTCGGCTGGCCGGTGATCGCCTATCCCGTGGATTACCGCACTTTCGGCAACGCGCGCGACCTCAAGCCGACGCTTCTGGCGCTCGACTCGCTACGCCGCCTCGATGCCGGCCTGCACGAATGGATCGGCCTGCTCGCCTACCGCCTCACCGGCAAGATCGGCACCCTCTTCCCCCAACCGTAGCACTTCACGCCCCGCCGCCGGGTTCGTCTCGGCCGGCTGGATCGGGGCATCCCGCTGCATCGCTTCCAGCCATCGCGCGAGATCGATCGCCGCGCGCCGGCTCAGGGCTCGCTTGCGGGCGACGCCCTTCTCCGGTCCGCGCAGGCGTCGGCCATTCTCGCCGACGAGCGGGTCCTCGATCGGCGGGAACAGGCCGAAGTTGACGTTCATCGGCTGAAACGAGCCGGGGCCGGCCGATGCGCCGTCGAGCTGGCCCGCGATATGGCCGCCGGTGATATGGTTGATGAGCGCGCCAACGGCGGTGGTCGGCGGCGGCATGTCGAAGGAACGGTCCAGCCGCTCGGCGGCGGCGAGGCGGCCGGCGATCAGGCCGATGGCTGCGCTTTCCACATAGCCTTCGCATCCCGTGATCTGCCCGGCGAAGCGCAGACGCGGCTGGCGCCGCAGCCGCAGCCGCGCGTCGAGCACGGCCGGCGCGTTGAGGAAGGTGTTGCGATGGATGCCGCCGAGCCGCGCGAAGCTGGCGTTCTCCAGGCCGGGGATCGTCCGCAGAACGGCCAGTTGCGCGCCGTGCTTCATCTTGGTCTGGAAGCCGACCATGTTGAACAAGGTCCCCAGCGCGTTGTCCTGGCGCAGCTGCACCACGGCGCGCGGCTTCACGGCGGGGTCATGCGGATTGGTCAGGCCGACCGGCTTCATGGGTCCGAAGCGCAGGGTGTCGCGGCCGCGCTGCGCCATCACCTCGATCGGCAGGCAGCCGTTGAAGTAGGGCGTGGTGGCCTCGTGCGCCGCCGCCATGCACTCGGCCGCCAGCAGGGCATCGACGAAGGACTCGTAGCCTTCGCGCGACAAGGGACAGTTGATGTAGTCCGCCCCGGTGCCGCCGGGACCGGCCTTGTCGTAGCGCGATTGCAGCCAAGCCACGGACATGTCGATCGTATCGCGGTGAACGACCGGTGCGATGGCGTCGAAGAAGGCGAGATCGGCCTCGCCGGTCAGTTCTCGCAGCGAGGCGGCGAGTGCGGGGGCGGTCAGCGGCCCGGTGGCGACGATCACGCTGTCCCAGTTGGCCGGGGGCAGGCCGGCGATCTCCTCGCGGCGCAGCTCGATCAGCGGATGCGCCTCGATCGCGGCGGTGATTGCATGGGAAAACCCCTCCCTGTCGACGGCGAGGGCACCGCCGGCGGGAACCTGATGCGCGTCGGCCGCGGCCAGCACGAGCGAGCCCATCGCGCGCATCTCGCGGTGGATCACGCCGACGGCATTGCTCTCGGCATCGTCCGAGCGCAGCGAATTGGAACACACCAGCTCCGCCAGCGCCGCGCTGCGGTGAACGCCGGTGGCGCGGACCGGACGCATTTCGTGAAGCACGGCGGGCACGCCGGCTTCGGCGATCTGCCACGCCGCCTCCGAGCCGGCGAGGCCGCCGCCGATCACATGAACACAGGATGGGAGCGACGCGCGGGACATGCAGGCGGATTAGGCTTTCGCGCCGGCTCCGGCAAGTCCGGCGATTTCACGCCGACGCGCAAAAACCCCGCCGGTTTCCCGGCGGGGCCGAGCTGATCGACCTCGGATCAGTAGCGGGCGACCACCGGAGCCGCCGGGGCAGGGGCGACGTACAGCGGCAGGATCAATCGGACGTACCCACGGGTTTCGAAATCGCGATTGCTGATCGCGGTGTTGCCGAACACGCCTTGGCCGAGACCCCAACCGCCCTGGCGGACGAACACTTCGCGGGTCACGTAGGTTTGCAGCGTGAACTTGCCGAAGTCGTAGCCAACGAGCCCGCCGACGGAGAGCGAGCGCTGGCGCGGCAGCGGTCCGGTGATGTCCGTCTCGTAGGAGCCGACGACGCCGAGTTCGAACTTTCCGAACTTCTTGGTGGCGGTGTAGTCGATAAAGATGTTGTCGTCGAAGGCGGTGGGACTGACCGTCGATCCCCGGCCACCGAGATTGCCGCCGTAGTTCGCCGTGACGGTGAAGTTATAGCCGTTTTTCACGTAGGAGATGGAGGCGCGAAGGTCGGCGATGGCGCCGCGGCCGGCGTTGGTGAAGTTGTCGGCGCCGCGCGGGCCGGCGATGATGGCGGCGTTGAAGCCGTTGCCAAAATCGTGGGCGAGGAGGAACAGGAGTGCCTGGCTGTAGACGTCGACCCTATTGGTTGTGACGCCGTCGATGTGGGTGAACACGGGAATGGCGGCGAACACTTCGAGGCGCGTGTCGTAGAAGCTGATCGGCGTCGACCAGGCGGTGATCGGCACGTTGACGCCGAGCCGGTTGGGTTGGCCGTCGCGCTGGCCGTAGCTTTCGTTGTCGACGAAGAAGACACCTTCGGGGAGGGGCGCGCCGAGAGCCACGCCGCAGGTCTCGCAAGGCTCTCCAACGATCTGCGCCGTGGCGGTGCCCTGCATCGAGCCGAATGCCAGAGCAGCCGCTCCAACCATGGCGAGAACTGTTTTGTTCATTGTCATCCCCCCGTCGCCTCGAATCTACTTGTACCGGTCGTCGCTACGATTCCGGCTCCGCAGGCGAGCTTTGTTGCCGCTGCCTCGATTCAGGTGGAAGTATGATCCTGTTTGGAACCGGGAAAAGCCAGCAAAGATTGAAGCCACGGCACGGAAGCAACCGCGGCGTTGCGTTGCGGCAACAATGCGTGGAGCCCAAAACTGTGCTCGCCGTCGCCGATCGATCAAGGCTGCAGGACGCTCTGGCGCGCTCCGGCCTTCACTGAGAGGCGGAACCAGCTTGCGGCGGACCACCCCGCGCTGCAACCTGTGGGCAATCGCAAACGGGGCGTCCCGCAGAGGACGTTGCGGCGCCGCCGAGGGCCTTACGCGGCCGGGGTCACGTACCCGGATGGGCGCCGGCTGACCACGCCTCGTCGCGAGGGGTCTTGCCGGGTGATGTGGCCATGCCCTGGACGAGCAAGCCACCACCTCATTCCGCCGCCTGCGCCTTCGCCTGCACCTTGGGCGGCCGGCGTTCCAGCAGCTCGCGCAGGTACGCGCCCGTATGGCTGCGGACCGACCCCGCCACCGTTTCGGGCGGACCGAAGGCGACGATCTCGCCGCCGCCGTCGCCCCCCTCGGGGCCGAGGTCGATGACCCAGTCGGCCGTCTTCACCACTTCCAGGTTGTGCTCGATCACCACCACGGAATTGCCGGCGTCGACGAGCTCGTGCAGCACTTCGAGCAGCTTGGCGACGTCGTGGAAGTGCAGTCCGGTGGTCGGCTCGTCCAGGATATAGAGCGTGCGTCCGGTGGCGCGGCGCGCCAGTTCCTTGGCGAGCTTCACGCGCTGCGCCTCGCCGCCCGACAGCGTGTTGGCCTGCTGCCCGACGCGGACGTAGCCGAGCCCGACGCGGGCCAGCGTTTCCATCTTGTCGCGGATCGGCGGCACCACCTTGAACAGCACCGCCGCTTCTTCCACCGTCATGTCGAGCACATCGGCGATCGACTTGTCGCGGTAGGTCACCTCCAGCGTTTCGCGGTCGTATCGACGGCCCTTGCACACGTCGCAGGTGACGAAGACGTCGGGGAGGAAATGCATCTCGATCTTGATGACGCCGTCACCCTGGCAGGCCTCGCAGCGCCCGCCCTTGACGTTGAAGGAGAAGCGTCCGGGCTGGTAACCGCGCGCCTTGGCCTCGGGCAAGGCGGCGAACCAGTCGCGGATCGGAGTGAAGGCGCCGGTGTAGGTGGCGGGGTTGGAGCGCGGCGTGCGCCCGATCGGCGACTGGTCGATGTCGATGACCTTGTCGATGTGCTCCAGGCCCTCGATGGCGTCGTGCGGCGCCGGATGCTCCAGCGCGCCGTTGAGACGTCGCGCCACCGCCTTGTAGAGGGTGTCCACGATCAGGGTCGACTTGCCGCCGCCCGAAACGCCGGTGATCGCCGTGAACAGGCCGAGCGGCACGGCGGCCGACACGTTCTTGAGGTTGTTGCCCCTCGCGTTGACGACCTTCAGCATTCGCTCGGGATCCGCGTGGCGGCGGCGGCGCGGCAGCGACACCTGCCGGGCGCCGGTGAGGTACTGCCCGGTCAGCGAGGCCGGATCGGCCATGATCTGGCTCGCCGTACCCTGCGAGACGATCTCGCCGCCGTGGATGCCGGCGCCGGGGCCGACATCGACGACGTAGTCTGCGATCAGGATCGCGTCCTCGTCGTGCTCCACCACGATCACCGAGTTGCCGAGGTCGCGCAGCCGCTTCAGCGTGTCGAGCAGGCGGGCGTTGTCGCGCTGGTGCAGGCCGATGGAGGGCTCGTCCAACACGTAAAGCACGCCGGTCAGTCCCGAACCGATCTGCGAGGCGAGGCGGATGCGCTGCGATTCGCCGCCCGACAGCGTCCCCGAGGCCCGGTCCAGCGACAGGTAGGTCAACCCGACATCGACGAGAAAGCTCAGCCGGTCGCTGATTTCCTTGAGGATGCGCTTGGCGATCTCGCCGCGCTTGGGATCGAGCTTGTCGCCCAGCTGGGCGAACCACGCCTGCGCTTCGCGCACGGACAGCGCGGTGACGTCGGCGATGCGCTGCCCCTCGATCTTCACCGCCAGCGCTTCGGGCTTCAACCGCGTGCCGGCGCAGGTTTCGCACGGCGTCGCCGCCATGAAGCGGCCGATCTCCTCGCGCGCCCATTCCGAGTCCGTTTCCTTGAAGCGGCGCTCCAGGTTGCGGATCACGCCCTCGAAGGGCTTGTTGACGTCGTAGGATCGCGCGCCGTCGGCGTAGGAAAAGCGCACGCTGTCCCGCCCCGTGCCGTAGAACAGCAGGTTGCGCGCGATGAGCGGCAGCTTGGAAAAGGCGACGTCGAGGCGGAAGTCGTAGGCGCGGGCCAGCGCTTCCAGGGTCTGCATGTAGTACGGGGACGTGGACTTGGCCCAGGGCGCGATGGCGCCGCGCTTCAGGCTGAGGCGCTCGTCGGGCACGATCAGGTCGGGGTCGATGCGCTGCTCCACGCCCAGCCCGCCGCAACCCGGGCAGGCGCCGAAGGGGTTGTTGAACGAGAACAGGCGTGGCTCGATCTCGGGGATGGTGAAGCCCGACACCGGGCAGGCGAACTTCTGGCTGAAGGTGATGCGCTCGGGCTCACTCCTGGCCTCTTGCGTCGCCTCGCGGGCGAATTCGGCGATGGCGATGCCGTCGGCGAGGTCGAGGGCCGTTTCGAAACTTTCGGCCAGGCGCGAGCGGATGCTCCCCTCGGACGTGTCAGGGCGCACGCTGATGCGGTCGACCACCACGTCGATGTCGTGCTTGAGCTTCTTGTCCAGCACCGGCGCATCGGCGATCTCGTGGAACTCGCCGTCGATCTTCAGGCGCTGGAAGCCCTTCTTCATCAGGTCGGCGATCTCCTTGCGGTATTCGCCCTTGCGGCCGCGGATCACAGGGGCCAGCAGGTACAGGCGCGTGCGCTCGGGCAGGGCGAGGACGCGATCGACCATCTGACTGACCGTCTGCGACTCGATGGGCAGGCCGGTCGCCGGCGAATACGGGATGCCGACCCGCGCCCACAGCAGGCGCATGTAGTCGTAGATCTCCGTCACCGTGGCCACGGTGGAGCGCGGGTTCTTGGAGGTGGTCTTCTGCTCGATGGAGATGGCCGGCGACAGCCCGTCGATCTGGTCGACGTCGGGCTTGCTCATCATCTCCAGGAACTGCCGGGCATAGGCCGAGAGCGATTCAACGTAGCGGCGCTGCCCCTCGGCGTAGATGGTGTCGAAGGCCAACGAGGACTTGCCCGAGCCCGACAGGCCGGTGAACACCACCAGCTTGTCGCGGGGGATCGTGAGGTCGACGTTCTTGAGGTTGTGCTCGCGCGCGCCGCGCACGCAGATGACGCGGGTGCCGTCGGCGGCGATCCCGGCGTTGGCCGGCGGCGGTGCGGGCGCCGCGCGAGGGGAGCGGCCCGGAGCCTTGGGTTTCGCCAGCTTCGGCTCGGCCGGCTTCGGATCAGTCGCCCCGGGATCGGCGGACGGCGGCGCGGCCGGGCTCGCGGGGCGCGTGGCGATGATCTCGACGCTGCTCTTCTTCTTCGCGGGCAAAGGGCTCGACTCGGGCAAGATCCGTGGCGGGCGGGATCCGTGGGACTTGCAGCGGCCGGCGAATCACGCGCCGCGGCTGCGCGGGGTGGTGTTCTGGCTTAAGAGATAGGTGCGCCTCGCGCACGCGCAAATTTGCCGGCGGCGACACCGTGACCCGCGGTGAACATCGCCGCACCGTGCGCTTCGGCCCCCTTGTCCGATGCCGGCCTTTCCCGCACAAGACGCAGGCTGGCAGGACAAGGGCATCAAGGACCATGAGTGCGATCACCGACCATGGCTCGGAGCCACGCCCGTCGGCCAGCACCGTCGCGAGCCAGTCGGCCAGCCCGTCGGTCAAGCGGCCGTTCTACCGCGTGCTCTACATCCAGGTCCTGATCGCGATCGCGTTGGGCGTCGCGGTCGGCCTCGCCTTTCCCCATGTCGCGACGCAGGAGTGGATGAAGGCGCTGGGCGATGGCTTCGTGCGCCTCATCAAGATGGTGATCGCCCCCATCATCTTCTGCACGGTCGTGTCGGGCATCGCCCACATCTCGGACGCGCGCAAGGTCGGCCGGGTCGCCGTCAAGGCCCTGGTCTATTTCGAGATCGTCTCGACCTTCGCCCTCGCCATCGGGCTCGTCCTGGGCAACCTCGTGCGTCCGGGCAGCGGCTTCTCCGGGCATGGCAATGCCGAGGCGGTGGCGAAGTTCGCCAAGGAGGCGGGATCGCACTCGACCACCCAGTTCTTCCTCGACATCATTCCTGAGAACGTCTTCGGCGCCTTCAGCAACGGCAACGTCATCCAGGTGCTGCTGTTCGCCATCCTGTTCGGTTTCGCGCTGATGGCGATGGGCGAGCGCGGCCGCGCCATCGTCGGCTGGGTCGACGATCTCGCCCACGGCATGTTCGGCGTGATCGCCATCGTGATGAAGGCGGCGCCGGTCGGCGCCTTCGGCGCGATGGCCTTCACCGTCGGCAAATACGGGCCGAGCTCGCTCGGCAATCTCGTCTGGCTGGTGCTGACCTTCTACGCCACCGCGCTCGTGTTCATCATCGTGGTGCTTGGCCTCATCGCCCGCGTCGCCGGTTTCAGCATCTTCAGGCTGCTCGGCTACATCAAGGCCGAGCTGCTGATCGTTCTCGGCACCAGCTCGTCGGAGTCGGTGCTGCCGCAGGTCATGGAGAAGATGGAGCGGCTCGGCTGCTCGAAGCCGGTGGTCGGGCTGGTCGTGCCGACCGGCTATTCCTTCAACCTCGACGGCACCAACATCTACATGACGCTGTCGACCCTGTTCATCGCGCAGGCGTTGGGCGTCGAGCTGAACCTTGGCCAGCAGCTGACGATCCTCGGCGTCGCCATGCTGACCTCGAAGGGCGCCACCGGCGTCACCGGCGCCGGCTTCATCACGCTGGCGGCGACCTTGGGTTCGATCAGCCCGGTCCTGGTGCCAGGCATGGCGATCATTTTGGGCATCGACAAGTTCATGAGCGAGTGCCGGGCCTTGACCAACCTGTGCGGCAACAGCGTCGCGTGCGTGGTGGTGGCCGCGTGGGAAGGCGAGCTCGACCGCGACAAGCTGCGCGTCGGCCTTGCCGGCGACGTCGACACCTCGGACCTGCGCACGGCCGTAACGACCGGTTGATAGGCCTCGGCGGCAAGCGGGACAGGCGGCGTGCGGCGCTCATCAGGCGGACGGGAATGCAGGTGAGATCACTGGCGCGCCGGGGACGGATCGTCCTTGCTGTTTCCGTTGTTGCTCTATTCGTTCTTGTTGTCTCATTGCCCGCGCCCTTTGCGTCGGCCGAACAGGAGGGGGCCCGCGAAACCATCCTGTTCATCCGCCACGGCGAAAAGTCGCCGGACGGCTACGGCCAGCTGTCGTGCAAGGGCCTCAACCGGGCATTGGCGCTGGCCGGGCGTCTCGTCCAACGATACGGCCGCATCGACGCCGTCTTCGCCCCCGATCCCTCGCAGCAGAAGCGCGACGGCGCGTTGAGCTACGACTACGTGCGACCCCTGGCCACGGTCGAACCCACGGCGATCCGCTTCGGCCTGCCGGTTCATGCCGCGATCGGCTATGCCGATACCGACAAGCTCCTGGCCGCGCTGCTGGCGCCGTTCTATCGCAAAGCCACCGTGCTCGTCGCCTGGGAGCACCACCAGCTCAACACCATGGTGCCGCAGCTGGTCGGCTCGCTCGGCGGCGACGCCCACGCCGTTCCCGACTGGACCGGCGACGACTACGATTCGATCTGGCAGGTCACCGTGTCGCGCGATGCGCAGGACAAGCCGACGGTGGCTTTCGCCAGTCTGAGGCAGAACCTCGACGGCCAGCCGGTTGGCTGCCCGCAGTGACGGCTTCGCCGCCTCGGCGGTCGCGGCGTTGACCGGACACGCATTCACGATGCCTCGTGAAAGCGGCCGGCGCCGGCCAAGCTTCTGTGAGGGAGCGAGGCGCGCGCGTTGACTTGGCGGCGTCCTTCGCGTTCCGTTGGAACTCGCGAAGTGGGAGCGGCGCATGGCTGGCAGCGTCAACAAGGTAATCCTGATCGGAAATCTCGGCCGTGATCCCGAAACCCGGCGCACGGGCGCGGGCGACGCGGTCGTCAGCTTCTCCGTCGCCACGACCGAGTCGTGGCGCGACAAGGGTACGGGCGAGCGCAAGGACCGCACCGAGTGGCACAACGTGGTGATCTTCAACGAGAATTTGGGGAAGGTCGCGGAGCAGTACTGCAAGAAGGGCTCGAAGGTCTACCTTGAGGGGCAGCTGCAGACCCGCGAGTTCACCGACAGGGAAGGCAACCAGCGCAAGACCACGGAAATCGTGCTGCAGCGGTTTCGCGGCGAGCTGACCCTGCTGGACAGCCGTGGCGAGGCCGGACGGGGGGCTGGCGGGCGCGAAATGGAGGACGCCGACTCTGGCCCCGGCTTCGGCCGCTCGTCTCCGATGCAGCGCACTCCCGATCGCCGGCCGGCAACGCCCGGCGGCGGCCGGATGAACGAGATCATCGACGACGATATACCCTTTTGACGACCGCGCGCCGTCCGGCAGCGTTCGCGGAGTTCGTCGGTTAGGCTGAGCGGTCGGAGTCGCACTCGGGCGGCGGATCGAATCCCTTTGCCCCGCATTAGCTCACCAAACATGGAAGGTAGATGCGGATGATTGGGATTTGGAAGGCGGCAGCAGCCGGTGCGGCGGCGATGCTGATCGGCATCGCCCCGGCGATGGCCTTCGGCGGCGGCCACGGTGGTGGCGGCGGCGGTCACGCCGGCGGTGGCGGCGGCGTCGGCCCGCACGCTTTTGCCGGAGGCGGTGTTCGCGCGGGCGGCGGCTTGCAATCGGGTCGCAGCGTCGGCTTCGACCGCGGCGGCAGGGGTGGTCGTGGCTTCGGCTACGGCGGCTTCTATGGCGATGGCTTCGGCTACGGTCTGGGTTACGGCGGATATGGCTGCGATCCCTATCAGTACCAGGACGGCGTCTGCGGCGATGGTTACTGAGATCGGCGCCGCTCGGGTATAGCCCCGCGCGGTGCCGGACCCGGTGTTGCAGCGGTTCGAGACGATGATCCCGGCAAGCCCCGCTTGACCGGGATCTTCTTTGTCCCGCGGCGTTTCGCGCCTATTCCGCTGCCTTGCGCGCCGGGTTTTCCAGCCTCTGGATGACTTCGAACCCTTCGAATTCGGGATGGCCGAGCGTCATGCGCCGGTTGTTCTGCTCGCCGGCATTGCGGTGGGCGGCGCGGAAATGTTCCGACCGGGTCCACATCTCGAAGGCCTCGCGGGACGCCCAGATCGTGTGCGAGGAATACAGCACGTGATCCTCGCGCTCCGGCCCGCGCAGCATGTGGAACTCGATGAAGCCGGAGTTCTTCTCCAGGAGCGACTCGCGCCCGAGCCAGAGCGCCTCGAAGGCGCCGCCTTCCTCCTTGAGAACCTTGAAGCGGTTCATGGCGATGAACATGGGATTTCCTCCGGTTGCTTTGGCGGAGAGGTTATCGCACTTCGGCCGCCCCTCCCACCCCGCCGCGCCCGCGACATGACGCGTTAAAGGATGGCGCGCTCCCGAATGCGGCCAAGTGCGCAGGCGAGGGCGACGAAGCCGTCCACCGGTACCTCCTCCGCCCGGCACGTCGGCTCGATGCCAGCCTCGGCCAGCATCTGCATGACGTCGTCGCCGGACGACTCCGGCAGGGCGCGCAACGACTGGCGCAGCATCTTACGGCGCTGACCGAAGGCCGCCTGGGTGACGGCCTGCAACTCAACGGCCGGGCAGGGCAGGGGATCGCGGCGCGGCACCAATTCCACCACGCTCGACGTCACGTTCGGTGGCGGCACGAAGCTTTGCCGGGGCACGTCGAACAGGATGCGGGTCGTGCATCGCCAATTGGCGAGAACGCCGAGCCGGCCGTAGGCTGCGCGCTCGCGCGGCGTCGCGACGATGCGCTCGGCCACTTCGCGCTGGAACATCAGGGTAAGGCGATCGAACCACGGCGGCCAGGGTTCGCTCAACAGCCAGCCGACGAGCAGCGGGGTGGCGACATTATAGGGCAGGTTGGCGCACACCCCCGTCGGGCGATCCGGCGCGGCCAGGAGGGGGTAATCGACGGTCAAGGCATCGGCGGCGCGCACGTCGAGCCGGCCGGGATAGCGGGCGCCGACGGCGGCCAGCGCGTCGAGGCAGCGCTCGTCTCGCTCCACCGCGACCACTTCCGCGCCCTCGGCGAGCAGGGCGCGTGTCAAGCCGCCCGGCCCCGGCCCGACCTCGACGACCCTGACCTGACCGCCGGCGAAAGGCCCGGCGGCGCGGGCGATGCGGCCAGTCAGGTTGAGATCGAAGATGAAGTTCTGGCCCAGGCTCTTCTTGGCGGCAAGACCATGAGCCGCCACGACCTCGCGCAACGGCGGCAGGCCGTCATCCACCCCGGACGGCCAGATCGGCCGCGAGCCGCAGCGCGGCAACGAGGCTGGCCGGATCGGCGCATCCTTGCCCGGCGATATCGAAGGCCGTGCCGTGATCGGGCGAGGTCCGCACGAAGGGCAGGCCCAGGGTGCAATTCACCGCCGTGTCGAAAGCGACCGTCTTGATCGGGATCAAAGCCTGATCGTGGTACATGGTGAGGGCGACGTCGTATCGGGCTCGGGCGGCGGCGTGGAACAGGGTGTCGGCGGGATGCGGTCCGGTCGCATCGATCCCCTCGGCCCGCAAGCGCTCGATCGCCGGAGCGACCACCGCGATCTCCTCGCCGCCGATGTCGCCGCCCTCGCCGGCATGGGGATTGAGGCCGCTCACCGCGAGGCGCGGGTTGCTGACGCCGAACCGGCCGGCCATGTCGCGCGCCACCACCCGCGCGGTCGCCACGATCAGCTCGACCGTGACGAGGCGCGGCACGGCGGCGAGCGGTTCGTGGATGGTGACCGGCACCACGGCCAGCTCCGGCGACCACAGCAGCATCACCGGCGCGTCGACCCGCCCATCGGCGGTGGCGAACAGGCGCCGGGCAAGCTCGCCCATGAACTCGGTCTGGCCGGGATGGGGATAGCCGACCCGGTGCAGGACCGCCTTGCTGACCGGCAGCGTCACGACGGCCGAAGCCTGGTTGGCAGCGACCAGTTCGACGCAGCGCTCGATGGCCCGGATTGTGCCCGGTGCGTCCGCCGGATCGGGGTGGCCGGGTCGGCCTCGCGTCGGAAATCCGAGCGAGAGGACCGGCAGGGCGGTGGTGAAGCAGGCGCGCGCCGTTTCGGGCGTCGCCTCGGCGAACGGCAGCGTGAGTCCGAGCGAGGCGGCTTGGCGCCGGCAATGGTCGATGTCGTCGACGAGCAGGAACGGCGGCACGCCGCCGCCGGCCCGATCGCCGGGGCGGCGATCGGCATCCCCGCACGTCCAGGTTCCGCGCGCCAACCACGCCTTGCAGGCGACCTCCAGGCCGATGCCGGACGGGTCGCCGCGGCTCAGCGCAAGAAGGGTCAATGCTTCTCGATCACGGCGGCGGCGCGCATTTCCCGGTATTTGACCTGCGTGGTGGCGTCCATGTGCTCGCCCAGCAGGCGGTCGGAGATGTTCTTGCGCAATTCGTCGTCGTTGCCGGCGCTGGTCCGGTCGCACAGGGCGATCAGCTCGACGCCGTTGGGCGAACGGCTGGGCGGGGTGAGATGCCCGACCGGCATCTTGTCGAGTTCTTCCTTGATCTGGTCGCCGAGCTGGGTCGAGCTGCGGACCAGCTTCTCGCGCACCGCGACGCCCGGAAGCGTCTTGGCGTAGGGGATGCCCGTCTGACAGCTGGTGAAACGCGAGCGCAGCGCTTCCGCCTCCTTGGCGCTGGCATTGACCGCCGCCGCCGTATCGCCGGGGTTCAGGGTGAACACGACCTGACGCAGGGTATAGGTGGTGATCCCGCCGCCCTTGCCCTTTTCCTTGGCCAGTTCCTGGCGCACGGCGACCTCGCTGGCCTCGACACCCTTGTTCAACGCCTTGATCAGCACGGCGTAGCCAAGCTCGGCCTTCAGGTAGTTGGTGGCGTGCCTCTGGCTGACGCCGTTGCGGGCGATGTCGGCGCTGAGCTGGGTGGTCGAGACTTTCATCTTCTTGGCGATGATCTGCAACTCCTCGCCGACCTCGTCGTCCTTTATGGAAACGCTGAAGCGCGATGTTTCCCGTTCCTTCAGGCGGTCGGAAACCATGCTCTCGATCGCGGCATCGCGGGTGGCGGGTTTGTGCAGCGCCCGCAGCAGCTTCATCCGCTGCTCGACATCGATCGACGTGATCGGATCGCCGTTGACCGAGGCGACGATGGCCTGCGCCTGTGCCGGACGCACCAGCTGCGGACAGCCGGCAACGGCCAGGACGGCGGCGAGCCCGGCGACGCCAAGCCGAGAGTTGACGGTCGCGCACGCTCGTTCCAGGGCGAGGCGCGGTGATTGGCAAAGCAGATGTCGTTTCATTCCTGACCTCCCCTATGTCCCTTCCTTGGTCCGGGACTTCGGCGCTTTTCGGGCGGGACGGAGCTTCGCGGGTGAAGCTTGCGCCGGACCGTCGGTGAGGCGGCCACCCCCGCCGGCGAAGGATCGGCGGCGGCGTGGCGCGACCGGGAGGGCGCCGGAGCATCTTCGGTGCCGCCGCCTCGCTCCAGCACGGACAGCGCCGGCCGGCAGGTTTATCCCGCGACGCCGTTCAACGACGACCGTTCACCGGGGGTGGAGCTTCGCCTGCGGCGCCGTCGCCCTGACCGTGCCGGCGGCCCGGCTTCGGCCGACCCGCTCCGCATCAACCCGCTCCGCTGATTGTGACGCCACGGCTGCACACCGGCCTGTTCACTCGCTTGCACAGACGTTGCTCGTCCAACAGCATCGGCCCCTTCGCCTTAACCTGCGGCCGGCCCTCTCCCGTCAACGTGACGGGAGCGGACGGCGTTCAGCGCACGCCGTCGAGGCCGCTGGTGGCGCTGGTGTTGGTTCCGGCCGAGCGGGCGAAGCTGGCATCGCCCAACGTGCGCAACTGCAGCGACACCAGCACCGTCTGGTTGCGCTCGAAGGTGCCGGTGCCGGTATCCTGATACACCGACGAGTAGTTCACCGTGAAGGTCGTGCATTCATCGGTGTAGCCGGCGCCGATGCCGAGCGCCGCGACGGCGAAGGGTCCGGGGTTGGAGCTGCCGATCAGCGAGGCCGGGTAAAGATGGCGGCTCATGTCGAAGGTGACATTGCCCTGGGTGAAGTAGTTCGGGGTGATCTTGTACTTGGCGGAGAACGACAGGCCCTCGCGGCGCACGTCGTAGCCGATCACCGGCTGCGACTGGTAGTTGGCGAACTGGATCCCGCCGGTCAGCGCGCCCAGGTTGATGTTGGCGGTGGCGTCGACGCGGCGGTTCTCGAGCGTTGACGAGTCGAAGCGAGCCTGCGAGCCGAACGTGATGAGCGGGAACGGCGAGACGGTTGCGCCCACGACGTAGTCCGACAACCGCTTGTCGAGGCCCGAACTCAGGCCGATGTTGGCGGCATCGGGCGTCGCATAGGAGTTGGTGCCGGCGATCTGAGCCGATTGTCCCGCGATGAAATGGGCATAGCCGCCGTTCTTCAGGTCGAACAGGACCTGCCCGCCATAGTTCGCGCGCACACCCGTCTCGAAGCGGTCGTAGCCGGAATATTTGTTGTGGTCGAACAGGTTGGTCGAATCAAAGACGAGGCTCTGCGAGTCGAGGTTGACCAGCGTGCGGGTGCCGATCTGATTGTCGGGCCGGGCGATGATCTGACCGATCGGTTCCACCGTCACCGATCCCAGCGCCGTGCGGGAGAAGAAGGGGTAGCGGTATTCCAATCCCACGCCGGGGATCAGGTTGGCGGTGCTGCCGGAATTGCCGACGAAGGCGCTCTGGTAGGAGTTGAGATAGGTCGAGCTGCCACTCGCCGAGTTGAAGCCGTAGACGTTGGAGGTGTTGAGGTCGAGCGTTTCGGCGTTGACGCGGGCGAAGGCGAAGGGCGTCCACACCTGCCCCAGCGGATCGATGAACTTGCGCTGATATTCCGCCTGGGCGGTGGCTCGGGTGTAGTCGCCGCCGACCCCGCGCAGCAGGCACGAGTTGCCGCTGGTGCGGCCGGGCACGTAGCTGTTGCAGATGTCGTACAGGCCGTAGGCCGAGTCGAGCACGCGCGGCCCCACGGCCTGGAAGGAGGCCGACTGGGCGGACACGCTGGTCAGGTTGGCATCGAACTCGATCTGGCCGCCGAGGCCGTGCGTCTTGTCGGGATCGACGTCGAACGTCTTGTTGTAGTCGAGAACGGGATGGGCGATCGGCTGCTGCGCCTGGATATCGTGGCTGGACAGGCCCTCGAAGTAGTAGCCGCGCAGGTCGAAGAACGATCGCGGCCCCTGCCCGGTCAGGTACACCGTCGAGATCGACTCCGAGAAGTAGTTGGCGGAGATGGTGGCGGAAGGGATGGAGTAGTCGTTGAGATAGTACTTGTCCGACAGGATCGTGAAGTTCCAGCCGAACTTGAAGAATGGGTCGAGCTGGAACTCGCCCTTGCTGTCGATGTCGCCGCGAAGCGCCCGGTCGGCGGCGCCGTAGGGCGGCTGCGCGAAGGCGCCGGGATGGGCCTCGTCGATGCCCGATACGCGGAAATAGTACAGGCCGTTGTCGAAGCGCTGGCGGAACTCGCCCGCGCCGAAGAAGCCCTGCTGGGTGAACACCGTCGGCGTGAGGGTGAGATCGTAGTTCGGCGCGAGGTTGAAGAAGATCGGCTCGCCGACGCCGTAGCCGAGCTGCGACTTGTAGATGGTATGCGGCGACAGGAAGCCGGACTTGCGGGTGACCGTCGGATCGGGCGCGGACAGATAAGGCGTGTAGGCGACGGGGACGCCGAGGAACTCCAGCGTGGCATCCTCGTAGTACACCATGTGTTCTTCGTTCTTGTCGATGATCTTCTTGGCGCGCACGCGCCACAGCGGCGGCCTGTCCGGGTGGTCCTTGCAGGCGTCGCAGGCGGTGTAGGTGCCCTTGTCGAACACGGAGTCGCCGTTGACCCGCTCCAGCCGCGGCGCGCTGAAGTGCGTCTTGTCGGCGGTGTCGGCGCGCAGGCTGTTGACGAAGCCGTCGCGGAAATCGTCGGTGATGTCGAACTCGTCGCCGTGGTAAACCGTGCCGTTCTTTTCCGTGAGGGTTGCGTGGCCGACGGCAAACAGGCGCTTGGTCGTCTTGTTGTAGATGACCTTGTCGGCCTGCAGGGTACGACCGTCGTAGTACACCCGCACGTTGCCTTCCGCCGACACCGTGTTCTTGTCGGAGTTCTGTACGAGCTGGTCGGCCTCGACC
>CALMGA010000480.1:5440-6080 GCA_937863205.1 uncultured Beijerinckiaceae bacterium | reverse complement strand
CTACACGTCCGTGGCGAACGGCGAGCTGCCGATCGAGCACACGAGCGGCGTTTTCATCCCGTTCGGCTTGCTGATCGAGGTCGCCGAGTTCTGCGGGTGGATCATCGCCATCCGTAGCGGCATCTGTGACATCGCGTCGTCGGCGCGATGCCGCCGGACCTTCGTCTACCCGAGCTTCTACACCATCGTGACCTGGAGCGTCGGCGCGATGGACCTCGCGCGGGACGCGCAGGAGGTCGCATTCCCCTTCACCGGAGACCCCGGTCAGTTCTCCGCGCTCGTGCGCTCGGGCAAGAACTCCTCGCCGTTGGCGGTGCCGCCGCGGTGGGTGACGTCGCTGCTCAACAGCCGCACGGGCGCGGGCGTGCGCACCATCCCGTTCTCGGCCTGCGGGGAGGGCGAGCTGACGCGGGCCTGCGTAGACCTCGAGCGCGGCAGCTTGGCCGCCTTCGTCATCTCCGATGTGCCAAGCCGCGCCCATCCGCGCCGTGCGCCCGAGATCGACGCCGTGGTCGGCTGCATCAGCGAGCGAGGCTTCAGCGTCTATGCCTGCCGCGACGGCCTGCCTGGCGGCTTCCTAGAGGATGTCACGGAGAGGCCGCTGGCGAACGGGCGCTACATCGCGGCCCTTCACTGGCAC
>CALMGA010000480.1:1921-5430 GCA_937863205.1 uncultured Beijerinckiaceae bacterium | reverse complement strand
CACTGGCACAGCCTCGTCGTTCTTGCCGGGCGCGGCGGCGACGCCATCGCCGATCTCCTCCCCTCCTATGCACGCGAAGCGCTGCTGCTGCCGGTCAAGAAGATGAAGCCGAACGAGCCGGTCGTGCTCGGGCGCCACCACGGCGCCGCCGAACACCTCGCTGCGACATCGCAGCTGAAATCGCTCTCCATCGGTGGCTTGCAGTTCCTTGACGGGTGGTCGGGTCTCGAAAGCTGGGGGGTATGGAGCGAGGGTTTGCGGCCGGCGCTCAAGCTTTTCGCCGACCGACCGCTGCGGCCAGGCACCACGTTGCACATCGAGGCGAATGGTTGCGTGTCGCCAATCTTCCCGCGGATCGGTGTGGACATCCAGGTGAATGACAAACCTGCCGGCCGTTGGGTGATCGCCGCCCCCTTTCACAACACCTTCGTCATCGCCCTCGGCGACCTTTGCGAAGGTGCCGATGCCGTCACCATCGTCTTCGAGCTTGATGAGGCGCGCAGCCCGAAAGAGCAGAACAACTCCCCAGATGCGCGCAAGCTGGGCATCGGCCTTGTGGCTGCGGAGTTGCGCCATCCCGACCTGACATCCTAGGCGATGACTTGAAGCATCGGGTCGAGAGCTTGCGAGTTCATCGCCGCTTCAATCCGTCGACATCATTCATCGTCCCGATCACGCGCTGAATTCAAGGCCGGTGATCCCGACGTCGAGATGATGCCCGTCCAAGGAACCGGGGTCCACTTCGCCCGGCGTCCACATCCGCTCTGACGCGATCTCGATGACGTTCACGGCATTGTCCCTGAAAAGCTCCGCTGGCACCAGCACAGCCATGTCGGACGACCCGTCCGCCGCCAAAGGTTGCGACCAGTTTATGCCGTTCAGCGTCAACGTACCGCGGTAGACCGGCAAGTTAGGATGGAGACGCGCGGAGCTCGACGCGCAATCCGGTGATGCCCTTCGACCCCGCTGCGAAGAACAACTCGATCCTGGACCGTTCCTGGCACGACCACCGGCCCCAAGGCTCGATCGGATGCCAACCTTCCGAAAGGAAGCCGACCGTGAGGCTGTTGCCGAGGTCCTGCCGGCCGACCTGCGCCGTCGGCGCGGCGGCCAGCGAACCGTCGCGCAAAGCCTGGAGGTCGGCGAGCAGGGTAGCCTGCTGCTGCGGGGTCCGGAGGAACGACAGCTTGATGGGATGAACCGCGACGAGCTTGGGATCGAGCATTTCGCGCAGGCTGCGGCCGTTGAAGCCGTAGAACTGAAAATCGAGATCGAAATCCCGCGCGGTGCGCACTCTTCGACAGGCGGCGAACAGTGCAACGGGGGTCAGCACTTCAACGAACAGGTTGGCCGCCGCGGCAACGCCGACGTAGTGGATGAAGTCGTCGAGTGCACCCCTGGGCACGATGTAGAAGTCGGTGAACGCTTTCGAGAACGAGATCGGCAGCGGCAGGTCGACGACATCGGACCTGTCGCGATCCTTGTTCTTGGTTTGGTGCTCCGCCTCCGCGATCGCCGCGAACAGCGAAGCCTTGAGGTCGAGGCTCAAGCGATCGAGGATTTCGGGATTGGTGATGCCCGAACGGCCCAGCACGGCCAGATGGCTGGGAAGACCGGAGACATGGTCGTGGTGGTCGCGCGGCACGAGTTCCAGCGCGTCGGTGTAGCTGATGCCGGCGGCCTCGAACTTGCGCCGGAGATCGTCCGGGTCGGGCAGGAAGCGTTGCAGGGTTGCCGCCTCGATGCCGGTTCCGAAGATGAACGACATCGGGTAGAGAAGCTTCGGCACCGTCGCGTAGTACCAGCACCACGCGCCATACTCGTCCTTGTTGAAATCGGCGAGGGGAATGAAGCCATCATCCTCTTCCAGCGGGAAGGTCGACAGGAAGGTGTCCTCGCACAGCTTCGGGCTGAGCAACACGTCGTCATGCGTGACCAGGACGTAGTCGCAATCGGCCCGTCTGATCCGCTCCGCGGCATCGGCGAGATAGCCGGAGTGGTTGTAGGACCCCCGGTAGACCGTGACCACGTCGTCGTCCGGCAATCGTTGCAGGGGAACAAGGAACAGGACCTGCGTGAAGCGGCCCTTGTAGATGTTCCGCAGCAACGGGAGGTTTTCGGGAAAAGGATGGTTCATCAGGACGCAAACGCAGACGCGCGGGCGTCGCGGTGGCATTGCCTCGGCCGTGGCTGTCCCGATCGCGTCTCCCACCCTGGTCAGGTCCTGTCGTACGTGAGTTCGAACTGCGGGATCCGGTTCATCATCATCTCGAGACGTTCGTCGCTGGCGAGGAAGCCGCGCAGGATCGTCCGGCGGGTCACGCCGCTTCGCAGGAGGTCGAGCTTTCCGCTGAGACCCTCGTGATCCGGTTCGCGCATCAGCACCTCACGATAGAGCCCGGCGACGAACGCCTCGTCCGATGCCGACGCGATCAGGGCATCGAAGCTGTAATCGACGACCTTGCGCGCCTCGACGACGAAGAGCCACTCGTCCAGCAGGCCGAGGTCGACCATCGTGAAACCGCACGCCCAAATATAGAAGCGCATCAGCTTCTCCGTGAAGGCAGTCGTGTGATAGTCACCCTCGTAGAGTTGTGTCGAAAAGGCGTCGTTGATCAGTTGCATGTGGGTGCGGATGTCGCCGAACCAGTCCTTGTGCACTCGCCCGATCAGGCCGGGCAGCGACATGGTGCGGAGCCGGAGGAGACCATCGGGTTGGAGCACGCGGTTCCACTCGAAGAGGGCGGTGGAGGTTTGTCGCCGTCCGATATGCTCCAGCACGTCGGACGCCAGCAGCTCCTCCGCCCAATTCGACGGGATCATCGGCAGGTCGATGATGTCGGCGACGATGTCGGGCTTATGGAAGGCTTGCAGGTCGATGTTGACGTAGCCGGGCTTGATGTCGAACCCGCAACCGACGTTCAATTTCCGGGACGCGAAGCGGTCCACACCTCTGCCGACCGTATTCCCGGCTTCCGCGTCGGCCATGCCCTCATGCTCCCTTCAACGAGATCCGACGCACCACGGCCGGCGCATCCGCTAGAGCATCGGATCGAGAACCGCTGCTCGGTTTGTTTGGTCCGGTCCGACGCTGTAGGTTGCTGCGCCGCATCGGATTTGCCTGAAAACCGCTACGCGCTTTTCGGTCCGATGCTCTAGACGGTGCCGCGCACGGGGGACCCCCGTTCGCCGCCGACATGTCGCTGGAAGCGCGGGTCGCTGCCATGTTTGGCGGCCCAGGCGTCCCGCTCGGGCCATCGCCGCTCCAGGATGAGGTTGGACCGGGTCGCGCTCTTGGCGGCATAGCAGCGGCGTACCTCCTGGGAGAAGCGGGGGTCATGCATCTGGACGACCCCCTGGTCCGAACCCGCTTCGATGATGATCCAGTTCGGCCGGTAGGCGCTGGTGCCGATGAGGTCGTTGAGGACCTTATGGTCCTCGCCCTCGATGTCGATGGACAGCAGGTCGAATTCGAGCGGGACGTCGCACCGCGTCAGCACGTCGGCGAG
>CALMGA010000480.1:0-1911 GCA_937863205.1 uncultured Beijerinckiaceae bacterium | reverse complement strand
AGCGTGAACTTCGCCCGTCCCGTGAAGTCCGACACCGCGCAGCACAGGAGCTGGAAATCCAGGCCGGCGAAGTCGCGCTCGATGGAGTGCAGCAGGGTCGAGTTCGCCTCGATCAGCACGCCGCGCCAGCCGAAATGCTTGAGAAGGTCATAGGAGTTCGACCGCTCGCGACCCCTTGCCCCGACATCGACCAGGTAACCGGTGCGCGCCTGGGCGTTGACCCACATGCGGATCAGTTGCCACACCTCGCCGCTCTCCGACACGTCATTCGTAAACTTGAGGGCGTTTTTCTGAATAGCGAATTCAAGGAAGCGCGGCAGGTTGCGCGCGAACTCCGCGGAGGACAGCATTTCGTAGATGATCTCACGGAAGGTCGTCTGGCTGGCTGCGAGCCCGGCCATCTTCTTGCACATACCGTCCTCGTCGGCGTGGCGAAGAAGAAGCAAGTCGTAGAGCGCATTGATGATGTCCTCGGCCGGAACCAGAAGTCGATCATCTGGCGCTTGATCGTCCGCCGTTTGGGGCGTCGCGACGATTTGCATTCGAATGTCCCCTATCACGCCCGGGCTTCTCGAACAGGCGGGCGCTGTGTCTTTGCCATCGGGTTGAACGCGCATAGCACCTGATCCGCGCGACGGACGCGTCTCGTACTGGCGTGCAGCATCGATGATCACAACGATAAATGCCGGGGTTACCGCCCGCAAGCCGTCGACTTGTCGGAGAGGCGCCGCGCCACCTTGCGAGGCGGCAAAGCGCTCGGTGCCTGCTCGTTGCCGCATTCCGTTGCCGGGGCTTATCCTCGCGAACCCGATCGAGACATGCTGGTCGGCCGGGCCACCTTACATCCCAAGCTCGTCGAGCTGCGCTTTCATCTGATCGGCCGAGGCCGGGTTGGGCTCGCACCAGGACACGCGCTGCCGCAGCATGCGCGCGGGCGACCCGGACCACAGCTCGCGCGGCGGCACCAACCGGTTCACGAGCGACTTGGCGCCGATGATCGAGCCGGCCCCAATGGTGACGCCCTTCAGGATCGTCACGTCCTGGCCGACCCAGACGCGGTTCTCGATCTGCACGTCCGCGCTCGGATTGAGCAGCTCCAACGTGTCGACGTCGAAAATGGACTGGTGATCGGTCGTGCGGATCGAGATGCCGTCGGCGAAAAGACAACGATCTCCGATCAACAGCTTGTTAGCGTGGCTGAGCCAGACCCGGACACCGTAGGCGACCGTGCCGCGTCCGATTTCAAGAGTGCTTCGTTCATAGATGAACGCCTGCAGGTTCAATAGATGCTGGTCGCCATGGAACCGCACGCACCCGTGCGACTCGATGAACACGATCTCCCCATTGAAGCGGCACCCTTCGCCAAAGAAAATCTCGTTGCCTTCGCCGTGGAAGCTTAGGGGACCCGTCAAGGAGTGCACGTGAGGATGTACGTGCACCAAATTCCGGTGGAGATGCGGCTGCAGATGCAGTTGGTAGCGAGCCGCCAAGTCGTTCGCCTGCTCGCGTATTCCCAGGTCGAAGCGTACGAATCCTGAAGCATCCATTCTCGGCTCCGCATGCTATGCCGATCCCGGCGATCCCGATCGAGAATAACAAGCCGGCGGCGGTTCGTCGAAGGACCTTTGTGCGCCTGAACGCCGTCATCGCTTGTTCGACACCGTGTCGAGCGATCCCGACTCGGAGTGGAGATCAGCATCGACGCCACGGTGATCCGAGCTCATCCGCATGCTGCCGGGGCACGGCGAAAGGGGGGATAGAGCGCCTGGAACCGGAATCCCATTCCACATGGCGCCCCATGCAAAGGCGTCCGGACGCGATCGCAAGCGGTCCTGTGGCGTCGAGGCCTTCGTCGGTCGCATCGGCTTGCCCTGGTCGTCCCGTCCGAGAAGCACAGGGGCGATCCATCGC
>CALMGA010000479.1:10659-16539 GCA_937863205.1 uncultured Beijerinckiaceae bacterium | reverse complement strand
GGGCGCATCGCGTTCAGCTCGAAGTTGCCCTGGCTGCCGGCGAAGGCCACCGCCGTGTCGTCGCCGATCACCTGGATGGCGATCATAACGATCGCCTCGCACTGCGTCGGGTTCACTTTCCCAGGCATGATCGACGAGCCCGGCTCGTTCTGTGGCAGCTTCAATTCGCCCAGGCCGCAGCGCGGGCCCGAGGCCAGCCAGCGCATGTCGTTGGCGATCTTCATCAGCGCCACCGCGACGCCGCGCAGCGCGGCGTGCGCCGCCACCATCGCGTCGAGCGAGCCCTGCGCCATGAACTTGTTGGGGGCGGTGACGAACGGCTTGCGGGCCAATTCCGCGATCTTCGCAGCCACCTTGACCGAGAAGCCCTTCGGCGCGTTCAGGCCCGTGCCGACCGCCGTGCCGCCCACCGCGAGTTCGTAGAGGCCGGCGCGGCTCGCCCCAACGGCGGCGCTGGCGGCGCGGATCTGCGCGGCGTAGCCCGACCATTCCTGGCCGACGGTGAGGGGCGTGGCATCCTCCAGATGGGTGCGTCCGGTCTTGACCACGCCGATCCAACGATTCGCCTTGGCTTCGATCGCCGTCGCCAGCTTGTCCAACTCCGGCAGGAGGCGGTCGTCGACCAAGGTCAGCGCCGCGACGTGCATCGCGGTCGGGAAGGTATCGTTGCTGCTCTGCCCCATGTTGACGTCATCGTTGGGACCGACCGGCTTCTGGGTCCCGAGTTCGCCGCCGAGCAGCTGGATCGCGCGGTTGGACAGCACCTCGTTGACGTTCATGTTGGACTGTGTGCCCGAGCCGGTCTGCCAGACGAACAACGGGAAGTGCTCGTCGAGCTTGCCGGCGATCGCCTCGTCGGCGGCTTGCACGATGGCTTCCGCCTTCCAGTCCGGCAGGCGCCCTTCGGCTTGGTTGACCAGGGCGCAGGCCTTCTTGACGAGGCCGTAGGCGTGGTACACCGCCTTGGGCATGCGGTCGTCGCCGATCGAGAAGTGCACCAGCGAGCGGGCGGTCTGCGCGCCGTAGTACTTGTCGGCGGGCACCTCGATGTCGCCCATCGAGTCGAACTCGCGCCGGGTGCCGGTCGCGTCGAGGCCGATGGGCACGTCTTTCAGGGTCGGATGGTCCTTCGCTCCCAGACCGAACATGGCATGCTCCTTTCGAGATGGCCGCGGGCCGCTCCACTGGCCTTCATGTGTCTTTCCTGGCGTCGCGACCTGAGGAGGTTCGCGTGAACGTCGGCCGGATCCGTCCGACCGTGATCGCCATGAATCGTCGAGGGACGGGGACCGCGGATCACTGGCGATCGGGGTAGCCGCCCGGAGTCCCGCCCGTCGCCGTCCCACCGCCGGCGGCCGTTCCGTTCGTCGTCGGGCCTCCACCCGTTCCGCCGGTTCCTCCCCGACCGCTCTCGCTATAACCCGGTGATGGCACAGTCCGGCCCGACGCCGGTTCCGCGGGTGACGGGGTCGGAGCCACGCGTGCCAGGCTTGATCGCCTCCTGCGTGAAGCCGTCACCGACGATCGTCATGCCTCCCGCGAGGCACACCGCGATCTTGAGCATTGTCCTCATGTGAACCTCCTGTCCAAACTGCGAAGATGGCGCCGGACTCTTGCGCCCGACGTTTCAAGTATTCCCGGATGTGGAAGTGCACCGACATCGCAGCGACGCAGGCTTGGCCAAGTCATGCGCGACCGAGTCCTGGGATCGGCTCCATGACGGGGCTATGCGGCCATCGTCATCCGGCATCCCTTGTCAGCGGTACTCCGGCTTGTAGGTGAGGCCTTCGATCCAGGCACGGATGTCCCGCGGCCGCTCCACCGAGGCCTCGCCGGCGTCGAAGATGTACTCCGCCAAACGGGTCGCGGTCGTCAGTTCCACCTCCAGTATGTCGGACTGCTTGGGGAACAGCATGCCCTTGTCGCGGTCGGCCTGGCTCACCTGGTCGGCGGACGTCTTCGCCGCGATGATGAACATCTTGTCGGTGATGCGCTTGGGCTTGGTGGCGTAGACGGCGAGGCCGACGGCGGGGAAGATGTAGAAGTTGTTCGCCTGCCCCGGCAGAAAGGTTTTGCCGTTGATGGCGACGTCGGGGAACTGCACGCCGCAGGCGACCAGCGCCTTTCCGTCCGTCCAACCGTAGGCCTGCTCCGGCGTGCACTCGGCCTTGTCGGTCGGGTTGGACAGCGGGAAGATGACCGGCCGCTCGACGTGCTTGGCCATCGTCCTCACCACCTGCTCGGTGAAGGCCCCCCCGGTGGTGCTGACGCCGATCAGGATCGTCGGCTTCTTCGCCTCGATCGCTTCGGCGAGATCCCTCGTCGCCCTGTCGCCCTCGTGCGCGTACCTCTTCTGCGAGGGCGAAAGGTCATGCCGCGACGGCTCGATCAAGCCGTCGACGTCGAACAGCGAGATCCGCTTCTCGGCTTCGGCGCGTTCCAGCCCCTCGTCGACCATCGCCTCGACGATCATGTTGCCGATGCCGATGCCCGCCGAGCCGGCGCCCAGGAAGAACACGCGCTGGTCCTTCAACGCCTCGTTCTTGATCTGCAGCGCGGTGATCAGCCCGGCGAGGGTCACCGACGCCGTGCCCTGGATGTCGTCGTTGTAGACGAGGTGCTTGTCGGCGTAGCGCGACAGCAGGCGAATGGCGTCGGTGCCCTTCCAGTCCTCGAAGTGCACGCACACGCCCGAGAACACCTCGTTGGCGGCGGCGACGAACTCGTCGGCGAGCGCGTCGACCTCCGCCTCGGTCGCGGGAGGTTCTTCGCGCAGGCCGAGGTAGAGCGGGTCGGCGCGCAACGCGGCGTTGGTGGTGCCGATGTCGAACAGCACCGGCAGGCAGCAGTCCGGCGGCACGGCGGCGCAAGCGGTGTAGAGCTGCAGCTTGCCGATCGGGATGCCCATCCCGTTGGCGCCGATGTCGCCCAGCCCGAGGATGCGGCCGCCCGTCGACACGCAGATGAAGCGGATGTCCTGGACCGGCCAGTTGCGCAGCACTTCGGCCATCCGGCCCTTCATCTGCTTGGTGACGTACATGCCTCGCGCCCGGCGATAGATGTGCCCGAACTGCAGGCAGGCGTCGGCGATGGTGGGGTCGTAGACGATCGGCACGAAACGCGCCGGATCGCTCATCAGCGTCTTGTAGAACAGCGTCTCGTTGCGGTCGCAGAGGCCGACGAGGTAGATGTAGCGTTCGAGGTCGTTGGGCTTCTTCTCGAGGTGGCCCACCACCCGTTCGAGCTGCCGCTCGATGGTTTCGACGGCAGGGGGCAGCAGGCCTTCAAGGCCGTTCTCTCTGCGTTCCGCCTCGGTATAAGCTGTGCCCCGGTTGAGGATGGGTTGGTCGAGAAGGTCCAAGCCGTGGCGGGCCTCGGCCGCTTGCGAGCGTGTCATGGGGTTCTCCTTGCGTTCAGGTTCGTTCAGCGGCGGCGCGATGGACGGTCACGCGGTCGGCTCGCCGTGGTTGGGCACGACCACCTCCACCATGGTCACGAAGTCGGCGTCGGCCAACGATGGGGCGCCCCGCGTACGGACCGTCAGGCGCGTTCGTCGCGTCGGCGCCGTCTTGACGCCCGCCAAACGCGGCGTGTCGGGGAGGCGGCAGCTCAGATTGGGTTGCGATGCGAACCGGCGCTCCGCAGCCGCTCGGGTCCACCTGGGCGGCGCGCGGATCGCCCACCCCGCCGGATGTCGCTAATCGGCGACTACCTGCTCCGCCATCGGCGCTGGGAGATCCGAAGACACTTCGATTTGTGAAATTCTCGCCTATCAACATCGGACCACGTCCATCCTCTTCACCTGGGCGACGGCGTCCGTGATTGTTTACTCGCATGGGAAAACGCCAACCAGAAGCATCCCGATCCTAGGATCAGCGATCCTAGGATCGGGATGCTTCCCTAGGACGACATGCTTGCGGGCATTCCCCGGGATGTTGTGGGACACGATCAAGGGGATCGGGGACGCTGCGGCTGCGAGGTCGCCCGCCGCTTCCGACCCCACGCGCATGAGTGGACGCGTTCCCGTTCTCGATCCGCAGCCTGCCGGCGTGCATTGCCGCGATGGAACGGTGCCGACATCATGTTTGTCGCGCCGTAGGTTTCCCCATCGGCACCGCGTGCACCGCACCGGACGACGCTGGGAACGGTCTGGTGCACGTCGGACTCGATGGCCGTTCAGTCTGACATGCCCCGACGGACACCGAGGTGCCATTGCCATCTCGGTGTCGGACCGGCGAAGCCGGTGCCGGCGCATGCCCGTCGATCCGGGAGTAGCCGACACGCGGCGCTTCAGTACGGCGGCGTGACGCGCGCCCGCTGCGCCCTCGCGGCCTCGGCCCACCAGGCGGGGTCGTCGGCGAAGCGTGGGAAGGCGCGTTCGAGCGCGGCGCCGCCCTCGCCGGTGGGTCGGGCCGAAGCGTCGAGCGACTCCCCGATGTTACCGACCGCCAGCGTGCTCGACACCACGACGGTGCCCATCTCCGATAGGATGCCGTGCCAGGCGACCGACGAGCGCACCCCGGCGACGCGTCCCGCCGAGTAGCTGGCGAGCGCCGCCGGGCGCCAGAACCATTCCTCCAGGAAGTGGTCGGTCAGGTTCTTCAAGCCGGGCTGGACGCTCCAATTGTACTCGCCTGCCACGAACACGAAGGCGTCGGCGCTCCTGATCTTGCCCGCCAGCGTCTCCATCGCCGGCGGCGCGGTGCCCGCGGGATGCTCCTTGTACATGCGGTCGAGCATCGGCAGACCGACTGCCTTCGCGTCGACGATCTCGGGGCGGGCGCCGCGGGCGGCGAAGGCGCGCACGAGGTACTCCGCGAGGCGGATGCCCTGCCGGTCGGACCGGTATGAGCCATAGAAAATCAGGACGCTCTCCATCGGACCTTCAACTCGCCATCGACATCGGAATGACATTGGACATGGGAACGGACCATTGCGCCTTGCTCCCGCCGACCGGCAGCCGCGTCGGCAGTGTCGTTCCGTCCTGAACGTCGCGATGAGCGGATGCCGTGGCGATCCGATCGGCGATGGCGTCCATCATTCATCGCCTCCTGACCAATCCCTTCGGGTTCGTGGACGACGACGCAGGTGAGGGCGGGGTTGTTCCGATCGCGCCGGCGACGCCCACAACCACCAGCACGCGCGCGGCGTTCAGGAGCACGGCGACCCAGTCGACGTGCACGGGGACGCCGACGTTTCGACACGGCCACCAGCCGCATCGTAGAGCCCGCAGCCCGTCCCGGAGCAGGCCCATGGTCTCGATCAGGAACATCAGGCGGTCGAGGACGAAGGCCTCTTCGATTGCGAGTCGGTCCGCGACGAGCGCCGCGCAAGCCGCCGCCTGCAGCGCGGGGAGGCGTTTTTCCGGGGACTGCAATCGCAAGGCCTCGCGCGCGAGCGCGACGGCCTCATCCACCATCTCCGAGGGCCGGTCGAGTCGGGCGAGGCCGACGCCGACCGCCTGGATGGCGGAGATCGCTTCGAAGAGGGCCAACAAAGCGCTGCGCCCGCCCGCCGCCCGCGCGCGGCCGTTCGGCTTTTCGGGCGTCGCGAAGGTGATCTCGCCCCGCAACGGCATCAGCCGGGCGCTCAGGTCGACGCAGGTCGAGGCGTCGGGCTGACAGCGACGGTCCAGCGCATCGAGAGCCAGGGCGACCACGTCGGCCGTTGCCACGCGCAGCTTGGCGATCAGCGGGCGCGATGCCTCCGGCGTCCTCAGGACCATGTTGGTGAGCGCGATAGCGGCGATGCCGAGCGCGATGGCGGCCACTCGATTGACCGCCGTGTAGAAGACGTCCGCTGGCGTGTCGATGTTGGCCACCGAGATGATGGCGATCGTGTATCCCGCCAAGATGCAGGCGTAGGAGCGGAAGTCGCGGA